>JAFLVB010000027.1 GCA_022508465.1 Clostridiales bacterium
GAGGGGCAAAGAATAAGCGGTTTAGCAAACCGCTAAACCGCTTATTCATAAATTCACTATTAACACCAGCCTTAAAGCGGGCTTTTTTGATAGGTGCAAATAACTTTCAACTTTAAAACAGTCCCTCAGTCGCCTGCGGCGCCAGCTCCCCTTACACAGGGAAGCCTTTCTTAAAGGTTTAAAAGTTTTTTGCCTACTTTTTTACAAAAAAGTAGGTTTGGTTACTTTTTTACAAAAAAAGTAACTATGTATTAAACCCTAAGGAAATAAGCATAGCGCGGTCAACGTATCTCATATATTTGTCGTCGAGCATTCCGACCTTGTCCTTAAGCCTGCGTTTATCGAGTGTGCGGATTTGCTCGAGCAGCACGACAGAGTCTTTGGGCAGTCCAAACTGTCCTTTTTTAAGCTCTATATGTGTCGGTAACTTCGCTTTGGTAAGTTGGCTTGTGATTGCAGATACTATGACCGTGGGCGAAAACTTATTGCCGATGTCGTTTTGTATGATTAATACGGGGCGAACTCCGCCTTGTTCGGAGCCCACCACAGGTGAAAGATCGGCATAATAAACTTCGCCGCGTTTAATCGAATTTTCCATTGTGCTGCCTCTATGCTTATCTTTGGTTATTTGGCAAGTTCCAAATTAATGTCGGCCATGTCCTCATAGCCCTTTGCCATATCCTCTCGATTTATCATATGCATGAGAGGCAGATATCGGTTAACAATATCGGTAATAAATTGCTGAGCCGTTATGTCGCGGCTTTTTGCACCTTCGATAAGCATATTTTCTTTTTCTCCGTCAAGAATAATAATGTATTTGCCCATAATTTTGCCCTGAATGTCCTTTTTTATACGTTTAGTAAATGCAAATGGCAAAAATCTATACCCCATTGTAAAAATGTGTATGGGTGAGATGACAAACGTTAATAAACATATTGACAGTTTTAGCCTAAAATGGTACAATATTAGTAGGAGTAATATGGCAAGTCTTACATTAAAGAATGTTTATAAGGAGTACGATAACGGCAAAAAAGCGCTGAGTGATTTTAGTATTGACATCGCGCAAAAGGAATTTGTCGTTATTGTCGGGCCTTCGGGGTGCGGCAAAACCACTTTGCTCCGCCTTGTCGCAGGGCTATCAAAAGCCACAGGCGGCGAGATATTGATGGACGGCGTGGTGGTCAATAATGTCAAGCCCAAGGATAGGTCGGTGACGCTGGTGTTCCAAAACTACGCGCTGTTTCCGTATATGACGGCGTACGATAATATTGCCTTTGGGCTTAAAATCGCAGGAATGGATAAAAAGGAGATAGACGTTAAAGTCAAGGAGGCTGCAAAAATCCTCGGCATAGAATCCGAGCTATCCTCCAAGCCGCGCGAGCTTTCGGGCGGACAATGCCAGCGTGTTGCGCTTGGTAGGGCAATGGTATCTAACCCAAAATTCTTTTTACTTGACGAGCCGCTTAGTAACCTCGACGCCAAACTTCGTGCCGAAATGCGCGCTCAAATTACCGAATTATACGAAAAGCTTGACGCGACGTTTATTTATGTCACGCATGACCAGGTGGAAGCTATGACTATGGGTACGCGCATAGCTGTTATAGATGGTGGCGTTTTGCAGCAATTCGACACGCCTCGGCGCGTTTACGAGCATCCTGCCAATAAGTTTGTGGCAAGCTTTATCGGTTCGCCCGAGATGAATCTATTAGACAGCGTACTAAAAAAAGAGGGTGACAAGGTAAGACTCACGACTTGCAGACAAAAGCTATATTTGCCGCTTGAGATGTTTGAAGGTGTGGAGGAAAAATTCCTTAGCGGCAATATCGGTGTTACGATTGGTATTCGCCCGGAGGATATTATCATTTTGCCAAAAACTACCGATGCTCAGAATCTCAAAGTTAACGTAAAAAATAGTGAATTTTTGGGCAACCAAATGCTCGTGCATGCAATGCTGGGCGGAGAGACTATCACCATTAAAACGACAGAGCAGGTAACAAAAGGGAAGCTCGCTATCACTTTTGATATAAACAAACTACATTTCTTTTCAGCAAAATCGGGTAGGAATATAAGGTAGGTATGGAACGAAAATTTGGAGTATTGCTGCCAGTTTTTTCGCTTTACGGCGAATATGGGATAGGGACGTTTGGCAAACCAGCCTACGAGTTTGTCGATTTTTTGGCTGACTGCGGCGTGAGTTTTTGGCAGGTGTTGCCGCTTTGCCCCGTCGGTCACGGCGCGTCACCGTACAGTTCGCCTTGTGGGGATGCCATAAATCCGTACTTTATAGACCTTGATGTGCTTATTCAAAAAGGACTTTTGACCGAAGCCGAGTGCGAGCATTGTAAATGCAAAAATTCTTTGCGCGTCGATTATAATGCACTTGATAGTAGAATCGACTTGCTTAAAAAAGCGTTTGGTCGATTTAGTGGCGAGGTGAGCGGGTATACGGAATATGCGTTGTTTATGGCGCTGAAAGAGGCTCACGGCGGTTCCCCTTGGTACGAATGGGGTGAGTGTTCCGACTATAAGTCCGAGACAGTACAAGAGTTTTATAAGGCGAATATCGATAATGTGCGCTTTTGGCAGTTTGTGCAAGATGAAGCTTTAGGGGAGTGGCTTGCGCTTAAAAACTATGCTAACGGTAAGGGTGTCGAGATTATAGGAGATATGCCGTTTTATGTGGCGTACGATAGTGTGGATGTGTGGCTGAATAAATCGCTGTTTAAGTGCGACGGCTATATTCCGAGTGTGGTTGCCGGAGTGCCTCCCGACTACTTTAGCGTCACCGGTCAACTGTGGGGAAATCCCGTTTATGTCTGGCATAATCAATGCTATGTCTGGTGGAATAAGCGAATACAAGGCGCCTTAAAACTGTTTGACAGGCTAAGACTTGACCATTTTAGGGCGTTTGATGAGTATTACGAGATTCCATATGGAAGCGAGGACGCGACAAATGGGGTATGGCAAAAAGGCCCCGGATTTAACTTTTTTAAGGACAAAAAAGGCTTGCCCATTATCGCCGAGGACCTTGGAATTATCACCGATTCGGTGCGTAAGCTGCTCGCCCAAACATGGTACCCCGGGATGAGAGTGGTGCAGTTCGGCTTTGATGGCAATCCCAATAATCCGCATTTGCCGTCCAATATAACAAATAATTGCGTGTGCTATACCGGAACTCACGACAATATGCCGCTTAAACAATTTTTTACTACACTTGGCGAAAACGAGTATAATGTGGTCAAAAAAATTCTCAGCGACGAGTGCGGGTGCGCTTTAAGCGACGATATAGATGAGCTAATTGACACGGTTATAGAGCTCGGTTGTTCAACCGATGCGAGATTGTTTATCGTACCGCTTATCGACCTTATGCATAGCGGCGACAGAATAAACGAGCCGGGGGCGGTGTCCGAGCTTAACTGGTCAATAAGGATCAAAGATGACTTTGACGGACTAAAAGAGTATATAAGTATGCTGATAAAAAAATATAACAGATAGTGCGAGGATAAGAGATGAAAATAGCAATGACAGGCGCAAGCGGAAATATGGGGCGTGAGGCGCTCAAACAGACTTTGGAGATAGGTGACGTGGAGTTTGTGCGCGTGCTTTTGACAGACAAAAAGAAGAATGATAAGCTGTCCAAATCGCTCAAAAAGATTTACGGCGAGCGTATAGAGATAGTACGCGGCACGATCGCAAATGCCGACAACTGCAATAGATTGGTTAGCGGCGTCGACTATGTAGTGCATATGGCGGCGGTAATTCCGCCCGCTTCCGACGCCAATCCCGCGGCAAGCGAGGAGTGCAACTATAAGGGAGCTATTGTGCTTGTCGACGCTATAAAAAGATGCTCGCCGCAGCCCAAATATATACACGTTTCAACTATGGCGCTGTACGGCAATCGTAACGAAAAGCACCTTTGGGGACGAGTGGGCGATCCGTTGCTTGTCAGCCCGTTTGACCATTACGCTATGCATAAACTTAAGGGTGAACGCTATGCAATCGAGGCGGGACTTGACTGCTGGGTGGTACTGCGGCAGACTGCAATGGTCCATCCCAATATGATGCAGGATAATATCAAGGACGGACTTATGTTCCACACCGCGCTCAATGCGCCGCTCGAGTGGGTAACCTCGCGCGACAGCGGATATCTTATCAAGCGCATTTTAGAGCGGGATAGCAAGGGCGAAGTGCCGCAGTTTTGGAAGAATGTGTATAACATCGGTGCGGGCAAAATGGGAATGGACACCGGCTATGACACGTTTAAGGACGGCTTTGGCATTATAGGCGGCTCGCCCGAAAAGTTCTTTAAGCCGCATTGGTTCGCTACCCGTAACTTTCACGGTTTGTGGTTTGCCGACGGTCATGAACTTAATGACCTCTTTGAGTTTCAGCGTGACGGAGTAAGCGAATATTGGAAGGAAATAGGTAAAAATCATAAACTTTATTCGCTTGGTAAACTTGTGCCCGCAAAGCTTATCTATCTTTTCCTGTTCAAAAAGCTATTGTATCATCCAAATTCGCCATACAAGTGGCTTGTCTCTGGCGACAAGGCGAGAACTATGGCTTCGTTCGGTAGGGACGTCATAGTCCCTACAAGCTGGGAGGATACCAAGCTTATTGCAAAAGGCGACTTTGGCGACTATGATGAGCTTCGCGACGTAACGAGGCTGACTAAGGACGATTTACTTAATCACGGCTATGACGAAAAACCTATTGATAAGTGGAATATAGACGATTACAGACAGGCGGCGGCGTTCCGCGGCGGCTCTCTTGTGTCGCAAAATGTTGGCTCGCCGTATGATAAAGCAGTATGGCGCTGTGCAGACGGGCACCAATTTGAGGCGACTCCGTTTAGCGTTTTGCGCGGCGGGCATTGGTGTCCCGAGTGTTCACAGCCCACGCCGTGGGACTTTGATAGGCTGGCTAAGTCTAATCCGTTCTTTGCGCAGGTGTGGTACGATTCTCATGCTAAGGACGAGGACGTTGTATATGACTTTAATGAGGACGGCAGCTCCAAAATGACAAAAATAGAGGAAAAGCAAAGATGAAAAAAAGAGCTCTTATGTGCGTGTTTTCGGGGACGAAAAACACTTGGCGCGTGGGGGACAGGCTTATCGACGAGCTTTTGGCTTACGGCTATGACACCGATATTTACAGTATTAGCACACACGGATTGCCCGTACATATCGACTGCTTTGATATGCTTATTGTAGGCTATCCCGTTCATGCATTTAATGCGCCGAAGGCCTTCCTTGAATTTTTAAAAAAATTGCCGTATGGAGAGGGACGAAAGGCGTATATAATTCGCACGTCAGGCGAGCCGCTTAAGTTCAACGACGCTTCGGGTATTGTTCCGAGACGAATACTGAAAAAAAGAGGATATAACGTGCTCGGCGAATTTTCGTACGTTATGCCGTACAATATAATCTTTAGACATTCGGACGAGATGGCGGCAAGAATGTGGCAGTGCGCGGAAAATAGAATAAAGCGCGATGCGGCGCTAATTGGTGCGGGAGCGAAAATAAAGACGAAAGTGAATCCGCTAAGGCGAGCGGTTTCATTTACTCTTAGGATAGAGCATATCGCAATGCCGCTGCTTGGCAGGAGGTTTAAAGTAGATAAAGCTAAGTGCGTAGGTTGCAATGTGTGTAGTTCAAAATGCCCGCAATCGAATATAGAGCTGGTAGACTGTGTGCCTAAGTTCGGCAAAAAATGCGTAGGATGTATGGCGTGCGCATTCCACTGTCCTATGGACGCTATCAGGACGTCGGTGCTAAACGGCTGGCGGGTAAATGGTAAATATTCGTTTGACGGCACGCCGGCAACCGATGACGAGGTTTGTAAATTCTGCAATAAAGCGTACTTAAGATATTTTCACGAAAGCGAACAGCTTTACGAGAAAGATTGAAAAAATTTTTTAACTGTGGTAAACTATTTATATGAAACTGTTTAGGCGCATTATTATAGCTTTGATAATTTCGACGTTTGTTTTGTCGTCGGTGTCGTGTAGCCAAGGACTTACAATCAAGATTGACACTATCGACCTTACTGTCGGCGAGTATATAGACATTGCCGACTTTGTGGATGGCGATTTTGTTATGTCCGCTTCCGACTATAATGTCGTTTCCATAATAAGCGGCACGGTCTTGCGTGCCGAAAGACAGGGACAAGCAACGATTACGGTAAGTCGAGGGTTGAAGTCGGCGAGTGCAAACGTATTTGTAAGCAATGCGCCGAGTGAACTTAGCATTTCGTGCAGTTCGCCGCTATATACAACGGATATCGGTAGTATTATAGAATTTACAGCTCGGCTTGAAAATTCTAATCAAGACGCCGATATTATTTGGCGAGCAAATGAGGAAATCGTAGCAGTGGGCGAGACGTATCAGCTCAAGCTTGACGAGTACAAAAGATACAAGGTCACGGCAAGCACGAATGGGCTAAGTGACAGCCTTACCGTGCTTTGCTATAAGCCGTTTGACGTGCCACCGACAATACAATCGGGAAGTAACGAGATTGTAAACGTAAATGACGAGCTTAAATTTTCGGTTGCATTCGATAACGGACAAAATCCAACTCCGGATATTGTTTGGTTTGTTAATAATAAAAAGAATGGCGAAGGCGACGAACTTATATTTACCCCGAGCGCAGCGGGTGAGTATAGTATATTTGCTTCGGTCAACGGGATAAAGACAGACGCAATCAATTTTATTGCGGCGGGCAAAGCCGAGATTAAAAATGTAATTGTAGACTTTGATACAAATTACCCAAACATCTACCTAAAGTGGGAAGGTGTGGCCGCCGAGTACGAAGTGGGTATCGGTGACACTACTTATAGCTATGATGACATAAGATTTAGCGGTAATAGCTTTGACCTTACGGGACTTGTAGATTTAAAGGGGCAGAGCGAAGTTTCGCTACGCTGCATAGGCAACGAATATTATAATCCGTCAGAAGTTGTTTCTGTTAAAACGCCGGTTGTGCCGGATGAAGCGATAGACTACTTAAACAAAAAATACTTTGACGGAAACTATTATATGACCTCCGACCAAGAGGTATTTGATTTTATCAATTATGCCATATTGTTCCGTCCACAGGCGAAAAAGGTCGGTAAGGAAGAAAAAATTACTTTTTCGCTATACATGGGGTACGATAGTTCTATGTCTGCGGCGCTGCTGCTTAGCAAGGGCTGGGCACTCACCGATCAAACCGGCAGATACAGTATGTTAGCACATGGCAAAACCCAAAAGGGATGTACTCCCACATTTGAAATTACCTTTTTGACAGCAAACGAGCCGGACGATTTTGACACGGCGGCTAAACCTGTATATCCGTCTCTCGCCACTCCGCGTTTTAGAGGCGGAAGCACCGTTTTGGCGATAGACGGTTATCCGAATGGTGGCGAGGTTGAAACTTCGGACCAGCTTTTCTATGTCGTACAAAAGGGTTATAAGCCGCAGCCAAAAAGCGGCTCGGCGGCAGAACGGATTTACGCTAAGGCTAAGGACGTGCTAAGCAAAATCATCGCGGATGATATGAGCGAGGAGCAAAAGGTGCGTGCCATATTTGAATGGATAATGTGGCAAAACATTTACGATTACGAGGCAACTACTATTTTGGATGTGGCATTGGCTGTTCGCCAGCCTGCGTATTATCTCGAAGGTGTGTTTGAAACAGGCTTTGCGGTGTGCGACGGCATAGCCAAGTCGATGAGCCTCTTATGCAATATGGTAGGCGTGCCGTGCGTAAGAGTGGTGGGGTTAGTTGTCGATGACACGGCGAGACACCACGCGTGGAACAAGGTCTATTTGGACGGGGCGTGGTATATTGTAGACGCGACCTGGGGTGATACAAAAGTGACTATTGGCGGCACGACGTACGAAGGCGCAGTACATGACTTTTATCTGAAAGCGGATGCTCAAATGCCCACTCATAGACCGACTTATCCCGAGCTGTATCCTACATCGGACAGTTTTTATAATTGGTATAGGGCCAGTGAGTATAGTGGTGGTCTGTCGCGTTATTTAGTAGACGGTTCTATGGACGAACTAATCGCTATTTTACAATGCGAGGCAGAAGATATAACTTTTGAGGCTCAGCTGGGCGACGAAATAATAGAGCGCGATTTTTACGCAATAGAGCTATGTCTTTCGATTAAAGCAAGGACTTATTTAAAGCAAAACGGTAGTAGTCTAAGTATTTTAATAGATACGATTTTCTTGGAAAACGAGACGTCTTGGGTAATCGTTAATGACCTATTGCTTATCGTTATAAATAAGTAAGAATTTTTAAAGGAAGTAAGTAAAACAGGCTACCCATTTAGGATAGCCTGTTTTGTATTTAATTAATTTAAAAGCAAGTTAATAATGATAGGAAAGCGCTTGCTCCTTTGGCGGCAGAGGTAGCCACAGCTATCATCCAAATTGCCATAATTACAACATAGAAGATTATGAAGCATGCCATTAAAATGGCACTGATAAGCGCGCCTTTGCCTGCGCTTTTGGCTCTTAGCGGATAATCGTCATGCCATATAAGGAAAAGGACAAGTCCTACTACCGGAAAAAAGAATCCTAAAAGGGCATAGCCGATATTAGGTGCATCGTCCTCTTTTGGCCCGGTTTGCGGAGCTTTTTTGATAGCGCAACCGCACTTAATGCAAACGTCGGCTTTGTCCGAAACTTCGTTTCCACAATTAGTACAATACATAACTTCCTCCTTAATACAATAGGCCACCCGAATAGGGCAGCCTATCTATTTAATTATTATTTATCAGCCTTAGCCTTGTAGCTCATAAGCCTTGCTTTGGAATCTTCCTCAGCCTTAGCAAAGAGCTCGGCAGCAAGCTCGGGACGGCTTGCTTTAAGCGTCTTATAACGAGTTTCGCCTGCAAGGAATTCCTGATAGTCGCCCGTCGGATCTTTGGAGTCGAGAGTGAACGGATTCTTTCCTTCTTCGGCAAGGTCGGGATTGAAGCGATAGAGCTGCCAGTAACCTGCGTCTACAGCCTTCTTGGTCTCGAGCTGACCCTTGCTCATGTCGATACCATGGTTGATACATGTTGCATAAGCAATGATAAGCGACGGTCCATGATAAGCTTCAGCCTCAGTAATAGCCTTCATAAGCTGATTCTGGTTAGCGCCCATAGCAACCTGTGCTACATAAACGTAACCATAGCTCATAGCCATCATGCCGAGGTCCTTTTTCTTGGTGCGCTTTCCGCTTGCAGCGAATTTAGCTACCGAGCCGGTGGGGGTGGACTTAGACGATTGTCCGCCTGTGTTGCTGTAAACTTCGGTATCAAGAACGAGTACGTTTACGTCCTCTCCACTTGCAAGAACGTGGTCAAGTCCGCCGTAACCGATATCATATGCCCAGCCGTCGCCACCGAAGATCCAAATGGACTTTTTAACGATGCAGTCGGAGGTGTCTTTGATTTCGGTAAGTACGCTCTTAAGTTCGCCGCTTGCCTTAGCGATAGCATTGTCGATGTTAGCGTCAACAGCGTCCTTAACTTCTCTTGTAACTTCAACATTGTCGCAGTCAGCGAGCCACTTCTTGAACGGATCTGCAACGCAGCCGCAAGCACCGAGCTCTACTGCCTTGTTCATAAGGGAAGCAAGCTTAGCACGGCGAGCCTTGTAAGCAAGGTTCATACCATAACCAAACTCTGCATTGTCCTCGAAGAGGCTGTTGCCCCAAGCGGGACCATGACCCTTAGCGTTTACGGTGTACGGGCAGGTGGGAGCGGATCCGCCGTAGATGGACGAGCAACCGGTTGCATTAGCAACAACCATTCTGTCACCGAAGAGCTGAGTGATAAGTTTAACGTACGGAGTTTCGCCGCAGCCTGCGCATGCGCCCGAGAATTCAAAGAGCGGTTGCAAGAATTGGCTGCCCTTAACGGTTTCGGGCTTGAATTTATTTGTAACATCAGCTTGCGGGGTAGTAAGTGAGTAGCTGTAATTTGCTTCCTCTGTGCGTGCTACTTCGTCAAGCGGCTTCATTTCGAGAGCCTTGTTCTTGGACGGGCAAACGTTTGCGCAGCTGCCGCAGCCTGTGCAATCGAGCGGGGAGAGCTGCATACGGAATGCGTAACCGTCAAGTCCGGTAGCCGGCTTGGTTGCAAATCCGTCCGGAGTCTTAGCGCCATTAGGTACAAGTACCGGTCTGATGCAAGCGTGCGGGCAAACGAGCGAGCAGATATTGCATTGTATGCAGTTTTCGGGGATCCAAGCGGGAACCTTAGCTGCAATACCGCGCTTTTCGTATCTGGTGGTGGAGGTGGGTACTGATCCGTCTGCATTGAATGCCGAAACGGGGAGCTTGTCGCCTTCCTGAGATACGATGGGAAGAATGAAGTTCTTGTAATATTCGTCGTCGGAGGATTTCTCCATTGCGCCACCCTTTGTGGTGGTAGCCCAATCTTTGGGATAATTAACCTTTTTAAGACCTGCAATAGCGTTGTCGATAGCGTCGCAGTTCTTCTTTACAACGTCCTCGCCCTTCTTGCCGTATGTCTTCTTGATGGCTTGCTTCATATACTCTTCAGCGTCAGCGTAGGGGATAATGTCAGCGAGCTTGAAGAATGCTGCCTGCATTACGCCGTTGATTCTGCCGCCCATACCTGCTTTGTTAGCGATCTGGAGAGCGTCGATTGTGTAGAAGTTAAGCTTTTTGCTTGCAATGTCGTTCTTCATTGCAGCGGGGAGGATAGCGTCGAGTTCTTCGAGCGACCATTTGCAGTTGAGCAAGAATACGCCGCCCTTCTTGATATCCGAAGTCATGTTGTATCTTGTTACATAAGACGGATTGTGGCAAGCAACGAAGTCTGCCTGGTCGATGAGGTAGCTCGATCTGATGGGGGTCTTACCGAAACGAAGGTGAGAAATGGTTATACCACCGCTCTTTTTGGAGTCGTATACGAAGTAACCTTGCGCATACATATCGGTATGATCACCTATGATCTTAATGCTGTTCTTGTTAGCGCCAACAGTACCGTCAGAACCAAGTCCGTAGAACTTGCAACGGCTGGTGCCTTCGGGAGATGCATTGATAAATGTCTTGATTTCGAGCGACTTGTGAGTTACGTCGTCGTTGATACCAACCGTGAAGTGGTTGATAGGCTCTTTGCTCTTGAGGTTCTCGTAGATAGCGTTAACCATGGACGGGTTGAACTCCTTGGAGCCAAGACCATATCTACCGCCGATAACGCTGACTTTGCGGCCTGATTCGTTAATAGCTGCAACAACGTCGAGGTAGAGGGGTTCGCCGAGAGAGCCTGCCTCTTTGGTTCTGTCCATAACTGCTATGCGCTTAACCGAAGCGGGGATAGCATCAATGAAGTCCTTAACGGAGAAGGGACGATAAAGTCTTACTTTGAGTAAGCCGACCTTCTTGCCCTTAGCGGTAAGATAGTCAACGGTTTCTTCTACAGCTTCGCAGCCCGAGCCCATCATTATGATAAGGTCGGTAGCATCTGCGGCTCCGTAGTATTGATAAAGTTCGTATTTGCGGCCGGTGAGAGCGGAAACTTCTTTCATCATTTCAGCTACGATAGCAGGAGTTGCATCGTAGTATTTGTTAGCAGCCTCACGGTTCTGGAAGTAAATATCGGGGTTTTGAGCAGTACCTGTCTGATGCGGATGCTCGGGGTTAAGAGCGCGTGCCTTAAAGTCCTTTATATCCTCCATAATGCCGAGCTTGTCGCAAAGAGCGCGGATTTCGTCGTATTCGATTCCGTCGATCTTGGAAACTTCGTGGCTGGTACGGAAACCGTCAAAGAAGTGGATAAACGGCACCTTAGATCTGAGGGTAGAAAGGTGTGCTACAAGTGCAAGGTCCATAGCCTCTTGTACAGAGTTGGATGCGATCATTGCAAAGCCTGTCTGTCTGCATGCCATAACGTCTGCATGGTCGCCGAAGATGCTGAGTGCATGAGCAGCGAGCGCACGAGCGCTAACGTGGAAAACAGAAGGAAGCAATTCGCCTGCAATCTTGTACATATTGGGGATCATAAGGAGTAATCCCTGGCTTGCTGTGTAAGTAGTGGTAAGCGCACCTGCTGCGAGCGAGCCGTGAACAGCTCCGGCAGCGCCGCCTTCACTTTGCATTTCTGCAAGTCTGAGCGGTTCGCCGAACATGTTGAGTCTGCCTTGAGCAGCCCATTCGTCGGCGTATTCCGCCATAGGCGAAGACGGAGTGATGGGGTAGATGGCAGCTACTTCGCTGAACGCATATGCGATATGCGATGCGGCGGTATTACCATCGATTGTCATTTTCTTCATAATTTACCTCCGTAAATGGATTTTATCGTAGTTGTTTATCTAAATAACATTAGATACTAAACTATAAGCAAAAAAATTGCTTGCAAAGATAATTATATTACTTTATTTGTCAATAGTCAAATATTTTGCTTAGCTTCGCCAAGTTTTAATCAAATTATAACGATTTTTTGCAAGGCGGCTAAGCACCCTTCAGCAAAAATGCCCTTGTAAACAAGCATTTTGCTGGCTGTTAAGAAGGATTTTATTTATAAATATAACCATATATAGTTGGATGGGAAAATAAGTGGATGCTCGGCTAAGGAGGGGCAAGCAAGGCTTCCACCTTGAGGGACCTGGTGCGAAGCGCCTGATGAGGGTGACTTTAATTTAAGGCTAAAAATTATATAGTATCTTATATTAGCTATAACCGAGTTGTTGCGGCTTTCTTGTATACATTATATAAATTTTACAAAATAACTATTGACAATGCATAATTTGTATGGTATGATTGAGATATAAATATGATAATACACAGAGATTGTCTGTAAAAACTAATTTAATTACAAAATTTCATTTTTATTGAATTTGCACAATGGAGCAATGTAAGATTAGGAATATTTTTTATTAATGGAGGTTTGTTTATGAAGCAAAAAAAGATTGTTATTGTTGCATTAGTCTTGACTGTTATAGCTATCATTTCGGGGTGTGGGAATGGACGTGGACTAAATTATGATATATGTCGTAGAGGTGATGCGCTTCGAGAGATTATGGTAGGAGTAAAAAGTAATAAAACGGATTTTAAAATCGACGAAATTACTTTGGACTTTTATTATGGGAGCGAACATGGGATATCAGGATATAGAAGTGATAGTGATTTGATGGAATTGGGAGTTGGAGTTTATCTTTGTAATGCTAAGGATTTTGATCCAATTTACGAAGCTAATAGTAGTTTTGGCATAGAAAATTACAAAGATATTGATGGTTTGTATTTTGTGAGATTTATAGATATGGGAGAATATAATTCTACTGAGTATAACGTGAAACTTCCATTTCCACTATTTGGAACTCCGAAATATAACCATAAAGAGACTTTAACTATTCCTGCAAGTATAATAGACCGCGAAAAAGAATATCGTTTGAGTACATATTTTTGTCTTATTATTTTGAGAATAGTTTATAATAAGGCGCAAAGTAAATGCAGCTACGATCATTTGGGATATTTAGGTATCGAATATGAGTTTTTGGATGACGAAACTGTTCGTCTTTCAGAACCTGGATGTACGCTTTTTTAGGGTGGGTAAGAAAAATAAATTAATAAAGGAGAATACATATGAAAAAATCTATTTTAAATTATTTTTTTGTTGTGTTTCTCTGTCTGTGGAATACGCCCATAACTCGGCTCTTTTGTTTTGGGTGGCTCTTTAATAGTGCGGTGCAAAAAGGTCTCTCCTGAGGGAGAGACCTTTTGTGATTTTAAAATTTTTTTGGTTGGTTTTAATTATTCACCCTCCTTAGCTGAGCGAGCTTGCGAGTGAACGCCACGAGCGTAGCGAGTATCAGTCTGCGGCTTGCGTACTTCGTGGCGATCGCTTCGCTCGGCTGAGGGTGTTCGCACTCTACGAGTGTTCGGCTGAGCGCAAGCTCGCATCCAGCTTCCCCCTCAAGGTGGAAGCTTTACATAAGGTTATAATTTAAGTTTAAAAGTTTTTTGCCTACTTTTTTACAAAAAAGTAGGGGTTCTTTCTTTAAATATCTTAGCTATTGTTTTGGCCGCTTCTACACTTAGATTATAATAGTAGCCGCATTCTTCTTTTGAGCCGCCCGGCATTTCGCCGTCGTAGGCAAGGACTGCGTCAAAGCCTTCCATTATATATTTAGTAGCTTCATTTAGCTCGACGTCACGCATAAGCACATAAAAACCTGTTTGGCAGCCCATAGGTCCGACGTAGATGGTGTTACCACTAAGTCTTCCGTTACGCAGCACGGTGGCGAGCAGATGTTCAAGTGAGTGCATTTGCTCGTTAGTCATAAGCTCGTCTGAGTATGGCTTGCAAATGCGCACGTCGTAAGTGTAGATATCGCCGTCAATGCGCGACAGATATATCCCCGCGGGGTGATTGAGGTGATCTATTGTAAAAGAAGTAATTTTTTCCATATTAGTGCCTCCCGATAAAATTTATTATACGCCGCTTGCTTTTTTTAGTCAAATCGTTTGACACAATACGATTAAATTATTATAATTTGTTAGTATTATTAATGTGGAGAAAGACTATGTCAGACGAAACTAAACAAACCGAAGGAGCGGAAGAGATTAGCGAGCCTCCTACCAATGAAGCCGAAACTCAAGAAACTCCCGAGATTTCTAACCAAGACCCAATTGAGGCTTTACCGCCCGAATATCGCAGGCGTCACATGCTCGACTTTTTCCGTAGACCGAGACGTCGCATCAGAGGTCACGAGGACGAAGACGATTCTCACAAGTATGCGATAAAAAAGGCTGTAAGCGTAGAGGGCTTTGTCACCCTTGCAGTTGTTTTGGCGATATTTGTTCCCATTGCTATAATCATGGGTTTTGGCAATATGCTCAATACTCTGTTTTATAACGCATGGGATTTGCTCTTAAATACGTGCTTTTATCTTATGGGCGTTGCCGTTGTAATAGGCGCACTTAGCTCTGTGCTTACCGAGTTCGGTGTAATTTCGCTTGCAAACAAGGCACTTTCGCCGCTTATGAAACCTCTTTATGGTATGCCGGGTGCAACCTCGGTAGCGATATTCTCGACCTTCCTTTCCGACAACCCGGCAGTGCTTACGCTTGCCGACGACGTCAGATACAGACGTTATTTTAAAAGATACCAGCTTGCAGGTCTAACCAACCTCGGTACTGCGTTCGGTATGGGTCTTATAGTTGTTATAACTATGGCGGGAAAAGGTGTTAGAGAGGGTGGCCATGTCGGCCTTGCCGTAGCTATGGGTGTTGTAGGTGCAATTTTAGGTAGTGTGCTTGCGACAAGACTTATGCTGCGCAAGTCCAAAAAGATGTTCGGTAAAGACGAAGATGCTGTTCCAGATTTGGAGCATACTTTTGATGCCGTTAATCAGCGTGAAGTCCGTAAGGGCGGCGCTGTTCAACGCTTCTTTGACAGCTTGCTCGAAGGTGGCGCAAGCGGCGTTAAGATAGGTATGGCGATCATCCCCGGCGTTTTGATTATAGCTAACCTTGTTATGCTTCTATCCGACGGTCGACCGACGACGGTAGGCGAAAACGGAGAAATTATTAAACTTGCCTATACGGGCGCGGCAGGCGAGGGCGTAGGACTGCTTCCTTGGATAGGAAATTTGCTTGCTACACCGTTTAGCTGGATATTCGGATTCTCGACACCTTCGGCAATAAGCGTGCCCATTACCGCGCTTGGTAGTGCAGGTGCGGCAGTTGCGCTCGTTGGTGACGGCGTGTTTACCGCAACCGAAATCGCCGTGTTTACTTCTATGTGCATGTTCTGGAGCGGATATTTGTCCACTCACGTTGCTATGATGGACAGCTTGGGCTTCCGTAAGCTCACCACAAGCTCGATACTTTATCATACGATAGGCGGTATTGTTGCGGGCTTCTGCGCTCATTGGTTGTATGTATTAGTGGCATTGTTATTTTAAAATTATAGTTATTTACATAAAGAAAAAGAGGCATAATGAAGTGCCTCTTTTATTGTTTGTTTGATTTTTATTCGGTGGGGGAAGATTGATTTGCTGTTTTGCGTCTTATTAGCAAGACATTAAGTACGACAGCGCCGATAAACATTATTATGCAAATTATCTGACTTGGCGACAGGCCTAAAATAAATGCGCCGCGCGGATCGTCGCGTACAAACTCGATCAAAAATCTGAACACCGAGTAAGAATAAAGATAAGCAACCGCTAAAAAGTCGAGCTTGTCTAACCTAAATATAAACAATATAAGCGCTATGCACAGCAGCAATAAAAAGATAGCCTCTATAAGCTGAGTGGGCATGCGTGGAGTGTCAAAATATATCCATTCTCCCGACGAAGTGATATAATCCACAAACTTTACGCCCAAAAAGCTGTCTGTTTTCGCGCCGTAGCAGCAGCCTGCCAAAAAGCAGCCGATTCGTCCCAAGCAGTGGCCGAGCGCTATACACGGCATTGCAACATTGACCGTTTTAAAAAGCTCATTCCTATACTTTTTGCCGAATATTAAAATGAGCACAAAGAAGGTCGCCACGCCGCCTACAAGTCCGCCCAAAAAGGTTATGCCTGTGCCGACTTCGCCGGTCTCTATATAGTTATAAAGCATTTGAAAAAGGCGTGCAAAGACAAATCCAAGCCCGATGGAAACTATAAATATAACGCCGTAAAAACGGAAACTCTCTTCGGAAATTCCTACTTTAAACGCCAAAATTCTATAAAGTATTAGCGCCGCTAATATGCCGATGCATATAAGTACAATATACGACGGCAAGGAATGTAAATGAAATAAATAAGGATACATAGCACTATTATACACCGTATTTTTATTTATGTCAAGGGGTGAATTTCGTTGACGACGAGGCGGAATAAGTTGTATAATTTTACTATGACAAAACAAGAGTTTAACAGTATATCTCAAAAGGCGAGTCTTGAGGCGGCTGACGATGAACTATATGACACCGTCAATAATGCACTTAGACTTATAGACGTCCTTGATGACTATGACGGAGACGCAAATGAAGAACATTGATAGTATTTCCGGTTTGAGGCAGCAAATATTGTCGGGAGTGGTTTCATCCAAAGAAATTACTCTCGATATTTTAAGTAAGATTGAAGCAAGTGATCTAAATTGCTTTATTTCTTTGCTCGATGCCGAGGAGCAAGCTCGGCTTATCGACGAAAAAATCAAGTGCGGCTTTACGGGAAGGCTTGCCGGCGTCCCAATAGCGATCAAGGATAATATGCGCTATAAAGGCAGCGTCACCACTTGCGGCTCTAAGATTTTGAGCGGAATAGACTGTGAGGATGCCGAGGTTGTCAAGAGGTTAAAGGCAGAGGGCGCTGTCATAATCGGAAAGACCAATATGGACGAATTTGCGATGGGATCGTCAAATACGACATCTGCATTTGGACCTGTAAAGAATCCGTTAAACAATAGCTGCGTTCCGGGCGGAAGCAGCGGCGGATCTGCGGCGGCGGTATCGGCGGGACTTTGCTATGGCGCACTCGGCTCGGACACAGGCGGAAGTATTCGTCAGCCTGCGTCATATTGCGGAGTGGTAGGGCTTAAGCCGACGCTTGGCAGCATAGACGGCACCGGAATGTATGCGCTCTCGCAGGATATGGACCAGATTGGACCTATTACAAACTGCGTGGACGACTGTAAACTTTTGTTTGAGGTGCTTAGCGGTAGGAAGTTAGGCGAGCCGAATTGTCACGGATTAAAGATAGGGCTTATAAGCGAGTTCGAGAGCTGGTACGACACCGATACATATAAGGTAATAGAGCGCGCTAAAGAGGTACTTTCGGCAGTAGGCTGCACGTTTGTCACTCTGTCGGCACCGTCGGTAAATGCCGCGTTTGCTACATATTGCGTGCTCGGCAACGCTCAGTCTGCTAACAACTTGCGCGGCATAGGTAATGAGGGTGAGCGCACTCAAAAGCTGGGCAAAGAGGTAAAAAAGCGCGTCCTTATAGGTGAATACGTGCTTTCCCATCCCGAAATTATAGAAAAGGCCAAAAGGGTAAAAAGCAGAATTATAAGGGAGCTTGGTGCAGCGTTAGAGCAATGCGACATAATAATTTCGCCTACTGCGCCGAGTAAGGCATTCGAGTTTTCGGCAGATAGATCGAGGAAGGAAATCGTTTATTCGGACATATTTACTCAGCCGTCCAGCATAGCGGGATTGCCCGCTTTAAGCGTGCCGTGCGTAAACGTTGGTGGAATGCCGATAGGGGTGCAGATTGTGGGAAGGAAGAACGCCGAAGACTTATTATTCGCGCTCGGCAAACTTTTTGAGGCATAATATCGCCGTCGGCACAGATTATGCCAGGCATAACTTGCGGCACGCAAAAATCTTTAAAATGAAAAGCTAATTTTCAAAAGTGAAAATTACAAAAACACGGCAATTTATTTGACAAATCAGACTACTTTGAGTATACTATTTTAGATTAATTTTAGGAGATTAATTATGGCTAAAACAATTACTATTGACGAAGTGCTTGCGCTTGTAAAAGACAATTATAAAATCGCTGTCGGCGATGCAACTGTGGAACCTCAAGCCTTCTTGAGCAACTTACATAAGATCCTCGATAAAGACAGAGGACTTAGCATTTGGATGTGCTTGACACTCAGATCTTATCCGTTTATGGAAAACAAAGAGTGGGGCAATAATATAAGAATCAACAGCTTATTCTTCTCGGGTCCCACACGTAATGCATATAATTTGCTTGACACCGTTTCGTATGCGCCCACACACTTGCGTAAAACTGCAGTAACTATTTGCGCTCAGGGTGATCCCGACCTTTTTGTCGGCACTTGTACACCTCCCAATAAGGATGGCAAGATTTCGCTTGGTCTTAGTAACATTTACGACCGCGAAGTGATGAAGCGCGCTAAGACGGTTATAATGGAAGTAAACCCCAATATGCCGTTCACTTACGGTGATGCGCTTATTGATGCAACCGATATCGATTACTTTGTTCCCGTAGACTTCCCGATGGTGCAGGATATTCCCGCTCCGGTAAACGAAAAGGACAAGACGATAGGCGGTTATATCTCTCAGTTTATTAAAGACGGTGACAATCTCCAAATAGGAATAGGCTCTATCCCCAACTCTGTTGTTCAGTTCCTCGAGACCAAAAAGGATCTCGGTATCCACACCGAGCTTTTGGGTGACGGAATCGCAGAGCTTGCTAAAAAGGGTGTAGTAAACGGCAGCAAAAAGACGCTTCATAAAGGTAAGATAGTAACAAGTATCGTTATGGGAACAGACAAGGTTTACGAATTTGTAAACAACAATCCCGATGTACTTGTAATGGATTGCAGCTACTGCAACGCATACGAAACTTTGGCAAAGAATGACAACCAAGTTTCTATCAACACCACGCTCGAAGTTGACCTTACCGGGCAATGCTGCAGCGAGAGTATCGCTAACAAGCAGTACAGCGGCACGGGCGGACAGGCGGATACGGCGATAGGCGCACAAATGTCCAAGGGTGGCAGAGCGTTTATAGCGCTTTACTCGACGGCAAATGTTCGTACAGGCAACGGCGATGAGAGAAAGGAAATCAGCCGTATTGTTCCGACCTTAAAGCCGGGTGCAACAGTATCGCTTTCGCGTAATGATGTTCAGTATCTCGTAACCGAGTACGGCGTTGTAAACCTCAGAGGACTGTCGATTGCGGACAGAGCTAAGGCGATTATATCGATAGCGCATCCTAAGTTCCGAGACGAGTTGACCGCAAAGGCGAAAGAGCTCGGATATATCAAAGGTTAAAACAAAATCAAAGATCATCGCAATGCGGTGGTCTTTATGACGTAAAGCGGAGGAATAAATGGGATTAACCGAAAAACATGAATCTTGGAAACGACGTGTAAAGGACCGAAAGCTGTTTAGGGAGCTTTTGGCAATGACTGAAGAGGAAAAAAGCTCGGCTTTTTATAAAGATTTGGAATTCGGCACTGCCGGCATAAGAGGAATAATGGGCGCCGGCACAAATCGCATCAATATATATACAGTTCGCAAGATAACGCAGGGCATTGTCTTGTATATGCACAATCACCGTATGAATAAGGTGGTGATAAGCTATGACAGTCGTACAAGTTCCGACCTTTTTGCTCAGGAAGCGGCTTGCGTATTTGCAGCGGCAGGTGTGACCGCATACATTACACCAGAGCTTATGCCGTCGCCGTTTTTGTCATTTGCGACAAGAAGGTTAGGGGCGGACATAGGCGTAATGATTACGGCGAGCCACAACCCGCGCGAGTACAACGGATACAAGGTGTATGACGCCACCGGCTGTCAGCTGCGTGACGAGCAGACAAAGGAAGTAGCGGCAAATATAGCAAAAATAGACGCATTCAGACTGAGAATGCACAGCTTTGACTATTATCTTAAACGCGGCACAATCATCTATACGACAGAGGAAACAGAGAGGGAATATCTCGAGGAGATTGGCAAGATTTGTCCAAGCAGAGTGGACGGGCTTAACGTGGTTTATACGCCGCTTAACGGCACAGGCTATCGCTTAGTGCCCAAAGTGCTCGAGGAAATAGGCTGCAAGGTTATCTCCGTCCCCGGACAGGATGAGCCGAGCGGCAAATTTACAACCTGTCCTATACCCAATCCCGAAAAGAAGGAGGCACTCCGTCACGGCATAAAGCTACTTAAAAGTGAGGGTGCGGACCTACTTATAGCCAACGATCCGGACGCTGACCGTATAGGCGTGGCGTACATTAGTGGCGAGGATGCCGAGATACTCAGCGGCAACGAGATGGGCGTACTTATGTGCGAATATCTACTCAGACATTACAAGGGCAGGACCCCCGTCATAGTCAAGACGATAGTAAGCACAGACCTTGCCTTAAAGATAGCGGCTGAGTTTGGTGCCCAAGTCATTTCTGTCCCCACAGGTTTTAAGTATATAGGCAATGTGATCAACGGACTCGAGTCAAATGGCGACGAGGACAAATTCCTGCTCGGCTTTGAGGAGAGTCAGGGATATTTGATAGGTACTCATGTGCGCGACAAGGACGCAGTTATTGCATCCAAGCTCATTGCACTCATTGCAAACGAGCTCAAAAAGGAAGGCAAGACTTTTGGCGACAAGCTCAAAGAGATTTACGCTAAGTATGGCAATTACGCACATAGGCAAATCGCATATACCTTCGAGGGCGAGGAGGGCGAAATCAAAATGAAGTCGCTGCTTGCTCAGCTAAGGGAAAACCCGCTTACTTCAATTGCAGGCAAATCGGTTAGTGGTGTTATGGACTATTCGCTAAGCGAAAGTGCAGACTTCCCACCCGTAAATATGCTTAGATACGAGTTTGACGGCGGCAGCCTTATCATAAGACCGTCCGGAACAGAGCCGCTTATCAAGTTGTATGCATCATCGCATCTAAGCGACGATGAGAACGAAAAGACTTTTAAGCAGATAAAAAAGCAGTTTAACGAGATTTTCGCTTAATTCACAGTATCACCTAAGCTCTTTTGTTCATAAAGACAAAGGGGAGGGTGTTATGAATTTTGTTAAAATGCACGGCGCGGGCAACGACTATATTTTTGTCGATTGCTTGCATCAAACGATAGACGATATGAGCGCGCTTGCGGTGGAGATGTCGGATAGACATTTTGGCGTAGGCAGCGACGGCGTAGTTTATTTGTATCCGTCGATGGTAGCGGATATTAAGATGAGAATGTTCAATGCTGACGGTAGCGAGGGCGCTATGTGCGGCAATGCTGTTCGGTGCATAGGCAGGTTTTTGTCAGAAAAAAGCGATAAGCGTGAGTTTACCGTGGAGACCAACTCCGGGCTTAAAACGGTAACGCATATTGATAGTGACATTTATTCTGTCGATATGGGCAAGCCCGAGATAGACGAAGTAAGAACGATATTCGTTTGCGGGCAGAGCCTCAAGTTTACATATGTGTCTATGGGCAATCCGCATTGCGTAATCTTTGTGGACGACGTAGACAGCGTAGATATGCGCATAGGCGAGGAGATTGAACATCATTCGTACTTCCCCGACGGAATCAATGTAGAGTTCGTCGAAGGAAAAAATGAGAACTTAAAAATCAGAGTTTGGGAACGCGGAAGCGGCGAAACGCTTTCTTGCGGGACGGGCGCGTGTGCGGCGGTAGCGGCAAGCGTAAAGTGCGGCATATGCCCGATTGATACAGACATAACCGTTTCGCTCAGAGGCGGAAATCTAAAAGTAAAATACAGCAGGAGTTTATATTTGACCGGCAATGCGGTTAAAGTATACGAAGGAGACTATTATGACAAAGTACATTTTTGTGACAGGCGGAGTTGTCAGCGGCCTCGGTAAAGGAATTACCGCGGCATCTCTCGGTATGATGCTTAAAGCTAAAGGGCTCAAAGTTATTGCTCAAAAGCTCGATCCGTACATAAATATCGACCCGGGTACAATGAGTCCGTATCAGCACGGTGAGGTTTACGTAACCGAGGACGGCTGCGAAACCGACCTCGACCTCGGCCACTACGAGCGCTTTATAGACGAAAACCTCAACAAGTATAGTAACCTTACAACCGGTAAAGTTTACTGGAATGTTCTCAACAACGAGCGTGGCGGCGTATACAACGGAATGACCGTGCAGGTTATCCCGCACATCACCGGCGAAATCAAAAAGTTCATCTACTCGGTAGGCAAAAAGAGCGACGCCGATATTGTTATCACCGAGATAGGCGGCACGACGGGCGATATAGAAGGTTTGCCCTTCCTTGAGTCGATAAGACAGGTTGCCAACGAAGTGGGTAGGGAAAATTGCCTGTTTATCCATGTAACGCTTGCTCCATATATCAGAGTATCGGGCGAAGTTAAGACCAAGCCCACACAGCACTCGGTAGCGGAATTGCAGTCAAAGGGCATATTCCCCAACATAATAGTAGTGCGCAGCGAGTCTCCGCTCACTCAGTCGGCAAGGAACAAGATTGCGCTCTTCTGCAATGTCAAGGCCGATTGCGTAATAGACAACCTCGACGTTCCTCTCCTTTACGAAGCTCCGCTTATGCTCGAAAAGAGCAACTTTACCAAGATAGTTTCCCGCGAACTCGGCTTGCCCGATAACGAGCCCGATATTTCGGACTGGCTCAAGATGCTTAACAAGGCTCATAACCGCTCCGAAACTGTACGCATAGGACTTGTGGGCAAGTACGTAAAAATGTACGACACATATTTGTCGGTAGTTGAGGCGCTCACTCACGCCGGTATCGAAAACGGCGCAAACATCGACCTTAAGTGGGTTGATTCGGAGGAGATCGTTCCTTCTACTGTGGACAGCTTGCTCGGCGACTGCGACGGTATAATCTTACCCGGCGGCTTTGGCGATCGCGGAGTAGAGGGCATGATTCTTGCAGCCAAGTATTGCAGAGAACACGACTTGCCGTACTTTGGTATCTGCCTCGGTATGCAGATACTTACTATCGAGTACGCTCGCGACGTGGCAGGGCTAACAGATGCTAACAGCAGAGAGTTTAACCCCGGCTCGCCCAACAAGGTCATAGATATAATGAACAGCCAGATAGGCCTCCAGAACACAGGCGGCAGTATGAGGCTTGGTGCATACGAGTGCGTAATAAAGGAAGGCACAAAGCTGTATGAAGCATACGGGGCTAAGTCGATCTTCGAGCGTCATCGTCATAGATATGAGTTTAATAACGATTATCGCGAAATGCTCTCTGATTTAGGACTTATCATTTGCGGAACTTCGCCGGACGGAACTTTGGTAGAAGCTGTTGAGCTTAAAGATAAGCTGTTCCACCTTGGCGTGCAATATCATCCCGAATTTAAATCACGTCCGCACAAACCGCATCCGCTTTTTGTGCTGTTTATAAAGCAATCGCTTGTAAACAAAAAGCGCAAGTAATTATCATAAAGTTAATAAAAAAATCGATGATAGCGAGTTCTTATAGAGTTCGCTATCTTTTTTTATTTTTCACACTTGTATAATTTTAGGAATAATGTAATATTTTAGTGA
>JAFLVB010000028.1 GCA_022508465.1 Clostridiales bacterium
TAATATTTTAGTGAATCTTGTTGGAATTGCATTGACAGCTTGTAAATTTTATATTAAAATCTCAACAAGGAGGTAACAATATGCTAATTATCAACTTGATAAAGACGTACAAGCTGAAAGGCGAGACCGTCAATGCGCTAAAAGGTGTAAGTTTTGACCTGCCAGATACCGGAATGGTCTTTATACTCGGTAAGTCCGGCTGCGGAAAAAGCACGCTACTCAATGTGCTTTCCGGACTTGACAACTTCGATAGCGGCGACGTAATCTTTAAGGGCAAAAGCCTCAAGGGTTTTACGGTAGCCGAACTTAACAGCTACCGCAACTCATGTTGCGGTTTTGTTTTCCAGGAGTATAACTTGATCCACGAGCTAAACGTCCACGACAATATTGCTCTTGCGCTCGAGCTGCAGGGCGAAAAGGATGTAACCGACAAGGTCGATAATGCATTAAAGCAGGTTGGTTTGGCGGGCTACGCAGGTCGCAAGGTCAATGAGCTTTCAGGCGGACAAAAACAGCGCGTTGCAGTAGCGAGGTGTATAGTAAAAGACCCGCAAATCATATTTGCAGACGAGCCGAGCGGAGCTCTCGACAGCGACACGGGCGCATTATTATTTGCACTATTAAAAAAGCTGTCTAAGGATAGGCTTGTTATTGTTGTTTCGCACGACAAAGAAGCCGCATTTACATATGGCGACCGCATAATCGAGCTTAGTGACGGCAAGGTGGTGGGTGACACCAATGGCGATTTTAAAACTGCCGAAGGCAAAGATACATATACTGCCCGCACGTCCAAATTGGGCTTAAAGTCTGCACTTAAGTTGAGTTGCAGCAACTACAAATTTCATCCCATCAGACTGATTGCCACCGTTTTGCTTGCGGTGTTTTCTTTTACCTTTTTCGGGCTGTCGCTTGTTTTTGCGACATTTAGCAAGGTAACTCCGTTTGTAAATATGGTGTATAGTAGCGACGCCCAATACCTTACCTTAAACAAGTATGAAACCGGGACACACTACGATAGCAATATCCTCGAAAAGCTTTTGGGATATCAAAGCTATAGCCGGAAATCGGTGGCGTATGCAAATGAAGATTTGCAAAGGCTGCAATCGAAAATATCCCAAGATTTAATGCTGGTGATTCAGCACTACACTTGGATATCGGGTAGGGATGAAACAGCGGCTAAGTATCCGCTAAGCGATGATTTAATGCAAAAAATAGATAGCGCCGAGGAACATATTACTTCAAATGTCTCAGGTTATATGTCTATAACACAAAAGACAATAGACGAGCACGGTTTTGAACTTATAGGCAGACTTCCCGAAAGTAATGACGAGGTCGTAATTACCGAATGTAACTATAATTACTTTAAACTGTTGGGCTATAAGGACGAGGAGGGTAATATATACGAAATCAATACTCCCGATGATATTATAGAGCATAGATTATGGAAATATGAAGGCTTTACGATTACGGGAGTGCTAAAAACGGGTTGCGACAATGCTTGCTACAATAATAATCACCCTCTTATAGAGCGAAGATATGCCGGACAAATACTCAATATTACCCCCGAATATTATCCGGAATATTTTTCACTTGAAAGCGATATGCTTTTCCACGAAAGGTTTTATGTGACTGCCGATTATATTATGGAGCATACGGATGATTATTTTAGTTATAATGAGAACAACGTATTGTTGATATGTCCCGTGCCGAAAGCCAAAAAAGATTTGCGTAAGTTTGTAAGATTTGTGTCGAGCTATAATAATCAAGGATACAACAAAGCGGGAGTTTTTTATCAGTTTGAACCCTGGAGCACGTTACTAACCGAATATGCTGATTATATAAATGACGATAATGATCCGTCTATTGCACTTCATCCGACTGAGCTAAATCAAAAGGTGGATTGGTATAATGAAGCTATATTATCAGCACATCCTTTAAGTATGTTATGTTTATATTTAGGTGGGATATTCTTTATATTTACTTTTGTGCTACTGCTTAATTTTATAGCCACATCTATACGCAGTCAGACCAAACAGGTGGGTATTATTTCTGCTCTTGGTGCCGATTTTAGGGCAATTTATAAGGTTTACGGTTTGAGCTCGGTTATTGTATGTGGCGCAATCTTCTTGCTCTCGCTTATACCGATTGGCATTGGTGCCAATGCTTTTAATGCACCGCAAATAGCGGAACTGTTGAATTGGGGGCAAATGTCATTTAAGCTACTATACCTTAACATATGGACAATTTTGGGTATGTTTGCAATAGCTATGGTTACGGCATTGCTTGGTACGCTAATTGCACTAAGAAAATACCGCAAACTCTCACCTGCAGATATTATCCGCAAGGGACAGATAAAGTAAGGAGGACGTACAAATGAAAATAATCAACTTGTTTAAAACTTACAAGCTAAAGTACGAAAGCGTTGAGGCGCTAAAAGGAGTGAGCTTTGATTTGCCCGATACGGGTATGATTTTTATACTCGGTAAGTCGGGCTGCGGCAAAAGCACTCTATTAAATGTGCTTTCGGGACTGGATAGCTTTGACGGCGGTGACGTAATATTTAAAGGCAAAAGCCTAAAGAACTTTACTGCTGCCGAGCTTGACGACTATCGTAACGCGTGCTGCGGCTTTGTCTTTCAGGAGTATAATCTTATCCCCGAGCTTAACGTGGGGGACAATATAGCGCTCGCGCTGTCGCTGCAAGGCGAAAAGAATATTGATGCTAAGATTGCCGCCGCACTAAAAAAGGTTGACCTAATTGGTTACGAAAAGCGCAAGATAACAGAGCTTTCGGGTGGGCAAAAGCAGCGTGTGGCGATAGCTCGGTCTATTGTCAAAGACCCGCAAATCATCTTTGCCGACGAGCCGAGCGGTGCGCTCGACAGCGATACGGGTGAAAGTATTTTCGGCTTACTAAAAGAGCTGTCTAAGGATAAGCTGATATTGGTCGTGTCGCACGATAGAGAATCGGCTTTTAAGTACGGAGATAGAGTAATTGAGCTTAGTAACGGCGAGGTTATAAACGATACCAAAGTCGGATTTAAAACGAACGAAAAGCAGGAAAGCTATGCTGTACGCCGCTCCAAAATGGGCTTAAAGTCTGCGCTAAAAATAGGTTGCAGTAACTTTAAATATCATCCCATAAGGTTGATTGCCACGGTCTTTCTTGCCATGATAGCCTTTTCGTTTTTGGGCTTGGCGCTTGCCCCTGCGATGAGTGATATATCGTCCATAACATACTCCACTATGGTTAAGCATGGGCTTGATCAAAGTGCGGTTACTAAAAGATTTGATGATAATAATAGGGGTCTTACGGCGCACTTTTCCCAAAAAGAGTATGAGGAAGTGGAGGAGCAGGCGGGGGCAGTACTTCCCGTTGTGTATTGCGATGAGGGAATTCAAAACTCCATAGAGTCGGACATTGTATACAACAAATTGCCTTACGCATTTACAAGCATAACAGAGGATAAAATGAGGCAGTTCGGCTTTACGGTGGACGGCTCACTGCCAAGTCGTGACGGCGAAGTTGCTATAACTAAGTACACCGCCGAGGTGCTTATGAGTGTCGGATTAGAATTTAATGACGAAGTGATTAAGTTTAGCGATATTAATCAGCTAAAAGGTAAACAGCTAATTGTGGACGGCAAGGAGTATACCATTTGCGGTATAATAGATACAGGGTTTAATTCGCAAAAGTACGCGGCACTTAAATCTGTCGATGTTAATGATAATGATTTGATAAGTCAGTTTTATAGCGAGAGGTCTGATAGCGCTCACAATGTGTTGTTTGTTAGCGAGGATGCGCTGCCTATAAAAGAAAGCTTTACGCCTGTATCGGCTAAACTTGACGGCGTTACTCTTGCCTCTGTCACGTTAATATCCCAAATCGAATATGAACATGCGGCAATAATCAGCGATGAGGACGGAATTTATTTGCCCTTCGATATGGCCGATTTTACGTCGCTACCCATATACCCAACGCTTTATGAGCTGGGAGAGGAGTATTGGGTGCAGCACTCCGAGGAATATTATGAGAAGGCAAAGGCAAGAGGCTTTGATGGATCGATAGAGGAATATAAAGCTTATGTTTTCTACAATTTGACTACTCGTGAGGGTATAGGCTTTCCGTCAATTTACACGACAGTTATTAATGAAAACAGAGAGCTATTTGATTCTTTTACTGTGTCTATTACGGGGTCTTACGAGATGGACGTAACGGTAAAAGGCTTTTATCTGAGTATGGAACGCAACTTATATATTCAGGCGGACAAGGGGACATATGAGATGCTGTATAATACCATAGGTGGAATATATGGCCGCGTCATTGTAAGCCGTGAAAACATAAAGGATTTTGACTATTTTGTTTCCTATGATTCTGGAACGGGAGTCAATTATCGTCTTGATAACTATGTTGCCGACAGTGTGTTCAGTATGGCAAAAAAGATAAATGCGCTCAAAAGTGTTATGACGTATCTGTCTATTGCCTTTGCGATATTCTCGATTTTGCTACTACTAAACTTTATGTTACACAGCGTTACCGAAAAGACGAACACCATAGGCATACTCAAGTCGCTGGGTAGCTCTAACTTTAACCTTATAAAAATCTTTATTTGGGAGGGCGCTATTGTAGGCGCGCTAATATACGGTTTGGCGCTTATTGGACTTGCCGCTCTTGGATGGTTTTTTAATGTGTTCTTTAGCCGCACGTCGGGGGTAGTGTATGTTGCCATATTCGGTGTAACGCCTGTTGTTGCGCTCATATTACTCGGCACGATTGCATTGTTTGCGGCGATAGGTTGCATTTTGCCCATAGCAAGGCTGTCTCGCCTTAAGCCAATGGAGTATCTTAATAAGATTATTTAAGTATAAATAGCCGTTAAAAAGTGGCCCTCCCCCTGCCCCTAACGGGCAAGGCAAAGTATGCATGTAATAGCTGCACATTAGGGGAAAGCCAATATAAGGTTGTTAATTTTTTAACGCTTAAAGTCTCCCTTTAGGGGGAGGCTTTTTGTGTATAAAACAATAATAACACTCTTGATTTTTTACAGAATTTGTGATACACTTTATATATGGTGAATTTGCCCAAAGAATTTTTAGATGAGATGAAGTCGATAGTGCCTGACTATGATGCTTTTTTGCGCTCTTATGAGCAGCCGCCCACAAAGGCATTCAGGATAAATGGAGTAAAGATAGATGACAAAAAGCTGCTTTCGGCTATAGGAAACTATCAGCGCGTTCCGTTTGCCGAGCATTGTTATTACCTCGGCAGTGAAAAGTGGGGCAATCATCCATACCACCACGCGGGTTTGATGTACATACAAGAGCCGTCGGCGATGGCGGCGGTCAATGCTTACGACATTAATGCTACGCTTGCGCTCGACCTTTGCGCAGCGCCGGGCGGCAAAACGATACAGCTTGCGAGCAAGGTGACGCACCTTGTGTCTAACGAAATTACGCCATCACGTGCGGCAGTACTCAAAAGCAACGTTGAGCGAATGGGATATATGAACGTGGCGGTGACAAATCATTCGCCTAAGGATTTTGAAAAGCTGGGCGAAATTTTCGATCTTGTGCTTGCCGATGTGCCTTGTTCGGGTGAGGGAATGTTCCGTAAGGATGAGATTGCAATACGAGAGTGGAACGTTGAACATTCGATCAGTTGTGCCGCACGTCAGTCCGCTATACTCGAAAGCGCAGACAGAGTGCTTAAAAAGGGCGGAATGCTCATATATTCGACTTGCACATTTTCGAAGCGGGAAAACGAGGACGTTATAGAAAAGTTTTTGCTTTCTCACGACTATGAGCTTGTTATGCCCAAAGAGGAGGTTTGCCGCCAAACGGTGTACCTTACCGATAAGCGAATGCGCAGATTTTATCCGCATACGGGTGTGGGTGAGGGGCAATTCTTTGCCGCACTCATTAAGCGTGACGGAGGCGAAAATCGACTGCCAAAACCATATAAAATGGCGAAAAACAAGGAAGTTGACAAGTTTATGTCAGACATAATAAGGCGAAATGTCGATTATTTGGAGCATAACGGCATATTTTATGTGCCTGCGCTGCCATTCGAGTTGCCGCTTAATAGTATCGTTTCGGGCGGTGTGAGAATAGGAAAGTTGGATGGCAAGGTGTTTAAGCCAGACCATTACTTTTTTTCGGCGTTCGGAAAAGAGATGTTCGGATTCGAGCCAAACGAGGAAGAAATCAAAAGGTATATGCACGGCGAGGAGCTAAGCGGCGAGCACAGCGGCTACGGCGCGATAACCGTGCTCGGCGCACCGCTCGGCGGGTTTAAGGGCAGCGACGGAAGATACAAAAACCTTTATCCCAAGGGATTGAGAATTTAACATAAAACGCTTGCCATTTAAAGTAAAGTGTGGTAAACTAAATTAGTAATATTTAGGGATTAACGCGCATGGCGCGAAGATTACATTTATTGTGTAAGGAGAGATATTATGGAATATAATTACAGCGAAAGAATGGCTAATATGAACGGTTCGGCGACAAGGGAAATTTTAAAGCTCTTGACAAGACCCGAAATCGTTTCTTTTGCAGGCGGATTTCCTGCAACTGTTTGCCTTCCCCGAAAGGAAATTCAGGAGATAACTAACGACCTTCTTAGCGAAGGATGCGCAAGTGCAACCGATGCTTTGCAATATGGCACGACCGAAGGTTTTGTTCCCTTCCGTCAGGAACTTATCAAATATGTTAAATCGGCAGGAATCGAAAACGTTTCGCTTGACCAAACTCTTGTACTAAGTGGCGGTCAGCAGGGTATCGACCTTATGAGCAAGGTTTTCCTTAATAAGGGCGACGTAGTGCTTGTAGAAAATCCTACATATCTTGCGGCTTTGCAGATTTTCGCGTCATATCAGGCTAAGGTTATCGGTGTAAATTCGGATGATAACGGTCTTGACATCGAGGATTTGGAAAAGAAGATTATTCAGTATAAGCCCAAGTTCTTGTACTGTGTTCCCACATTCTCCAACCCGACCGGTAAGGTTTATTCGGTAGCTAACCGCAAGGCAATTGCATCTGTTACAGCTAAGCATGGCGTTATGGTGCTCGAGGACGATCCGTATTCTAAGCTTCGCTTCGAGGGCGAGGCTGTACCAAGCATTAAGAGCTTTGATACTAATGATAACGTTGTTTATGTAACAAGCTTTAGCAAAGTTTGCTCGGGCGGACTCAGAGTTGCTGTTGCAGTAGGACCGACCGAAGTTATCCGCAAGCTCACCATAGGCAAGCAGGGTGCAGACGTATCGACGTCCAATCTTTCGCAGCTCATAGTTTACGAATATCTTAAGCGCGGATATCTCTTCCCGAATATCGAGAAGAGCTTGCCCATTTACAGAGAGCGCAAAAATGCAATGATCGACGCTATCAAAAAGTATATGCCGGAAGAATACAGCTATGTAAATGCAGAAGGCGGCTTGTTTATTTGGGGCGGATTTAATGTGCCTATTAACACAACCACTTTGGCTGCCGAGGCTGTTAAGCACGACGTAGCGTATATTCAAGGTCAAGTATTCTATCCGGCAGATGACGTAACAAATATGCTTCGCCTTAACTTCTCCAACGCAACAGTAGATCGTATCGATTCGGGTATGCATAGACTCGGAGATATGTTTAAGGCAGAAATTGCTAAATTAAAGAAATAATACAAGGATAGTTTAATGAAGAACGTTTTGGACACCCTGTACGAGAGAGGGTTTATCAAACAGACAGTTTACGAGGACGATTTGCGCAAACTTTTAGGAGAGGAAAGTGTTCCTTTCTATGTCGGTTTCGACCCGACGGCGGACAGCTTGCACATAGGTCACTATATTCCCATCATGGCGATGGCGCATATGCAAAGGGCAGGGCATAAGCCTATTGCCCTTATCGGCGGTGGCACGGCTATGATAGGCGATCCGTCGGGCAGAACGGATATGCGCAGCATGATGACGCCCGAGACGATCGCGCATAACTGCGAGGCTTTTAAGAGTCAGCTCAAAAGATTTATTCGTTTTGACGGTGAAAACGCAGCGCTTATGCTCAACAATGCAGATTGGCTTATGGAACTCAATTATGTGGGCTTTTTGCGCGAGGTTGGCACATATTTTTCGGTCAACAAGATGCTGACCGCCGAGTGCTACAAGGCGCGTATGGAAAAGGGGCTCAGCTTTTTGGAGTTCAACTATATGCTTATGCAGGCGTATGACTTCTATATGCTGTATAAAAAGTATGGCGTAAAACTCCAGGTGGGCGGTAACGACCAATGGAGCAATATGCTTGCGGGCGCAGACCTTATTAGGCGCAAGGAGTCGACGGACGCTTATGCCGCAACCTTTGCTCTCTTAGAGACTTCGGACGGCAAAAAGATGGGCAAAACGGCAAAAGGCGCTTTGTGGCTTGACGCCAATAAAACTTCTCCGTATGAATTTTATCAATACTTCCGCAATGTGGAGGACGTCAAGGTGGAGGAGTGCTTAAAGCTTTTGACATTTGTGGAGCTTGACGAAATTGCCGAGCTTTGCAAGTTTAAGGATGAGCGCATCAACGAGGCGAAAAAGCGTCTTGCCTACGAAGTCACCGCTTTGGTTCATGGGCAGGAGGCTGCGGCAAAAGCGCAAGCCGAGGCTCAGGGCGCGTTCGGCGGCGGTGGCGAAATGCCTACGCTCACGCTCGAAGTGACAGGCGACACTCCCATAACCGACCTTATGGTTATGTCAAAAACAGCGGTTTCCAAGAGTGATGCTCGCAGGGTTATAGAGGGCGGCGGTGTTAAAATCAATGATAACAAGGTGTCCGATGTAAACGCAAAGATCGCCGACATTACGACCGACAACGAATTTGTCTTGCATAAGGGCAAAAAGGCGCACATTAAAATTATCATTAAATGAGATATATCACGCTGACAGACAGCTATGCCGAAGTAACAATTTCCCGCTCGCGCTTTATGGCGTTTGCTTATAGAGTAGAGAGCGAGGAGGACGTTATGGAGAAGCTCAAGTCTTTACGTAAAACTTACCACGACGCAACTCACGTTTGCTATGCCGCCATTTGGGACGAACTCGGCAATATGTCGAGGTTCTCGGATGACGGAGAGCCGAGCGGTACTGCGGGCGCGCCCATTATGGAGGTCATAAAAGGGGCGGGACTCAAAAAGTGCATGGTTGCGGTGGTAAGATACTTTGGCGGAGTCAAGCTGGGTACCGGCGGACTGACGAGGGCATATTCTTCGGTTTCGGCTGATTGTATAGCTAAATCCAAGAAAGTTGAGCTGATTATGTGTGACATATATAGGTGCAATACTGACTTTGCGACGTTTAAAAAGCTGAGCGGCACCAATGGTATAAGCGATATCAGCTACACAAGCGACGTATCGTTTACATATGCTTGTCCTATTGGAGACGATATAACGCCTCTAATTGACAGGACAAACGGCAAACTTAATTATGTTAAAAACGCACAATCGTGGAAGCAATTAGACACGAAAGCGTAAAGGAGATATAGGAAAATGGAACTTAAAATTATCAAGACGGAACACAAAAAAGAAAAGCCTCAGGGCAAACTCGGCTTTGGTAAATTTTTTACCGACCATATGTTCATTATGGAGTACGAGGGTGGCGAGTGGAAGAACGCGCGCATTCAACCGTATCAGGATTTGCATTTAGCACCTTCCGCATCGGTTTTGCACTATGCGCAGGGCGTGTTCGAGGGCGCTAAGGCGTACAAGAACAGCAAGGGCGAAATTCGTCTTTTCCGTCTTAACGATAACCTTGACAGAATGTGCGACTCGGCTGAAAGACTTTGCATGCCGACGTTTGATAAGCAATTTGTCTACGACGCAATCAAGCAGCTTATCTTTGTTGACGAGGAGTGGATCCCCACCGACGAGGGTACAGCGCTTTATATCCGTCCCACAATGATAGCTACCGAGGCAGCTTTGGGCGTTCACGCTTCTAAGACATACTATATGTATGTTATCGTAAGCCCTGTTGGTGCTTACTACGCTAACGGACTTGCTCCCGTAAAACTTTTGGTTGAGCAGAGCTATGTTCGTGCAGCTAAGGGCGGTACCGGCGGACATAAGGTTATCGGTAACTACGCTGCAAGCATGAAGGCAGGCGAGAATGCTCAGGCTAAGGGTTACGACCAAGCAATGTGGCTTGACGCTAAATATCACCGCTATGTAGAGGAAGTTGGTGCTATGAATATCTTCTTTGTGATTGACGGCGTTGTACATACTCCCGCACTTCGCGGCAGCATTTTGCCGGGTATCACTCGTCGTAGCGTTATCGCACTCCTTAAGTCTCATGGCATCAAGGTGCGCGAGGGCAACGTTGATATCCGTAAGGTAGCCGAGGCTGCAGAGAGCGGCAAGCTTACCGAAATCTTCGGTACAGGTACGGCTGCTGTAATTTCGCCGGTAGGTTGGTTCGGATATAATGGCAAGGATTACGAGGTTAACGGCGGCAAGATGGGCGAGATCAGTAAGATGATTTACGACGAGCTTACCGGAATCCAAAACGGCAAATATCCCGACAAGTTTGGCTGGGTAGATATTATCAAAAGATAATTTTTTGAATATTGCAAATAAAAAATAAGTTGTAGGTTGCTACAACTTATTTTTTTGTGCTTTTTAATTACAATCCGCAGTTTTTAAGCCAGAGTTCGGGGCTAAAGTCTGAGCGAATGGTTAGGTCGGTGAGATCATAGGGGAAGAGTTGAACTCCGTCCGGCCCGAAGTTGCGCTTAAACTGATAGCGGAATAGGCGTGATAAAAAGGTTTTTAGATACTGTTTTACAGTAGCCTCGGACAAGCCGAAAATACTTATGGCGTCCGAGATTATATCTTTGGGCTGTTTCTTTTTAGCTACGATTTCCCTTATAAAATAGTCGTGGACTTCGTAAGGCCCGAGGATTGTTTCGGTTTCCTGTCCGCTGAGTAGCTCGGGCGAGACGGGGGTGGCGAGGATATCCTCTATAATTTTAGCAGCCGCTTTGTTATGTTTGATTACCGAGTAGTAGCGAAGTAGCGCCCTGATTGCCGTCTTTGTAAGCGAGCAGTTGGGGTTGTATTGACTGAGCTGGTCGCCGCCGAATGTCGACCAACCGAGGCAGATTTCGGACAAGTCGCCGGTGCCCAGCATAAGCGCATTGTGCTTGTTGCTAAGGTCAAGCAAAATTTGAGTGCGCTCGCGCGCCTGAGCGTTTTCGTAAACGACGTCCTTAGCTTCATGGCCTATAGAGCGCAGATGCAGGGACACAGCCGAATCGATAGGCACGTTGATGCCTGTCACCTTAAACGCGTCGATAAGCGATGCGGCGTTGTCCTGCGTGCGTTTAGATGAAGCGTTGCCGCGCATAGTAACGCAGATAATGTTCTTTTTGTCAATCTTGTATTTCTCGAAGGCGAGCACGGCGGCTACAAGCACATTGGCGGAATCGAGCCCGCCGCTTAATCCGAGTATAACTTTGTTCGTGCCGATTTCGCTCATTCTGCCTACAATACCGCGACCCATAATGTCGTACGCCTCGCCACATTCCTTGTCGCTAAGCGGAGTAAAGGAGATTTCGCGGGGCGGCTTTTTCGGGGCAAGTACGCTGTCTTTGATCTTGCCGATTTTGGCGGTGATTATCTCTTCGTCATAGCCGGCATATTCTTCTAATTTGCCATTAAGCGTTACTATTTTGTCACCGCTCATGACCTTGCCGCTTACAGATTCGCCTTTGCCGCTGCTAACCACGATTGCTGCGGGAATTGCGCTCGCAGCAGAAATAACCTCGTCGGTAGTGCCTAAGTAAGAGGGATAGGCGGTGGGGACTAAAACAAGGTCTGCGCCGGGGGCGGAGTCGATCTCTGGCAGGATACGGACAGTCAATCCTTCGATATCAAAGTCCGGGATAATGTCCTCTCCGTAAGTAAGCGAATTTTTGCCACCTTCGGTCATTCCCTTAGCGGGTGAATAAATGCTATAATTTCCGTTTTGGATAACTGCGATACTGTCGTAAACTCTTCCGTCACGAGTGGTGGGCAAGCCGATAATAACCGTCTTATCGGTAGCTGCGGCGATATCATCAAGTGCGTTTAATGCTGCGGACGTGAGAATGGGGAAGCTATACATACTTCCGCAAGTCACCCCGGTAATACAAAGGCGGGGGAACACGATTAGATCTGCTTTTTTAGCTTTAAAAATGCAGTTTTTTATTTTTTCGGTATTACTTAATACCGCGCCCGGTTTTATTTCCGGAGTGCAAAGCGCAACGTTTATCGCCATAAAATAAAAGTCTCCTTGAAAAATATTTTAGCATATCGCAATTAAAAACTCAAACTTTTAGCTTATAAAAACTTGTAAATTTTTTTGGTTTATGATATATTTAAATACGGACTTAATACTTAGGAGTAATTATGAATTACCTTTCGCTAAAAAGCGGCACCGACGTGCGCGGTACTGCTATGGGAGAAAATGCCGATCTTACAGCCTCTGCGGCATCAGATATTGCTGCCGCATTTGCCTACTATTTGGCTGAGCGCGGTTTGCCGCTCAAGGTGGGCGTGGGACGTGACAGCAGACTTACAGGCGAGGCGCTGAGTGGGGTTGTTATAGACGCGCTCGTAAAAAGCGGTTGCGAAGTGTTCGACTGCGGAATGTGCTCGACGCCGTCAATGTTTATGATGACCAAGTACGAAAGCACGCTTTGCGGCGGCTCTATAATGATAACCGCCAGCCACCATCCGTCGGACAAAAACGGACTTAAGTTCTTTACTCCGGCTGGCGGACTTTCGTCGAGCGAGCTGACGACCGTACTCACTTACGCAAGCGAGGGCAAACGCCTTAGTGGCAATGGCAAAATTAACCGCGGCGACTACTTGGGACTTTACTGCGACCTTATTAAAAATATGATACTGTCCGAACTTCCCGAAGGATTGAGTGGTTTTTCGGTGGCGGTGGACGCAGGCAGTGGTGCGGGCGGATTTTTCGCTACTCGCATTTTAGCTCCGCTCGGCGCGGACATAAGCGGCTCGCAGTTTTTGGAGCCTGATGGACGCTTTCCGTTCCATCAGCCAAATCCCGAAAACAAGGAGGCAATGGCGAGCATTTCGGCGCGCGTCAAGGATACAAAGGCGGACTTTGGGATCATCTTTGACACCGACGTGGATAGGAGTGCGGTGGTTACGTCGTCGGGTGTGGAGATCAACCGCAACAGACTTATCGCTCTTATATCCGACATCTTACTGCGCGAAAACCCGAACGCTTACATAGTTACCGACTCGGTGACAAGTGACGGACTTGCAAGTTTTATTCGCTCGCGCGGCGGCAATCATATACGTTATAAGCGTGGCTATCGCAATGTTATAGACTTTGCGGTTAAGCTCAACGCAGAGGGCAAGGCCGCTCCGCTTGCGATAGAGACCTCGGGACATGCCGCATTTAAGGAAAATTACTTCCTCGACGACGGCGCATATCTTGCGGTCAAGCTGCTTATAAATGCAGTCAAACTCAAAAAGCAGGGTCGTGACCTCGACAGCCTTATCAGTGACCTCGTTCAGCCGATAGAGGAGGCAGAGGTGCGCATAAAACTCACGGGCGACGACTGGAAGGAAAGAGGCCAAAAGGTTTTAGCGGATATGGAAGCCTTTGCAAAGGATAAATATTCGCTTTGCGATTCGTACGAAGGTGTGCGCGCAAATACCGACTGGGGCTTCTTTATGGCGAGGATGAGCGTTCATGACCCCATTATCCCCATCAATATAGAATGTAATGTAAAGGGCGGAGTGAGCAAAACCGCTCAAGTATTATGCCAATTTTTAGAGCCTTACGGGCTTGACTTAATAAGCTTAAAACAACTTATAATCAAAGGAGAATAACAGTGAACAAGACGCAGCAGTTATCAATCGGCGCAATTCGCGCGCTGGCAATCGAACAAATCGAAAACGCAAAGAGCGGACATCCCGGACTGCCTCTTGGCGCAGCGCCAATGGTATACGAGCTTTTTGCAAATCATTTAAAGCATGACCCCACGCATCCCGAGTTTATGGACAGAGATCGTTTTATACTCTCTGCCGGACACGGATCGGCGTTATTATATTCGGTGCTTCACCTCTTTGGGTACGAAGTTACTATGGACGACCTCAAAAACTTCCGTCAGTTCGGCTCGATCACGACGGGACACCCCGAGTACGGCGTTTGCCCTGGCGTAGAGACCTCGACAGGCCCGCTCGGACAAGGTATTGCCAACGCAGTCGGCTTTGCCATTGCTGAAAAGATGCTTGCAGCTAAGTACAATAAGGATGATCTTAGCATTATCGACCACTACACATACGCATTTACGGGTGACGGCTGCTTGCAGGAGGGCATTGCTTACGAGGCTGCCTCGCTTGCAGGAACGCTCGGACTCGGTAAGCTTATCCTTATATATGATAAGAACGATATTACGATAGAGGGTAACATCAACCTTACATTCAGCGAGGACGTTGGTAAGCGTCACGAGGCTATGGGTTGGCAGGTGCTTTATGTTGAAAGCGGCGAGGATATCGACGCTATCGGCAAGGCGATAGAGGAGGCTAAAAAGGAAAAGGACAAGCCGTCTCTTATCATTGTCAAGACTGTTATCGGATTCGGCTCGCCCAAGGCGGGAATGTCCGCTTGCCACGGTGCACCGCTTGGTAAAGATGGCGTTAGTGCCACCAAAAAGGCGCTTGGCTACGAATATGGCGACTTTGAAGTTCCCGAAGAAGTCCGCAAGCATTATGAGGGCATAACCAAAAAGCTTACAGAGTACAAAAAGGAACACGATAAAAAGCTCAAAGAATACGAAAAGAAATATCCTGAGGATTATAAAAAGCTCATGACAGAGCTGACGGGCAGAATTAAGCTCGACGAGGCTGAGCTTTATAACTTCGACGCCGAAGTTTTGTCGACTCGCAAGGCGGGCAATATTGTACTCAACAAGCTCGCAGATATGATCCCCGGTTTGGTGGGGGGCTCGGCAGACCTCGGACCGTCTAATCTTACCACATTAAGCGGCAAAGGTGAATTAAGCAAGGACAATCCTACGGGCAGATATATCCACTACGGCATCCGCGAGCACGCTATGGCGGCTATTGCTAATGGTATACATTTACACGGCGGATTCAGAACATATGTATCCACATTCTTTGCGTTCAGCGACTATATGAAAAACGCTATCCGTATGAGTGCGTTGATGGAGCTGCCCGTTACCTACATCTTTACTCACGACAGCATAGGCGTGGGCGAGGACGGACCGACTCATCAACCGGTTGAGCATTTGACAGGACTTAGATCTATGCCCGGACTAGACGTGTTTAGACCCGCCGATGCTAAGGAGACTGCAGCTGCGTTTATAAACGCAATCAAGGCTAATAATCCCACAGCGATAGTTGAATCGCGCCAAGACTTGCCTGTATTGGAGGGCTCGGGTGCCGAGGCACTTAGAGGCGGATATGTTATCAGCGACGCCAAGAACTTTGTCGGCATCATTATGGCGTCCGGCTCGGAGGTAAGTATCGCACTCGAGGCGCAAAAGATATTGTTAAATCGCAATATCAAGGTGCGCGTCGTTTCTATGCCGTGCTTCAGATTGTTCGACGAGCAGACCGACGATTACAAAGAGAGCGTTTTGCCGTCAAGTATTCGCGTAAGAGTTGCAGTCGAGGCAGGTGCGTCAATGTCTTGGGGCAAATATGTGGGTATGGACGGAGCGTATGTCTGCATGGACACGTTCGGCAAGTCCGCACCCGCTAAAAAGCTGTTTGAGTATTACGGCTTCACGCCCGAAAACGTTGCCAGCGTTACCGAAAAGCTTATTAAGGGTAAAAAATAACCTTATATAGGCCTCCCTCAGCCGAGCAATGCTTGCATTGCGAACGCCACAAGCCATAGGCGAGTACCAAGAGGGGGAGGCTCCGTCGTAGACGGTGGTGAGGGTGAAAAAACACCATTATTTAATAATGGTCAATTATACGAGGGACTATGTACAAATTTTACGCATTTTTGCACCGAATGAGGTATATAAACCGATGGAGTTTGATGCGCAGCTACTTTAACGAGAATGTAGCAGAGCATTCCCATTGCGTGGCGTTACTTGCTCATTCGCTTTGCGTCATTGAGAACAAGCTGTATGGCGGCAAACTTAACGCCGACCGCGCCGCAGTTATCGCCCTTTATCACGAGACGAGCGAGGTATTAACCGGCGATTTGCCAACGCCTATTAAGTATTTTAATAACAGCATAACGGACGCATATAAGGCACTTGAAGCAGAGGCGGAGCAAAAGATTATCAGGCAGCTGCCGCCCGAGCTAAAAGACGAGCTGTCGGGATATATAACCGACAAGACGAGTGATGAGTACAAGGTTGTCAAGTATGCGGACAAGCTTGCGGCATATATAAAGTGCATAGAGGAGATAAGCGCGGGCAATCCCGAATTCAATAGCGCTATCGAAGCCCAGGAGGCAGCACTTAAGGCTGCGGATATGAAGTGCGTACAATATTTTATAGATAACTTTATAAAAGCGTTTTATCTTACTCTCGATAAACTTCAATCGGAAGATAAATCTTAAGCAAAAAATAACTAATAAATAACGGCTCGAAATTTTCGGGTCGTTTTATTATAGGTGAAAAGTAAAACACCCTCAGTTTTTGCATTACTCAGAGTTTTGAAGAATCTACTCGCGTTAGAATAATTTCCGGAAAAAGATTGACAAATAGACTGATGTGTGATAAAATGTATTACAATAGAGTAAAGTTTAATTATACATTTAACAAAAACAATCGAAGGGAGCAAAATGTATTAAAGCAAGGAAAATACACCTGTAGGTCTGTTTTTTACTACTCTACCGATAGTAGAGTCCCAAATTTAAAATGCGTTTATAGTAACTATAAATGCGTTTATAGTAAATCAGTTGCGATGATGCCTTTTTTGTGCTAAGTTTTTTATATCAAGATTTGCACAAAGGAGGTTAGGTAGATGTAAAATATATTAATTTAAGATTTTTAGGAGGAAATTTTTATGAGTAAAAAGAAGTGGATAATAGTTGCCGCATCTATTTTGGTCGTCGTGGCAGTGGCAATTGCTGCCGGTGTTGTGGTATACGAAACAAATAAGATACCATATCATGCCGAAATATACAATGATATAGAGGACTACATGAGAGAAGAATTTATCATAACTCACCTGACTAAAGAAGGCTTTTATACGGATAAAGACGGTAACGAATATTCGGGAGATGTTTCCGATCCTACTGACATTGTTTATTTTATAAGTAATGAGCAACAATTTTCAGAAGTATTTTTACAATTCCCTGTAGAAGTAGACTTCGATAGTGAGATGATTGTAGTATATATGTTTAGTGCTTATACCAGACGAGAAATGGTTATAGAAAGTATAACTTTAAATGAAGAAACATTAATAATGTCTGTAAAGTCTAAAGAAAGACGTGGGTACATACCTGATTGCACAGCGCCGCATCAAAGATACTTTGCCATAAAAATGGATAAGGTCAATGTAAAAGAAGTAAATGTCAATGGATTTAGTGCTATAAACGGAGGAAACACAGAAGGCGAGGAAGAAAAGAATGATACAACCGAAAATAAAAAAATAGAGGAACAAGATGCCGATATAATCGAATTGCACACTTGGCATTTTACGTCGGGAGGGTGGAGCAATGCAATTGTGCTTAAGTATTCGGATGATAGGGTAGTTTATGAATGCGGTGCAGATAAAGGAAGCTTTATTGTTGTGGGTTATAGTAATACTCAACCTTACGAAGCTGTTAAACGTCCAATAATTACTATGCCTGGCGAAACTATTTATTGGGATCATTATGAGCCTGATATAAAGAAAGTCATAGATGTAGATTTAGCCTATGCAGATTTTATATTAAAGTTAGATAATAAAATAATAGGCTATGCTGTAATAAAAATAACTCCAGAGGATGGCGGCTATTTAGTTTATAATGCAGAGATTTTAAAAGCTAAAGTGTTTAAAAACTTGTTAGGTCAATATACAGATGTTACCGAAGAGTATGTTACTTCGCTTATAGAGCAAGTAAAAGCAGAAAACTAAAAGGGGGACAAAAATTATATGAGCAAAAAGAAGTGGATAATCATTGCCGCATCTATCTTGTTAGTCGTGGCAATAGGAGTGGGATTAGGCGTTGGACTTGGAATAGGTTTAAAAAGTAGTGAAGATCCACGGTCGTATTATGCGGATGATAGCGTATACGTTCATATTGGGAGTGAATATAAAGATAAGTTTTTAGCACGAGAGTTTACGGTTGAAGATTTTAGCTGGGACAATGTAGAGAGGTTAAAATATTATTTTGGCTTCAATGATAGTCATCCTGATTACGGGCTTATATGTGTTTACTTAAAAGAGCATGGGATGAAGCAGGTAGAGGAAGCAATAGAACATTTTAGTTCATTGGAATTTGTGGAATCAGCAATAAAAGTAGGTATATTCTATTTTGATTAATTTTTTTTGGAGGGATGTTATGAAATATATAAAGAAAAATATATTTATCATATTCTTATGCTTAGTTGTTAGCTCCATTTTATTTGGAGTAACGACAAATTTTGAAGTTAATGCATATGAGATTAATGCAGCGTATGATGAATCAAATTATAACTTAAATCAAGATTTTGACGATGATACAGTAGTCATAACTCTTACAAAAGAAGCCACTCGTCAGTTCTTGGATTATGAGCCAATAGATTTCTCTGATGTGGAAGCAACTGCTGTTATTGATTTAACAAGACATTCGGTGGATTGGGTGCGCAAAACTTTAGCAGAGGAGCAAACACAAGAGCAAATGCTTATAGATGTCGAAGAATTTCGGCGTATGTTGTGTATTATGCTTGGAGAAAAGAGTAAGGAGAACGTTTTAAGAGTAATTCAAATTCTTCAAGATAGAGAAGATGTTGAATCGGCATACCCGAATTTTATTATTAAGTCAGAAAGTGTTGTGGATTATTCAGGCGTTGAAAGCTATGCGACAGATGATATGTGGGCATTGGAAAGAATAAATGCACAAGGAGCTTGGAATATTTCAGAAGGCGAATCTACAGTTTTGGTAGGGGTGTTGGATTCAGGAATAGATGCTTCTCATCCGGATTTAAAGGATGCAATATATGATGGAACTGCAAAACTACATCGAGACTATGCAAGAAGTGAAACTGGTGGATTGGGAGTATCTGTATCAACGCCAACCGATACTAATGGTCATGGAACAATGGTGGCAGGAATAATCGCAGCTAAGGGTATTGGTCGGGCAGTCGGTGTTGCAAAGAATATTAAATTAGTTTCATTAAGAGTTACTACTGATTATGGTGGTGGGCTCCTTGCTGATGTTGCTGATGCAATTGATTTTGCAGGTTCTAAAAGTATTCCAATTTTAAACTGTAGTTTTTCGTCAAAGTTATCACTAAAAGAATGTGAGGATCTTGCAGGCGCAATAAGAAAATATAAGGGACTGATTGTTACGATTGCGGGAAACGATGGGCAAGATATTGATAATGAAAAAACGGCAATCTATCCAGGGTCTTTTAATTATCTCAACATAATTACCGTAGGTGCTACGGATAAGAAGAATAACAGAGGTGTATGGAGTTCAACAAAAAAATCAGCATATGGCGCAGAATCGGTTGATCTATTTGCTCCAGGAACCGATATTGTAACTACAAATAAAACTTCTTCGACAAATATGTATATTTCCGACTCTGGAACTTCTTTAGCGGCTCCATTTGTAACCGGAGTGGCAGCCCTGTTATTATCACATAATCCGAATTTATCGGCGTCTGAGATTAAAAACGCAATTTTAAACACTGTTACGCCTGTTGCATCTTTAAATGGACTTTGCGTAACTGGAGGAATGTTGAATGCTGCTGCCGCATTGGAAAGCAGAGGATTCAAAATAGCAGATAATGGGGCGGATACTGTAAAGATAGTAGGAACTTATTTTACTCCAGAAGCTAATTTGTATTTGCCTACAAGAATAAATGGAAAAATAGTAACAGAGATTGGGGATAATGCTTTTAGTAATGCAAGCTCATTAAAGAACGTAGTATTTTGGAAAAATTGGGAATTCGATTCATTAAATACTCCGTGTCAATTACAAAGTATAGGAAATTATGCTTTCGCAAATAGTGGGCTAACCAGTTTTACAATTCCAAGCAGTGTTACAAGTATAGGATATAATGCATTTGACGGTTGTAAAAACTTAAAAAGTATAAATTTTAATAATTGCGGAATTACAAAAATTAATTCTAGTACATTCCAAAATAGCGGATTGGAATCCATTACAATACCTTCAGGAGTAAAGTCAATAGACAGTAATGCATTTTACGGTTGTCAAAACTTAGCAACTATAAATAACTTTGAAGCTTGTGATATAGACACAATACAATCCGGCACATTCCAAAATAGTGGAATAGAATCTATAATTATACCGGCAAGCGTTAAAACTATCGGGAATTATGCATTTGACGGTTGTAGTAGTTTAATTAATGTTTGGTTTTATGATAACAGTAAATTGGAAAGCATAGGCTCATCTGCATTTAATAATAGTGGACTCTCAAGTATTACACTGCCGAGTAATGTGGCTTCAATAGGTATTGCAGCTTTTTATGACTGTAAAAGTTTACATACTGTCAATTTAAATAATAAGCTGAGCAGTATAGATAGTTCTGTGTTCAGGTATAGTGGACTCACAAGCATAAGCATACCAAGTTCAGTAAAGACGATAAATTCATATGCATTTGCTAATTGTTCTGCTTTAAAAAATGTAGTTTTTGAGTCCGGTAGTAGTCTGGAAAGTATTGGTAGCTATGCATTTTATAATAGTGGCTTAACAAACATATATAATACAACCGAATTAGGCGTTTTTGAAGAGTTGCCGCCAAGTGTAAAAAGCATTGATTCTTATGCCTTTGCAAGCTGTAGAAATCTGTCACAATTTGTTATCTCATACAATTTTAGTAAATTGGAGAGTATTGGTTCTTATGCATTTAGTAATAGCGGATTGAAGAAGATTTATTTTCCGTCAATAGATTCTTATGGTAGCAGCATTTTGTATGGGTGCACTCAATTAACCGAAATTAATTTTTATGCAAAACCTACAGCGACGACGGCACTTACGGCAGCGTCGAGCGTTTTTAGAAATATAGGAAGCAGTAATGTGCAACTGAATATTGGCAGATATGCTACCAAATATGCAGAAACTGTTGTTATGATTCCGAGTTATCTATTTAGTGGTGCTACATTAAAAACAGTTAATTTCAGCGATTTTCATGTAATTATAGATGAATACGCATTTAATAATTGTACCGGTCTAACCGATATTATCTATAGCAGCGGTTGCGCATTGGAGTTAGGGGACTTTGCCTTTAACGGATGTAAGGGGGTAACTACAGTAAAATTGCCTACGGTAGATAAGATAGGCACCGGTGTATTTGCCGGATGCTCTAACCTTAGTAGTATTAGCGGTACAAGTAATAGTACCTATACATTCAGTAATAATTGTATTATAAGGAACAGCGATAATACATTATTGATGGGTTGCAATTCAATCTCTATTCCAGATACTGTTAAGCGTATAGGGGATTATGCATTCAGTGGAATGATTAATATTGAAAACGTAGTTCTTCCCGAAGTTACGTACATAGGATATAGAGCGTTCTATGGTTGCAGTAATTTAAGTAACGCGAAGTTTACTAATCCGACTGCGTTCGATATTTCCAAGACGAACAAGCAATCAGATGCCACCGTAACTTTGATTATGTTTAATAATATAGCACTAAATGCAACTAATTTAAGAAGCACATATTGTAATTATTATTGGTTTAAGGCTTAATAACATTATTAAAGTCTAATTACACAAAAAGAGGGGGAATCCCTCTTTTTGTTATATGGAAACCTCGCCATTACCGCAATTACACTATGTACGGCTGGACTTAGTAAAATGGGGGAGCCTTTTTAAGGATAATTTCGTTGACTAACCGTGTCGAGAAATGGCAAAAGAAAAATTTGATTATTGCAAAAATGCTTGCATTTTGGCGGAGCTTATGGTAAAATTAAAAGTAGAGGTTTGACATGAATATAAAAGATCTTATGACTGATAGTGTAAGCAAGGTCGCCGAATTTGAAGTTGCGTGCGACGACATGATTAATTCCCGTTACATACTTGCCGAAAGCAAAATAATCAAGATAATGCAAACCGTGGCGCTGTCCACCGTTTTGCAGCGCATTATAAGTGGCGCACTTAAAGGATTTAATTACATTGAGACCGCGTCGTCTTGGTATGAAGGCGGCATCAAAATGCCCGAAAGCGAAAAGGATCAAGTGGCGCTAACTTTTTGTATCTTAGCCGATATAGACAACGGCAAGATATATCTAAACGACTTTTTGCGTAAGTTCTTTTGGGACGGCGACATCAACTCGGCGTACGAAACCTTTAACGCAACACTTATCGAGCCGTTTAAGAACTTTGTTGTAGGCGCGTTAAGTCAAGCCCAGGAGCAATATGAGGAAGATCAGCCCATTACTCGTTTGGAGCGCAAAGCGCCCCAAGAGGAGTCCATTAATCGCTTTGAACGTTCTCCTCAATATACCGCCCCTTCCACTCAATATGAGAGCGCGGCAACTCAACAGGGCGAAGCTGTTCAGTTTGAAAATCCGCAAATGGAGGTTAACGAGATTGAGGGCCTCGAGCGCAAGGCTATGAATCTTGCCGACGTTATCGAGAGATACAAGGGATTTTCTCAAAACGAGAAGGACGAATATATTTTTATGTGCGACACCATAGCTAACAAGGCGCGCGGCGATATTTCGAGTGCGAGAGCGTTGGCCATAGGACTTAAAAGACTTGTAGGGGAGATCCCGGAAATCATGCCATATATGGCAGAACTTACAGAAGAATTAGGGTGTTAAATTTACCCCCACCACCCGCTACGCGGGAACCTCCCCCTGTTATAACTTATAAATTGTATTGACTTTTGGTACAGGAGGTGGAGGCCTTTTTATACGAAGCAATAAACAACTGCCGCGGGAGCCTCGCTACGCGAGAGCAGGTCAAGGGGAAAATGGAGAGGAAATGGAGCAACAATCACTATTTTTAAGCGACGGCGATTTGCCGCTTGCCGAAAGACTGAGGCCGAGGACACTCGACGAGTTTTTTGGGCAAAAGCACCTCCTTGGCGAGGGCAAGGTTTTGCGCCGCCTAATTGATGGCGATAGGGTTGGCTCTATGATTTTGTGGGGACCGCCGGGTGTGGGCAAAACTACGCTTGCCAAGATTATAGCTAATCAGACTAAGGCGTCATTTGTCAACTATTCGGCAGTCACGAGCGGAATTAAGGAAATCAAGCAGGTTATGGCGCAAGCCGACCATAACCGCATATACGGCGAAAAGACAATTTTGTTCGTGGACGAAATCCACCGTTTTAACAAGGCGCAGCAGGACGCCTTTTTACCTTATGTCGAAAAGGGTAGCGTTATTCTTATAGGCGCGACGACCGAAAATCCGTCGTTTGAAGTGGTTGGCGCGTTGCTCTCAAGGTGCAAGGTCTTTGTGTTGCAGCAGCTTAAGACCGAGGAGCTGACTGACCTATTAATGCGTGCGCTCACAGATGAACGCGGCTTTGGCGGGCAGAATATCGAGATCGATCGGTCGCTTGTCGAGACAATTGCACATTTTGCCAACGGTGACGCAAGGAGTGCGCTTGCCACGCTCGAAATGGCGGTGCTTAACGGCGACGTCGAGGGCGACAAAACGACGGTCACAAAAGAGACGATAGAGCAGTGTACGTCAAAAAAGTCGCTGCTTTACGACAAGACCGGAGAGCAGCATTATAACCTTATTTCGGCTTTGCATAAATCTATGCGCAACTCCGATCCCGACGCGGCGGT
>JAFLVB010000029.1 GCA_022508465.1 Clostridiales bacterium
GATTTTTGTGGTCAGCGCTTTGTTTATATTAAAACCCTCTTCTTGTTCCTATACAGCCTATGCGCAGGAATATACTGTAGATGATATTCGTGAGCTATTAAAAGAAGAATCTAATTCTGCGTATTTAGAGGTATATAATGAAGATGGCACTATGCAAATGATTCCGGAACCGGTTATTACTCAAAATAATAGTCAGAGCATAACGAATCCTTTAGCGACACAAACTTTTAATGAGAGAAAGATATTCGATAGTGGGAAACCGGATAGTGATAGTATTATAGTTACAATCATGGGCGACGGATTTACTGCTACTCAGCAAAATGACTTTATCAATGCAGCTACTGATGCCATGGAAAAAATGTTGGGGAACCCCAAAAAAAATATAGATGGCTGCTATCCGTTTAATTTATTTAGGAATTATTTTACGGTGTATGCAATCGAAGTAATTTCAAATGAATCGGGAGTTAGCAGAGATGCAGATATAAATAATGGTGCTATTGTCGATAATTATTTTGGTAGTAGTTTTTACGGCGGTAGTGATACCGGCACTATTGATAGGTTACTTGTAATCGCCAATTATGATCGGGCAAGCGCATTGGAAAAACCGAATTCTGCAATGACAGCTATAATATGTAATTCTATAAGATGGGGTGGCACAGGCGGTCAATTTGCAGTCCTTTCTATCGCCGATAATTATGAAAGAGCTTTGGTTCATGAATTTGGACATTCCTTTGGTGGACTTGCTGATGAATATTATTATCCTAGTGACGGGCCGTTTTTCGGTAAAGAAGCGCCCAATAGTACACGTAATAGTGATGAGAATAGTATAAAATGGGAAAATTTACTTGGTATTAATGGCGTCGGCATATATCCTTATTCAATAGGTCAAGAAAATAAACCTGGCTTTGATCCAAACTCAAAATTATGGTTTAAGCCTCATCTTAATTGCAAAATGCAAGCTACTGAGTATGATTTCTGCCCCGTTTGTGCTGACGAACTGATTAAAAAATTGGAATTTATTAGTAAAGCGGTGTCTTTTAAAACAAATGATGTGGGCGACACAATTATCGGAGCAGTTACGGAGCTATCCGCAATTAGTATACCAGAGGAAATAGAAGGTGTAACTATTAAAGCAATAGGCGATTCTGCATTTAGCGGATATAGTGGGCTTATGAGTATTACTATACCAAGTAGTGTGATAAGTATAGGAGATTCTGCGTTTGCGGGTACAGGATTAACGGAAGTAGCTATACCAAATTCAGTAACAAGCATAGGTAATTATGTCTTTAATGGATGTCCACTAAAAAGCATAAGATTGCCTTTGGCTGATAGTAGTTCTTTAAGTTATACATGGAGTAATTTTAAAAAAGTGATTACTGCAACAACTATACCTGCATCTCTAAAAAAAGTAGTAATATCTAACGGAACGGTTATTCCGTACGCTGCATTTCAAAATTGTAGTTACATAGAAGAAATAGTAATACCTAAAACCATAAAAACGATTGAAAATTTTGCTTTTGATGATTGTATCAGCTTGCGTGATTTTATTATACCCGATGGTGTTATTAGCATAGGTATGTCATTTACAAATTGTACAAGCCTAACCTCTATAGTAATACCAAGCAGCGTGGAGAGACTTGGTTCAGAGGCGTTTGCCGGCGCTACATTACGCACAGTTGAATTGCAAAGACCTGCGTATATGGGGATAACATCTATATCATATTCTGCTCTTGGAATAAATATGGATGGATACGAACCGATGTTAGATTACATTTTAGTTCCGGACTACGATAGCGAGGTTGCTTATAAAGAAGCAAGACCGGAGTTAGCAAATCTTTTCTGCTATAAGTTTACATACACATTACAAAGTGATGGTACTTACGCGATAAGTAAAGGTGCATTTAATTTGAGCGGCGAACTTACTATCCCAAGTACATATAAAGGCAAGGCTGTTACTAAGATAGCGGGGTCTGCGTTTGCATATTTTAAACAAATAACAAATGTAACATTACCTTCAAGTATTAAAAGCATAGGTGATTACGCATTTAGAGCTTGTAGTGGTCTTACGAGCATAGCAATCCCATCATCGGTAACGAGTATAGGGCGTTTTACATTTGGAAGCTGTTCTGGACTTACAAGCATAACAATCCCATCATCGGTAACGAGTATAGGGGCTTACGCATTTAGAGACTGCAGCGGACTTACTAGTATTGTCATTCCAAGTAGTGTATCGAGTATAAGCACCGGCGCTTTTTATGGTTGTAGCGGACTTATAAGTATAACAATTCTATCATCTGTAAAAAGCATAGGAACAAATGCATTTAGAGACTGCACTGGACTTACGAGCGTAACAATCCCATCATCGGTAACAAGCATAGGTGATTATGCTTTTAGTAACACCGGACTTACGAGCATAACGATACCAAGTAGCGTTACAAGCATAGCAAGCACAGCGTTTGCTAATTGTAGTAAACTAGTGGGCATAACGGTTAACTCGGCTAACAAGGTATATAAAAGCGATGGCAATTGTATTATAAGGATAGAAGATAACGCTCTTATAGTGGGCTGTAATTCAAGTGTTATTCCCAGTTATGTTACAAGCATTGAGTCACGGGCATTTTCCGGTATGAGCGGTCTCAAAAGTGTAACTGTTCCCGCTTCGTTAACGACTATCGAAAAATATGCGTTTGAGGGATGTACTAATCTGACATCGGCTGTATTTGAAGCTCCTAACTGTTGGATAGCAATATATGGAGAAATAATGGATGAATGTTATTTCTTATCATTATCAGATCCGAAAAGTGCGGCAAAACAATTGATAGAATATACGAACTGTTATTGGATGAGGACCCCAGTTGTTTCGATTGAATTGTAAAAAAAGCCGAGGCTGTAAATTTCAGCCTCGGTTATAATTTAATTAAGGCTTAAATGCGCATATATGGCAAGACAGTAGAAAACATTGCGGCGCACAACATAAAAATGCGCATATGCAAACAATGGCATATACGCAAATGGGGGTTAAAATGGATTATTGGCTAAAGCGAGTTTAGGGCTAAGATGACAAGCTTGCCTTCGCGCTTGGCGTCCTCGATTATATCGCCTGTGACGTTTTCGCCTTCGCGCGCGATTATCTTGCCGTCTACGCTCAGTATTGTGCGTTGGAGCTTTTTGCCGAGCAGAAAATCGTAAGAGGGGGCAAAGGCGGTTTTAACCGGGAATTCCACTTCCTTTTTGGCGGGAAGCGGTTTTTCTTTTTTTTGTGTGGGCTTGAGCTTGACGGGCTTGCCGCTGTCGTTAAAGATAAGCAGCTTGCCGGCGGACACCAAATTGCCCGAGCTTATAGACGAGTTCTCGAGCGTGAACGAAACGACCTTTGTCCCGTCCATAACAATATCTTTGATAGTGCCCAGCGCCTTGCCGTCCTGATTAAAGGCATGGCTGTTTATGGGGTTTTTAAGTCCTTCGGCGTGCTCGCTTAAATCCTCGCAGTTTTTGACCACGGCGGCGTCGTTTTCGATATTAATCAGCTTATTTAGAGGCAAAAAGCGGAGTTCCTCCTCGTCGGTATACAGCATAATAAAGGTACCTTTGGTCATTTTGTCGTCAAAGTAGATGTTGCCGATAGTTCCTAATAGTTGCGCCTCGCTTAAACTCAGTAAAGGTTTGCCTAATAAGTCGCTGACTTTATACATGTTCTTCTCCCCAAAAAAATATTACAATCTATTTTACCGTAATTTCTGCACAATTATTACTATAATTTAATTTGACATTTTGCCGATTATTGGGTAAAATAGAATTATAAACGGAGGTTAATTATTATGGTAGACAAGAATATGACTATTTACGAAGTTTTGCAGCTTAAACCGGGCTGCGAGGACATCTTCTTTAGCTTCGGCATGCATTGCCTCGGCTGCCCTGTTTCGCGCGGGGAATCGGTAGAGGCTGCTGCTTCTGCTCACGGCATCGACGTTGACGCTCTTATCAAGGCGCTTAACGAGTTCGAGGGTAAATAAATTGAAGATCGTTGTCGGGCTCGGCAACTGCGAAGCTAAATACGCCCATACTCATCATAATATGGGCTTTTTGGTGGTAGAATGTCTTGCCGCAAGACTGGGGATTAAGTTCAAGACGCGCGAGTGCGACAGTCTTACGGCAAGAACGTATATCAAGGGCGAGCCGGTGATTTTGGCCGAGCCTCAGACGTATATGAACTTGTCAGGCATTGCCGTCAAGCAGCTGCTGGCTAAGTACAAGTGCGAGAGTAAGGACCTCATTGTCGCGTACGACGATATCGACCTGCCGCGTTACGCCTTGCGTGTGCGCGCTAAGGGCAGCGCGGGCACTCATAACGGCATGCGCAGTATTATTGACAAGATCGCGACTGAGGACTTTCCGCGCGTGAGAGTGGGGATAGGCAGACCGCCGCTCGGCGTTCCGCTCGCCGACTTTGTGCTTAGCGAGGTTCCGCTAAAGGACCGCGAGCAGATGGTAGCCACCATCGAGAGCGCTGCCGACGAGATTACCAAACTGATATGTTTGCCGTAAAAGATTTTTTACAAGGCGGTAAAGCCGCTCAAATACTTAAAGAGTTATCGGACGGAAAAGATGTTTCCGTCCTTTCGGCGCATTTCGGGCAAAAAACGGCGATAGCTTCGCTCTTGCCCGAGTTTGTCTATGTCTGCTCCGACTATGTCACCGCGCGTGAAACTTTCGAGCAGATTTCGCTTATGCGCGAGGCGGTGTATCTGCCCGCCCTCGACGACGTCTTAACGTATGCGCGCATTCGCAGCGGCGAGAATTACTTGGAGCGAATTAAGGCGCTATACAAAATAAGCTCGGGCGCAAAGGTGGTCGTTACCTATGTTGCCGCGCTAATGCAGCTCTTCCCCGAGGTGGAGATGTTTAGATCGCTGTGCCTTACGCTCAAAAAGGGGCAGGAGTTCGACTTTATGAGCCTTCCGCCGCTACTTGTCAAGGCGGGTTATAAGCGCGTGACTCATATCGATGCGCCGGGGCAGTTCGCCGTGCGCGGCGATATTTTGGACGTGTCGCCAGTCATATACGGCAACGGCGTACGTATCGAATTTTTCGGCGACGAAGTGGACAGCATCAAGCACTTCGACTATTACACGCAGCTGTCGCTTGACTCTATGGACGAGGTGGAAATCTGCCCCAATACGTTTATTACGTCAGCTCCCGCAGACCTTAGCGGGGTAAAAGGCGATACGACTACTCTGATTGACGACCTGCGCATAAAGCTCGAGAGTGGCAGTAACGACCTGTCGCTTATGTTTATTGCGCCGCTTTTGCCGCACTCAACGTTTAGCGAGTTTGTTAAGCTAAAGTATATAGTTTACGACGACGCAAAGCAGATAAGCGACAATGCGGCTATGACTCTGCGCGAGCATAACTCACGCCTTAAAAGTTTGGCGCTTCAAGGCGCGCCGTTTGTGGAAGGGCAGATCGTCGAAGATCTATCTTATGACGGCGTTAAGCTCGCCTTCCAAAGCATTAGTAATGCAAACCGTCTGTTCACCCCGCAGGCGGTGATTACGCTTGACACATTCAGTCCGCTTACTTACCGCAAGAACTACGAGCAGTTTGCTATTGACGTTAAGGATTGGATGTTTGAGGGGTACACCGTCGCCATTTGCTGCGGCGACGATAAATTAAAGGATAACATTTACGATATCTTATTAGAGAAAGGTGCGCTGGGCAAAAATATCCATTTGCTCACAGACAAGCTCGAAAAAGGTTTTGTTTTTCACGATATCAAGCTCGCGGTAATTGGCACTTACGACCTTATAAGCAAAAAGGCGGGAGTCAAAAAGCTGAGTCGTAGCAAAAAGGACGTCTTTACAATGCCGCAGGCGGGCGAGTACGTAGTACACAATGTGCACGGGATCGGCGTCATGGAGTCCATCACCAAAATGACGATGGGCGGCAGTACAAGAGATTACTGTATTATAAGATATCGCGACGGAGATAAGCTGTACGTCCCCGTCGAAAACATAGACTGCTTAAGCAAATACGTTGCAGGTGGCGAAGAACCGCGGCTTAATAAGATAGGTGGTGTGGACTTTGCCAAAGTCAAGGACAAGGTCAAGGCGTCTGTCAAGGAAATGGCGTTCTCGCTCTTAAAGCTTTACGCCGAAAGGTCGGAGGCTAAGGGATTTAAGTACTCGGACGACAATACTATGCTCGAGGAGTTCGAGGCGGCATTCCCGTATATTCCGACAGACGACCAAGCGATTGCCGTTTCGGAATGCATAAGCGACCTTACTAACGGAAAGATTATGGATAGGTTGCTGTGCGGCGACGTCGGCTATGGCAAGACAGAGGTCGCACTCCGTGTCGCATATAAGGTCATTTCCGAGGGTAAGCAGGTGGCGTTTATTTCTCCCACCACAATCTTAGCCAAGCAGCATTACAAGACGGCTTCGTCGCGCATGGCACCGTTTGGCGTTAACATCTGCTCGCTTACAAGAATGGACGATCCCAAAGAGATTAAGCGTGGATTAGCCGCTCTAAGTGAGGGCAAAATGGATTTAGCTGTGGGCACACATAGACTGCTCAGTTCCGACGTAAAGTTCAAGGATCTCGGGTTGCTTATCCTCGACGAGGAGCAGCGATTCGGTGTTGCCGACAAGGAGAAACTAAAGCTGCTCAAAAACAACGTCAACGTGCTTACGCTTTCGGCGACGCCCATACCGCGTACCCTGCATATGTCGATGACGGGCATAAGGGATATGAGCATACTCTCTGCGCCGCCCGCCGACCGCATACCCGTGCAGACGTACGTCACCGAGTACACAGACAGCCTTGTGTACGACGCAGTTATGCGTGAGCTGGGCAGGGACGGTCAGGTCTTTATCGTTTATAACAGGGTGGAGAGCATTGACGCCTTTGCGGGAAAGATGCAGGCGCTACTCGGCGACAATGTGAGAATTTCGGTTGGTCACGGCCAGATGAAAGAGGACGTGCTCGAAAAGACGATAAACAGTTTTATTGCAGGCGAGAGCGATGTGCTAATCGCCAGCACTATAATAGAAAACGGCATAGATATGCCGCGTGCCAACACCATGATAGTCATTGACTCGGATAGGTTGGGCTTATCGCAGCTTTACCAATTAAGAGGCAGAATAGGCAGGAGCAACAGGCTCGCGTATGTATTCTTTACCTACGGCGACAAGATTTTGAGCGAAACGGCATACAAGAGGCTGGAGGCAATAACTCAGTTTACAGAGTTCGGCTCGGGCTTTAAGATTGCCATGCGCGACCTCGAAATTCGCGGCGCGGGCAATATTTTAGGCAAAGCGCAGCACGGTCATCTCGAAAAGGTGGGTTACGACATGTACTGTAAGATTTTAAAGGAAGCCGTCGACGAACTCAAAGGCATGAGCGTGGCGCAAAGCGGCGAGGTCAAGGTTGCTATCGACTTCGAGGCCTTCTTGCCCGAGGGCTATATCACGGACGACGAGCGCAGGATAGACTTCTACTCCAAAATTTCGACGCTATCCACCATGGACGAGGCGAAAAAGACGTACTCGGAGCTGCGCGACATTTACGGCGAAGTGCCTAAATCTGTCAGCAATCTTATGGCGACGGCGCTTATCAAAAACCTCGGTTCTTATGCGGGCGCAACAAAGGTGGTATTCAAAAAGTCGGAAGCTGGAGTTTACTTTGACAAGATTAAGGATATAAATAAAAATGTTTACCTTAGAGCGCAGGGAGCCGATTGTGTTTTCGTGCCGTCACCGCCGTCAATCAGCTTTAAAGGCGTGGGCGCACAGAAAAAACTGATAAATTTTTTGATTAATTGCTCAAGCTTGCCTCTAAACTCTTGATTTTTAAACCATTTTATGGTATATTAATATTTACCTATAAGCAGTAGGACTTTAAGCTAAAATATTTAGACAAGAGGAAAAATATGAAAAAGTTAGTATGTTTTATAATTTGCTTGATGTTTTCGCTCATAACGCTTACAGCTTGCAACAGCACTTACGAAAACAGTTTCATCTCGCATAACTACGAGCGTGATTATAGTCAGGCTATCGTAACGCTTACACCCATCACAGAGTCGGGTAAGCGCGCAGACGGCACCGAGTGGACATATACCACAGACGAAACAAAGATTTATAAATCGCAGCTTGTAAACTATATCAACAATTACGCCGCTACCTACGTAAATTATTACGGAATGGAATACAACGAAGTTATAGACTACTTTGTTGAGCAGCTCATTTTGACAGAGCTCGTTATAACCGAGGCAGATGTTAGATTCGAGATGCATGATATCTTCTGGACACAAGAGGATATTGATACCATCCAGCATTCGGTTTATTCGACTATTGACAGCTATCTCGACGAAATTTGCAACGAAATTTTGGAAAAGAGCGGTAGAGAGACCCTTACTTCGAGCGAGAATGCCGACAATACCACGGATACGACTTACCCCGTTAAGCCCGAGGAAACCGAGAAGGTAGAGCGCGTGTTCGATCCCGCTACCTGCACATACGGCAGTGGTCAAAAACATGACGATTGGTATTTAAACGGTACCTGGTTTACCGAAAAGGCAGAAAACTTCTACTCACTTCCCGGCAACTACGGCAATGAGGAAACTAAGTCGCTTGCTCGCGAGGGTGTAAAGCGTCTTGTATCGTTGCTTGCAGACAATACAGACAACATTCTCAGCCTCACTGATGAGGAAAAGGCTACTATCGAGAGCGAAGTGGAAACACTTAAAAAGACTATAAATGAAAAGGGAGTTGCTTATGCTTATAGAGATTTGGGCAAGACCCTTATGGTTAAAAAGCTTTACGGTGATTCGCTCATCATGTCGCAAAAGATGACCATTTTGCAGAACTTTATCGAGAGCGGTGTAACAGTTACCGAAGAGGAAATCGTTGCTAAGTACAACAAGATGCTCGCCGAGCAGACAAGCAATTACTCGTCGAACGAGAGCAGCTATGACAGCGCGGCAACGGGCTCCGACCTTGTGCTTTACCACGCAAACAGCAACTATGTTTACGTTAAGCATATTCTTATTCCTTTCTCCGATGCTCAGAAGACATACCTTACAAACTATAAAAAGAATCACACAAATGAACAGTATCTTGCCGAGCGTCAAAGACAGGTAAACAACATCAAGGCTTACGCTCATGTGAATGGCGAGGACGATCTTAGCCGCGAGCTTACCGTTGACCAGATTTGGAGCGAGATCAGAACCAAGATGGCAGGAGTGAGTGCAAATGCTTACGACGCCGAAAGATTGTTCGACGACCTTACCTATAAATACAACACCGACCCCGGTGCTTTTGGCAACGAGACAGGCTATGCAGTTAAGTACAAGCTTAACGACGGCGAGAGCGAATCTTATATGCAAGAGTTCGCCGATGCTGCAAGATCGTTCAGAAACGAGGGTTACAAGGTAGGTCAGGTTTACGACGAGTATATCCTTACCGACTACGGTGTGCATATTATGTACTATGCTAACGACTTTGAAGCAGGCTCTACGCTTGGTCTTAATGATTACACAACTCCGGGCAGATACACTTTGGTTAAGGATCAAATCAGAGACGACTTGCTTAAAAGTGCGACAAGCGCTGCTTACACCAAGTGGCAAAACGAGAGAATTTACTACTATCGCAACACTAAGGATATAGTAAATCTTATCGAAAAGGCTTACAAAGATTTATACACAGACCATGATCACAATCATGACCATGATTAATAAACTAAGGCTTATCGCTTATTCTATTTGTTAGTAACATTTTAGCGAAAACCGGTCAATAAGCCCTCATAAGGAGGAGGGATAGGCATGGAAGGATCACTGTCATACAATATATATTTTGAAGCGACTGCGGTTATATTTTTGATCGTACTCAATATCTTTTTGCGCTTAAAATATGGGGCAGAGGACAATGTCAATAAGGAATTCAGAAAGCTCGCGTTGTACGTCTTGATTGCTTGCACACTTGATGTTGCGACGGCTATCACGATCAGCTATGGCAAATATATTCCGCCTATCGTCAACTTGCTATTCAATACGCTATACTTTTGTATGAATATTGCAGTAGGCTTTCAGTTTACTCAGTATATAGCTGCCAGCGTCTTTAAAGAAAAGCACGGCAAGGGTTATATAGTTAACTTAGTTATTTATGGGTTATGCTTTTTGATGTTAGCCATCAACCTGTTTACCGGTGTTGTTTTCCGCTTTGATAGTGAGGGAAGCTACACACATGGTGTTTTATACTACTTTGTCTATGTATTTCCCTATTACTTCATTCTTTATGCTATGGGGATTATGGCTTTCCACTTTAAGCAATTTACGACCTCTCAGCGTATATCCATCATAGCCTTTTTTGCATTGTGTATGGCGGGTCCCCTTTTGCAGATGCTCTTCTTCCCCGACGTGCTTTTAAGTCTATTCACCATATCGATAGGGCTGATGATTTGTATGTTTACGTTGGAGACGCCCGACTACCAGCTTTTGATGAGGACGATGGGCGAGCTTTATGATTTGCGTCAAAATTTACAGTATGAAGTGGATAGGCAGACCGAAAGAGCAGAGCATCTTTCGTCGCAGGCGCTTAAAACTTTGGCGGTAACAATCGATGCCAAGGATAAATATACTAACGGTCATTCGGTGAGAGTAGCCGAGTATGCAAGAGAGCTTGTAAAGCGAAGCGGAGGCTCTGCAAAGGAGCAAGAAGCAATTTATCGTATCGGCTTGCTTCACGATATAGGTAAAATCGGCGTGCCCGACGGAATTATTAATAAGCCGTCCAGCCTGACTAAAGAGGAATTTGAAATTATTAAGTCGCATCCGGTAATCGGTGCGGAGATTTTAAAGAATATCTCGATGGATATGCCTGATATCGAGGTGGGCGCAAGGTGGCATCATGAAAAATACGGCGGAGGCGGCTATCCCGATGGACTTCAGGGCGAAAACATCCCTGAAATTGCAAGGATTATCAGCGTTGCCGATGCGTACGACGCCATGACTTCAAAACGAAGTTACAGAGATGTGCTGCCCCAGGAGACGGTCAGACGCGAGTTTGTGGAAAAGAGCGGTATTCAGTTCGATCCGGTCTATGCCAAGTTGATGGTTGAGATGATGGACGAAGATAAAGATTACCAAATGAGAGAAAAATAAACAAAATTTCAAGAACTCCTTGCTTATGCAAGGAGTTCTTTTCGATGCTCAAGTATACAATTCGACCAAAGCTGTCATATAAATTGTAATTGTATAGTATATAATGCGGTTATGATTAATTTTTGTTCGTCTAAGTATTCCGAGCTACTCGGCAGCCATGAGTGTGACTGCGGTAAAACGCATCAATTTTTTGTGCGTTGTCTATTGGAACACGGCGCATTTGAGCGTATGGGCTCTTTTTTAGAGGGGCTCACGCCGCCTATGAGCCGAGTGGTTTTACTATACGACGACGAGCAGATTATGAGCGAAATTTATGCCCACATAAAGCGTGACTATCGTGTAGTGACTGTAAAGGCGGATGACGACAAAAAGCAAATTGAGCTTGTCGCTCTCCCAGAGGACACCAAGCTGATTATAGCGATAGGGGGGGTAAAAGCAATTAACGCGGCTAAGTATAAGGCGTATTTGCTTGATATACCTACAGTTATCGCTGCCTTGCCGGGCTATGGTGCGCTAAGCAATTTTTGCGTTATAAACGACGGCGGATTGTACCTTACATACATAGTAAACGAGCCAAAGGGGTTTATTTTCGACCTTGACAGTAAATTGTCCGACGCGAATATGGCATCACTTTTCGGCACGGTTGCGGCGCGGCTCAACTCGGCATTTGAGATATATGCGGCGGCGCTACTAAACAAAAGCGAATTTTGCCCGTATATTTATGGCGCAATATCCGACATTGCCGCAAAGACGATTTTGGATGCGGCAAAAATGCCGTTTCACGCGCTAAAAGATGTGTTAATAGAGTCGGCGCTAAAGCTGGCATTAATCGGCAAAGGGGAGCGCGGTGGCGAGGTGCAATGCGCGCTTACATACTCTATGCTTAGTAGTAGCGAATTTTCGTTAGGCGAGCTCGAGTTTGTTTTTGCCGCCATTTTGTCTCCGCTGTATAAAAGTCATATTATGCGACGTAAAAGCTTTATGCCTCCGCCCGACAACAATTATAGACTTGCGCAAATCGCCGAGTTTTTCGGCATAAGCGAGCATAAGGCGATAAGGCTCATACTTCCGCAAATAAGCGGCAAGGAGGCGGCAATCGCCGAATATAAAATAAGGGAATATACTAAGGACTTAACCGAAAAGCTTGATAAAAATATCAACTTGTACAGGCTGGCGTTTAAGATATTTAAGAGATTATATTTTGACGACGGATATTCGCTTGAGAGCTTGGAGAGTGGAGACGTTTCTTTGTGTATAGCGTTTGCGCCCGACCTTATTCCTGGAGGCGGAATGCTTACCGCGCTCAAAAGATTGGGAGAGCTTGACGCTTACATTGTTTGACTTAATCGCTTCGTTGTGGTATGCTTAAAATATGGACAATATTTTAAACATATTACGACAAAAGAACTTTGTCACCAAAAAGAAGTTTGGGCAAAATTTTATTACCGACGCCAATCTCTTGAGTGCTATTGCAGACGACTCGGGTATAACTAAGGGCGATGTGGTTGTGGAGATAGGCCCGGGTGCAGGTACGCTCACAAGAGCGCTTGCCCAAAAAGCAGACTTTGTGTACGCGTTTGAGATAGATGAGACGCTTGAGCCTGTTTTAGGCGAGACGGTGGGCGATCTGGATAACGTAAAGGTTATCTTTAAGGACATACTCAAAGTTAAGCCGGATGAGCTAATGGGGGTGGTGAGCAAGCCGTTTAAGGTGGTGGCGAATTTGCCATACTACATCACTTCACCCGTACTTTTTTACTTTTTGGAAAACGAATTCCCTCTTTTGTCGCTTACCGTAATGGTGCAGCGCGAAGTGGCTCTGAGAATGATAGCCGAGCATAACACGCCCGACTACGGAGTTTTATCGCTCGCCGTACAAAGTCGCGCTAATGCCGAAATCACAAGGTATGTGAGCAGAAAACTGTTTCATCCCGAGCCTAACGTGGACAGCGCGGTGGTCAAGCTGACTCTAAACGACGGCATACCAAACAGAGCAGTCTTTGACAAGCTTGTGCGCTGTGCTTTTGCGTGCAGGCGCAAGACGCTTGTCAACAACCTTATGCAGTCTATGGGCATATCGCGTGAGGCGGCGGAAGAGCTGCTAAGTAAAGCAGGGCTCGACGTCAAGATAAGAGGCGAGGCGTTAAGCAAAGAGCAGTTTTTAACTCTATCCGAATTTTTGAAATAAATTTTCAAAAGAGTGTTGCATTTCCCAAAAATTGGGTGTATACTATATCCATAGGACGGAGGAACTTATGGAAATCTTAAAAAAGCATAATATTACAAATGTCAAAAATGTGTATCGCAATCTCAGCCCGGCAGTTCTAATCGAACATGCGCTCATAACTGAGCCGTGCCGACTTATGTCAAGCGGTGCTTTGCTTGTCGAGACAGGCAAATACACGGGCCGTTCGCCCAAGGATAGGTTTATCGTGGACGAGGCGGGAGTGTCGTCGATAGCCTGGGGTAAGGAAAACGTCAAAATAAGCGAGAAGTCGTTTGATATTGTCTACAAAAAGATAACCGAGTATCTCAGCGGCAAAGAGCGCATATACGTGTTTGACGGCTTTGCGGGTGCAGACGAGAGATATTCGCTGCCCATAAGAGTTATAAACGAATATGCCTCGCAAAATCTGTTTATGAATAACATGCTTATTCGCCCCACTAAGGAGCAGCTTGAGAGCTTTAGCGAGCAGTTTACCGTGATCTGTGCGCCCGGACTTAAACTCGACCCCAAGGAGTGCGGCACTAACAGCGAGGCGGCTATTATAATCAGCTTTAATCATAAACTTGTGCTTATTGCAGGATCTAAGTACGCCGGCGAAATGAAGAAGTCGGTGTTCAGCGTTATGAACTATATTTTGCCGCTTAAAGGCGTGTTGGGCATGCACTGCTCTGCCAATATGGCACTTGACGGCAGCGGCGACACCGCGCTGTTCTTCGGTCTCTCGGGTACGGGCAAGACGACGCTTTCGGCAGACCCCGGTAGGGGACTTATAGGCGACGACGAGCACGGCTGGTCGAATGACGGTATCTTTAATATCGAGGGCGGCTGCTACGCCAAGTGTATCAATCTCAGTAAAGAGGGTGAGCCCGAAATTTATGCGGCGATTAAACACGGCAGCCTTGTCGAAAACGTTGTTATAAACGACGAGACGCGTGAGCCCGATTATACAGATAAGACGCTTACCGAAAACACGAGAGTTTCGTACCCAATAGACTTTATCCCCAACAAGGTTGTGCCGGGCGTGGGCAAACATCCCCGCACAATAGTGTTCCTTAGTGCGGACGCGTTCGGCGTTTTGCCGCCCGTTGCTAAGCTAAGCAAGGAGCAGGCTATGTATTACTTTGTGTCGGGCTACACATCCAAGGTTGCAGGCACGGAGCGCGGAATTGTAGACCCCGTATGCACGTTTTCGACGTGCTTCGGCTCGCCGTTTTTGCCGCTCAGCTCGGAGGTCTATGCATCTATGCTCGGCAAAAAGATAGAGGAGTTCGGCACAGACGTGTATCTTATCAATACGGGCTGGACGGGAGGACAGTACGGAGTAGGTAGCCGTATGAGCCTCAAGGCGACGCGTGCCATTGTTACCGCCGCCGTTAGTGGAAAGCTTGCATCTGTCGAGTACGAAAAAGAGCCGTTCTTTGGACTGAGTATTCCCAAGACGTGCGAGGGTGTGGATTCTAAAATTCTTAATCCGCGCAATGTTTGGGCGGATAAGTCGGAGTACGACAAGACGGCAAACAAGCTTGCTTCGCTCTTCGAGGAGAACTTTGCTAAATACAAGGATATGCCCGCCGAAATCATAAACGCCGGCCCGAAAGCCAAGAAGTAACCTACTTTTTTGTAAAAACTTACTTTTTTAGTAAAAAAGTAAGCAAAAAACTTTTAAACCTTTAAGAAAGGATCCCCTGTGTAAGGGGAGCTGGCTGCGAGCGATAGCGAGCAGACTGAGGGGATGTTAAAAAAGTAAGCAAAAAACTTTAAACCTTAAGAAAGGATCCCCTGTGTAAGGGGAGCTGGCTGCGAGCGATAGCGAGCAGACTGAGGGGATGTTAAAAAAGTAAGCAAAAAACTTTAAACCTTAAGAAAGGCTCCCCTGTGCAAGGGGAGCTGGCTACGAGCGATAGCGAGCAGACTGAGGGGATGTAAAAAAGATAAGCAAAAAACTTTAAACCTTAAGAAAGGCTCCCCTGTGTAAGGGGAGCTGGCTGCGAGCGATAGCGAGCAGACTGAGGGACTGTCAAAAAAGTAGACAAAAAATTAAACTGGTAAACCGCATAGTTTGAGCAGTATCCAAAATGCAAGCTTGCTTGCCCCAAAATGCGGGCTTGCCTGCCCCAAAATGCGGGCTTGCCTGCCAAAAACTTTTAAAGAGCCTTTTGCATTTATGCAATGGCTCTTTTGCTTTTTGTTTTATGCTGATTTAAAATTATTTTACCCAAGTAAAGCGAGTGCTATATTGGAGTAGATTATAAGCGAGATGGCGTCGACGAAGGTTGTTATAAACGGACTTGCCACAACGGCGGGGTCGAGCCTTATCACTTTAGCGAGGAGGGGCAATGTCGAGCCGATAAACTTTGCAAGCACAATGGTAATAAAGAGAGCTAAGGAAACTGTAAGAGCTACCATAGGCGTTACGGGGTTATACAGGCTGTCTATAACCATCAGCTTACCAAAGCACACAATGCTCATTACTACACCGAGCATAAGCGCAACGCGTAATTCCTTCCAAATGACTTTTAGCACGTCTTTTGGCATTGTCTCGCCGAGCGCAATGCCGCGAATGATTGTGACAGATGCCTGCGAGCCTGCGTTTCCGCCCGTGTCCATAAGCATTGGTACGCACGCAAACAGGGTGACGCTTATGCCGAGTAGCGCGTCCTCGTACGAGCTGATTATAAGGCTGGTAAAGGTCGCACTCACCATTAAGAGCAGCAGCCAGGGTAGGCGGTTGAGGAAGATTTTGAATACGCTTGTTTTAAGATACGGCTTATCACTTGGCGTAACTGCGGACATTTTAGAAAAGTCCTCGTTGTTTTCTTCGCGCAATACGTCCATCGCGTCGTCGACGGTGACAATGCCAACGAGGCGGTTTTCCTTGTCCACGACGGGCATCGACAAAAAGCCGTAACGTTGAATTTCACGCGCGACGTATTCCTTGTCGGCGTGGGTGTCGACGCTGATTACGTTGGTCTCCATAATGTCCGCAATCTTGTCGTCGGGGGTGGAGAGTAAGAGCGTTCTTGCCGAAACAATGCCGACGAGCCTTCGGCTTTTGTCGGTGACGTAGCAGGTATAAATGGTCTCCTTGTCGGGACCTGTGCGTCGAATTTTTTCAAAGGCGTCTTTGACCAAATACTCTTCCTTTAGGCTGACGTATTCGGTAGTCATGATGCTGCCTGCGCTGTCCGGCGGGTATGACAAAATGGCGTTGATGCTGTCGCGAGTCTCCTTGTCCGCCTGCTTCAAGATTCGCTTGACTATAGCCGCGGGCATTTCCTCGATAATGTCTACCGTATCGTCGACGAATAGGCCGTTTAGGACGTCCTTGATCTCCTTGTCGTTGAACTTACTAAGGAGAGTTTCCTGCTGCTCGGTGTCCATATCGACAAAGACGTCGGCAGCGAGCTCTTTGGGGAGTAGACGAAAGACAATGGACAGTCTGTCGTCGGGGATTTCGTAGAGCATTTCGGCAAGGTCGACGGAATTAAATTCGCTTAAAAGTCGCTTGACTTCGGCATAGTTTTTTTGCGAAAGATCTTCTACAATCTTTTCGGCAGTTTCAATGAGTTCGGTCTTGTCGGTCATTTGCACCTCCTTCTCGCCCAAAAGGCAAATTGTTACTTTTATAGGCAAAAAGTAACCAAAGAACTTTTAAGATATATTTTGCGCAGCCGTCAAGGAAATTGCATTGTCCGAAAGGGCAATAAATTCCGCAAGGAATTAAAGGCGCGTCAGCGACTTAGCAATTATATTATATTTAAAATTGCACCTATTTGTCAAATGAATTTTCTTTTATTAAGAAATTCTTGACAATAGAATATTAATAATGATATAATGTGGATATTCTACAACAGATAGGTTTTTATGAGAGAAGTTAAAAAACACGATTTTACCAAACCGCCGCGCAAAGGCAGTGTAGTTTTGTACCCAATCGCCTGGATGCTCAGTCTCCCGTCGATGAAGTTCCACAAGCTGCGTATCGAAAAAACTGGCATGGAAGGGCTAAAACCGCCCTATCTGCTGCTTAGCAATCATATGTCGTTTTATGACCTTAAAGTTATGATGAGGTCGATTTTCCCGTATAGAGCCAACTATGTGGCGGCGATAGATGCGTTCGCGCTGCATAACAGGTTTATTATGCGCGGACTGGGCTGCATTGCCAAACGCAAGTTTTTGCCTATGGACCTTACGCTCATAAGGAATATGAAGCACACGCTCGAAAAGAATAAAAAGATTTGTGTTTTGTATCCCGAGGCGAGGTTTTCGCTTGACGGCAAGCGCTCATATATTCCGCAGTCGGTGGCAAAATTATGCAAGATGCTCAAAGTGCCGGTTGTGACGCTTAATATGCACGGTTGCTATGTGGCAAACCCGCAGTTCAGCCAGAAAAAGTACACCCATGTGCCACTTACTGCCGAAATGAAGCAGATTGTTACTGTACAGGAGCTTGAGAGCATTTCCGTCGAGGAGCTCAGCGAGCGCATTGTTTCCAATCTGCAATACGACGATTATACCTATCAGCTTGAGAACAACATCCGCATCACCGATCCCGAGCGCGCAAAGGGGCTCAATAGTCTGTTGTATCAATGCCCGCATTGCTACACCGAGCACGCCATGACGGCGAGCGGCACGACGCTCAGATGCGAGCATTGCGGCAAGGCGTACGAGTACACAGAGCTGGGTGAGCTAAGAGCGTTGGACGGCGAGACCGAGTTTTCGCATATTCCCGATTGGTTTGATTGGCAGCGAGAGAACGTCAGAAAAGAAGTCGCCGAGGGCAAGTATCACTTCGAGGACGAGGTGGAGGTTTGGACGCTGCCTAATGCCAGGAAGTTTTACAGGCATGGTAATGGCAAAATTGTGCATACGGTGGACGGTTTTAAGCTTACGTGTAGTGCGTACGGCAAGGACGTAGACGAGTTTTGGAAGGGGCAGGACACTTACGGCTGCCATATAGAGTACAACTTCCGCGGCAAGGCAGACGTAATCGATATAAGCCGAGCAGACGAAAGCTATTGGCTGTATCCGTCAAAGAAGGATGTTATAACCAAAATCTCTTTAGCCTTTGAAGAAATTTTTAAACTGAGAAGCAAGAGTGACTTGCTTAGGTAAATGTATTGCACATTCTTTCTGCGATTTTAGTAGCTAAGTAGAGAAGCAAGAGTGAACTGCTTAGATAACCATTTAATAAGCTGTAAATAAGAGCAATATGCGGATATTCCGCAAAAATTTGCGGATATTAGTTGTATCGCCTTAAAAGGAGAATTTATGAAGAAGTTTTTAATTTTACTTTTGTCATTGCTGTTAAGTGTAGGGCTTTTTGCCTGCACTAATGGCGATGTGACGCCCGGTGATGACACTCCGGAAGGGAGTACGCCTGGCAATAACGAGGTAATAGAGATATATTTGCCCGATGGCGCGCCTGCGCTTTCACTTGTGTCGCTGTTTGATAAGACCGAAATCGGGGGGCAGACTGTAAAGTTCATAGTTGTGCCGTCCTCCAACATTGCCGCCTATCTTATGAATGGTAAGGCAGACCTTGCGATCGTACCAACTAACGCGGCAGCTATAATTTATAATAGAGACAATCCGTATAAATATGTTTCGGCGAACACTCACGGCAATTTGTTTATGGTTGGTCTTGACGACGCCGACAGCCTTGAGGACCTTAAGGGCAAGGTGGTAGGCGTTATAGGACAGGGACAGGTGCCCGACCTTATATTCAGGACGCTTTTAGGTGATGCGGGCATAGAGTATGAAGTCGGCGACAAACCGGTTGACGGCAAAGTATCGCTGTACTATGCGCAAGACGGTGGCACGTTATTGCCGCTTATCAAGACGGGTAAGGTTAATTATGGCGTTTTGGGCGAGCCTGCCGTGACCACAGCGCTGAGCAATATCGAGGGTTCTAAGGTAATATTCGATATTCAACAGCTTTGGGGCGAAGGCTATCCGCAAGCGGGGCTTATGGCAAAGAATAGCGTCAGCGACGACTTTTTAAAAGCATTGTTTGACGAGCTGGAGCAAAATGAGTCTTATGCCGAGCAAAATCCCGGCGAGGCAAAAGAGAGAATAGCAGCGCACATGATTGAGTCGAGCGAGACGACAGTTAAGGTGCTTACCGCTGACACCGTTAAGCGTTGCAATGTAAGGCTTGTTAAGGCGGAGGACTGCAAGGACGATGTCATTGCGTTTTTGACGGCGTTCTATAATTTGGAGCCGAGCTCGATAGGCGGAAAACTTCCTGATGCAGACTTCTTCCGAATTGTTAAATAGTTTGTAGGCTTGTATAGTGGGGACACCTCCTTAGATGAAAAAGCACAAGAGAGAAATTTTAAAGGACGTGTTGGTGCCCATAGGGGTGCTTGTTGCCGCGCTTGTCATTTGGCAGACGTCGGCATGGATAACGTCGGCAAAAGTGACACCCGTTGTCACGTTTTCGGCTATTTTGGACGTGCTTAAAGAGAACGTTTTTTGGCGTAGTTTTGGCGCAACTTTATTGAGGGCTTTGATAGCTTTTGCGGTATCTTTTGTGCTTGCATTTATTTTTGCGATTTTGGCGGCTGGTAGTGATATTGTCAGCCGCATTTTTTCGCCTGTAATAACGGCGCTGCGCTCGGTGCCTACGATGGCGATTGTGCTTGTGTTTATACTCACTGTGTCGGCAAACACTACTACTATTTTGGTGGGTATGCTTGTGCTGTTTCCTACATTTTACGCAGCACTCTTGCCCGCGGCTAAGGGCATAAGCAAGGATCTGATTGAGATTTCGCTCGTATCCGGTGCAAGCAGGCTGCAGCGGGTTAGATATGTATATCTGCCGTCTATTGGGCCTGCCGCTGCCGAAAACGGCATTGCAGGGCTTAGCCTTTCGGTAAAGCTCATTGTGTCTGCCGAAGTGCTTGCTCAGACGGCAAGGAGTATAGGTATGATGATGCAGACCGCCCGCGCGTACCTCGAGCTCGAGAGGCTGCTTGCCCTCACGATTTTGGTGGTTGTGGTGTGCATTATTATCGATGCGGTAGGCAAAGCGGTTTTATCGTTACTTTTTTGAACCTACTTTTTTGTAAAAAAGTAGGCAAAAAACTTTTAAACCATACCATAGGCGCCCCTGAGCAAGGGGAGTTCTCAGCCGAGCGTAGCGAACGCCACGAAGTATCGAAGCGTGGTGACTGAGGGGGGCAAAAAGGGTTCCCGCAAGATACTTGCTATCGCTTTACATTTACTTGCAATTTTGATACAATAATATTATGCATATTTCGGAGCTGACGGTAGCCGATTACCGCAACTATTCACACCAGACTGTGCGCTTTACCGACAAAATCAACTTTGTTGTGGGACGTAATGCGCAGGGCAAGACCAACCTCTTGGAGGCGGTCTATTTGTGTAGTGTGGGCAGGAGCGCGCGTACTCCGAGAGACAAAGAGCTTATCAATCACGACAAATCAAAGGCGAGAGTGCGCCTTACCGTAAAAAAGGCTTACGGTGAAGATAAGGTGGAAATCGTTTTGGATAGGGACGCCGTCAAACGAATATCGGTAAACGGTATGCCCATTTCGCGAATAGGCGAGCTGATGGGAGTGGTGTCCACCGTGTTTTTCTCCCCCGACGAAATGCGTATTGTCAAGGAAGCGCCGTCGGATAGGCGTCGATTTATGGATATTGCGTTGTGCCAGATGTCGAGGTCATACTTTTATCTATTGTCAAGATACAACAAAATTTTGATGCAACGCAACAAGCTACTAAAAAGCGGGTTTGTTACAGACGATGCGCTTGACATTTGGGATATGCAGCTTGTGGATGCTGGTGCAAAGATCATAAAGACGCGTCGCGGCTTTGTTCAAAACCTGAGTGGAATAACGGGGCAATGTCATTCGTACTTGACCGGTGGCGAAGAAACGCTTGTACTCGGGTACGAATCATTGGACGGGGAGACGGTAGAAGACATAAAGAAAATTTTCGGAGAGCGTCTAAAGGCGGATCGTGAGCGCGACAGGGTGCGAGGATATACTCACGCAGGCCCGCACAAAGATGATATTGCGTTTAGAATAGGGGATGAGGACATCCGTTCATTTGGGTCGCAGGGTCAGCAGCGTACGGCGTCACTTGCGCTTAAGCTTGCCGAGGTCGAGCTTGTAGGACAACGCGGCGAATATCCAATTTTGTTGCTCGACGATGTGCTTAGCGAGTTGGATATAGGCAGACAAAAGCGGCTCATGGATAAGATAAAGGACTATCAGACGATTATAACATGCACGCATATCGACCCGCAAATTTTAAGCGAATATGCGTCATATAACGAACTCAAGGTGGAGAACGGGGTAGTTTTATAATGTACTTTTCGGGTGCAAAAGTAACAAAACATTTGCAAGGCTTCCACCTTGAGGGGGAAGCTGGCGCACAGCGCCTGATGAGGGTGACTATAAATTAAGTAATAAAGATTTGATTGCATCTATAAGCAATTGAAGTAAGCATAGTACGCATTTAGGGACGGCATAACCGATTGTACTTTTTGAGGAGTACAAAAAGTACCAAAAAGCGGCGGGGACACTTTCGCCCGCTTTGGCTAAAAACAGACTGTTTTTACGGCTAACGCCGTCGCGTCGCGCTCCGCACCCACGCAACGAGTCGGCATCTGCCGACATTGTGGTTTTGTGAGTGAGTTGTAATTTCTATATTACAGCTTATTTTTATTGGCGCAAATTTTGGCCATGCAACATATAATGCAAGTATGGTTGTGGCAAAATTCGGAGGGAGCTCGCTTTCTGACGCCGAGGGATTCAGGCGAGTAGCGGACATAGTGCGTAAAAACAATATTCCGGTAGTGATAGTTTCTGCGCCGGGCGGAAAACCCAAAGTGACCGATTTACTTATATCGGCTTTTGATGAATGGGAAAGCAGCGGCAAATGCGACGGCGAGTACTTTGACGCTGTTTGCAATCGATTTAGAGCAATAGCTAATGCTTTTGATATAAATATCGACAGTAGGCTTATAGCCATCAAAGCGGCAATAAATGCTGGCAGCGGATATGACTATGCCGTTTCGCGAGGTGAATATCTAAGCGCTCTTATCCTTGCCGCCATTCTCGGTTATAACTTTGTCGACGCTAAGGAGTGCGTAAAACTCACCTTAGAGGGCAAGATAGATTTTAATTCTATCAAGGCACATAGCGGCGTAATTCAAGCGCCGTGCGTTATCCCAGGCTTTTACGGCAAACTGCCAAACGGCGAAGTAAAGCTGCTGCCACGCGGCGGCTCGGACATAAGTGGAGCGGCAATATCGGCGGCAATAGGCGGCGAGTATCCGCTTAGCGCGGATTACCAAAAGTTCACAGATGTGGACGGGATATTTAACGGACACGGCGGTGTAATTGATAGCCTAAGCTATGACGAGGCGGAGCTATTATGCTATTTTGGTGCAACGGTAATGCAGTATGAATCTTTGCCAATATTAAAAAAGGCGGGCATAAAGCTCACCGTAAAAAGCACGTTTTCGGATTCGATTGGCACGACCGTTGGCGAAAAAAGATATAACGGCTATGCCTTTTCGTCCAAGAAAATGTTTCTTGGGGGAAGTGTAGCGGCAAAGTACGAACAAGAAATTTTAAATGAGGGACTAAAGATTCCGTACAAAGTTACTTTGCTAAATAAAAGCAAAATCCTTATAGACGACTGCGGATTTTCTCCGCTTGCGTTAAAAAGGATTTTGTGCTATAACGATATCGAGGAGGTCACAGTCACCGCCGCAATAGGTGATGTACCTTCGTGTTTTGCGCCAGGCAAACTGATATTTGAAGGCGATGTAGGCAAAATTTATATACAAAAATCAGGTCAACTAATATAACCTACAATTTCGGCATATTTCGCCAAAAACTCTCATACAAATAACTACTAATATAAAAGGGGTATTTGTATGAAAGAATACATAGAGCTAAGGTGCGTAATGCTTGCCGATTACATTTGTGCTCATAAGGCTACGGTAAGAGATGCCTCGCGCGTGTTCGGCGTGAGCAAAAGTACAGTACATAAGGACGTAACTTCGCGGCTTGCGGAAATAGATTACTTGAAATACTTGGACGTTAAAGATGTGCTTGAGCTGAACTTAAAGGAGAGACACATTAGAGGAGGAGATGCAACTCGGGAAAAATACATTAAAATGCAAACCGAAAAATATTAATCCCTTTATAAAGGGGATTTTTTTACTACTTAGGACCTGCCGGCCCATTATTATTGTTCTCTTGCGT
>JAFLVB010000003.1:0-56552 GCA_022508465.1 Clostridiales bacterium
CCTTTTACCTCATTATATAAAACGCATAAATATTGTATCATCTACCTTAACAAAAGTCAATGCAATATTTACATTATAAATCGTACAATATACGATTGTCAAGCAATATGTCGCATAATGTGCGATTATTTTACAAAGGAGCAAAACAATGGAATTAAAAGATATTCAATCCCGGTTAAGAGAAGCAATCAAACAAAGCGGAATATCTCAAAAGGATATTGCGCGCGAAATCGGAGTGTCGGCACAAACAGTTTCTAAATATATGTGCGATGATGTTTTCCCGGCACTCGACACTTTTGCAAAACTTTGTAAATATTTAGACGTCAAATCGGACTATATCCTCGGCATATCTTCTTATTAATTTATATCTGAGCATTACAATCCAAAGTATATTTTAAAAGCGACCTCCCTAAAACGGAAAGTCGCTTTTGTGTTTAAACTTATAATTTATTACTCTGTTCTAAGAGCAACTGCGGGATCCTTAGTAGCTGCGCTTCTCGACGGGATAAAGCCCGAGAATACTGTCAGGAACATACTTATAAGCACGAGTATCAATGCCGCAACCGGATTGAGTATTGCGCTAAGCGTTCCTATGCCGGTAAGTGCATGAAGTATAAGGTTAATGGGTATGCACAATAGATATGTTACAAGCACACCAAACATTCCCGCCGCAAAGCCGATAATAATAGTCTCGGCATTAAAGAGATGCGATACGTCACGCTTGGACGCGCCTATTGCACGCAAAATACCTATTTCCTTAGTGCGCTCCTGCACAGATATAAGCGTGATTACGCCGATCATAATAGAGGAAACTATCAAGGATATGGATACAAATGCAATAAGCACATACGTTATAGCGTCGATTATCGTTGTCACCGCAGACATCATAAGCGCTACAAAGTCGGTATAGTGAATCTGTTGTGCCTCATCTACACTCTCGTTATAGCGAGTAATTTCATCGGCGATTATGTCCTTTGCATCAAATGAGCTTGCGTAAATATTTATTATAGACGGCGTTTCGAGGTCGACATAACCGAGCTTAAGCAAATTGCGCTCATATGTCGAATTCGACTCATCATTCTTGGTCGTTTCGAATAATGTGGCAAGTTGAGCGTCGGTTTTTGCACCCATATATGCCTCTATCTCCTCAATCGGATTTTCCAAGTCGTAAAGCCTTTCCGTTTCGGCTTTAACAGCTTCTTCCAGTTGTTGCGCAACCAAAGCCGTCTTTGCCATATCGCGCAGCTCCGCATCGGTCATGTTGTCAAGGAATTGATTGAACTGCTCATCCGACATTCCGTCCGGTTTCATGGCAGCCGCCATATTTCTGAGCATTGCCGAAGGGATGGCGTCCACTTGCTGCGACACCTGAAGCTGCAAATTCGGAGTAATATCGGAAGCGTAAACCGCAAGATACTGTTCGACTTTTTGAGCAGAAGTAAGCCCGTCAAAATATTCACGATAAGCACTTGCCTTATCTGCTTCCGACCAGCTGCTTGTGTCTTTTTTAAACGGAAGGCCTGTAAAGATATCGGTTGTTGGGTCTGCCATTTGAGCCTTGAGCGCCGCAGAGTTTTCGTTCTGTTGTACTACATATCTCGTCAGCGCCGAAGTATAACCTATTGCCCCGTTAAGCATTGTAGAGGTAGCGTCGGCATTGGGACGAATTATGCCGCTGACCTTTAGCTTGATGCCGTTACTATACAACATTTCTAACTGCGTCTTGCGTAAATCTTCCCAGGTGCGTTTATTTGAATCGTAATAGTAGCAGGACGAATCGAGTATTACAACATACTCTTTGTCCATAATTTCCTTATATGTCCAGCTTCTTTCGACGTTCTCGTACTCCTCGGCGTCGGGGTCGAAGGAATCGGCAATTCTTTGCACATAATCATCTCCGAGTAGTCCCAACGCATAGAGAGAAATATCGCTTACTTCGTTGTTTTCGTTTAGTACAAGAACGATTTCGTCGTAACTATTTGGCCATCTGCCCTCTACCAAATCGTACTGATTAAGGAGCAGTTTGTTGACGTAGCTGCCGTCGTTGCCGGCCAAAATTTCCTGCCATACATTCATAGAGAATGTCGCCATTGACGAATAGTAGCCCCCCATTTGCAACTCGGCATTAGCACCGAGCATCTTAGCTATAACCGCATTAAGCAGAGCATTGACGTCAGACTCAAAAATCTCGTTGTCGTCATTACGTCTGGTGTAAATCGATAGGTCTAAATCATATTGATACTGCAAGCCCGCTATTGCGTTGTACAGCTTGGAATCCTCTTTTGTCACCTCAGCCTCCAAAAACTTTTTAAAGGCTTTGAGGTCGTTACTATTCATTGCCTGCACCGAGTTTGAAACAACCTTTGCCACATTGTATATGGTAGAACGGTTGTAAATTTTATCGTTGTCGTGAGGAGTTTTATCCTCTTTTATGCCCATCATAGCAGAAACCAACTGCGATAGATCCATTGATGTAGACTGTATTGCAAGCGGGTACGACGAAAGCGTCTGCTCCTGAACATGGTTAATATACCCCGTCGTGCCTTGCGAAACGGCAAGGATGAGCGCAATGCCGATAATACCTATGCTGCCTGCAAAAGATGTAAGGAAGGTTCTACCCTTTTTGGTAAAGAGATTTTTGAGCGACAGTTTGAACGCGGTCCAAAACGACATAGTCGATTTGCGTGCCTTTTTGTCCTTTTTCTTGGGGGCATCTTGCACTTTTGCCTGTTCTACACGCTTGTTTTCTTCGGCAATTTCGCTATCGCTGAGCGGTGCTGTGTCGCCTATAAGTTCGCCGTCGAGCATGCGGATAATACGCGAAGAATACTGCTCGGCAAGCTCGGGGTTGTGCGTAACCATAAGCACAAGCCTGTCTTTAGACACCTCTTTTAATATATCCATTACCTGTATGCTCGTTTCGGTGTCAAGTGCGCCCGTCGGCTCGTCGGCGAGGATGATGTCCGGATTGTTGACAAGTGCGCGGGCAATCGCCACTCTTTGCATCTGTCCACCGGACATTTGATTAGGACGCTTGTTGATTTGCTTTTCGAGCCCTACCGCTTTGAGCGCCTCTATTGCACGCTCTCTCCTCTCCGCTTTACTTACGCCCGAAAGCGTCAGCGTCATCTCGACGTTTTGCAGTACCGTCTGGTGAGGTATCAGGTAGTAACTCTGAAAGACAAAGCCGATAGAATGATTGCGATACGTATCCCAATCTCTGTCCCCGTACTTTTTAGTGGAGACGCCGTCTATTATTAGGTCGCCGGACGTGTACTGGTCAAGTCCGCCTATAATATTTAAGAGCGTGGTTTTTCCGCAGCCCGACGGCCCTAAAATAGAGACAAATTCACTTGTTCTGAACTTTAAGTCTATTCCCTTTAGGGCTTGAACTTTGTTGTCACCGGCAAGATATTCTTTTGTAATGCCATTAAGTTCTAACATGATATCCTCCTTGTATGCAGTCGCTGTGATAGTTGTTACAAATATTAAGCTGATTGATTTTTGCAAATATGCGAACAAATTCTTTTATATCGTCTTCGCCTACTTTGTCAATCAAGAGCTTCATAAACTCAACGAGCTCGTCCTCTGCCTTTTTAAGCGCAGATTTACCTTTTTCGGTGATTTTGACAACCACTCGTCTTCTGTCGTCCGCCGAACTATATGTCTCTATAAATCCCTTTTTGGTTAGAGTTTTTAAGACAACGGTAGTACGTGCCGTAGAAACATTAAACTCCTTGCTGATGTCGCCCGCGCACACTTCCCCCGTCGAAACAGATATATAATGTAGTATTATCCATAATCCCCTACTCTTTACATCTATTTTCTCAACAAAATTTTTGGGCCACGCCTCGTGCATTGCTTTTAGGTAAAATCTGGCTTTTTGTTCTTCGTCCATAACAAAATCCTCAACTTATCTAATACCGTTAGATATTACACTATAAATCGCGAGTTGTCAAGTGAAATTATATACATTTTTTAAATTTCCTTTTATGTCTAAAGACAGTTAATGTCAAAACCAACAAGCCTATCTTAACCCTAAACTCGCTTTAAACTAATATATTATCCTTATCATAAGTATCCCCATGACTCTAATCCATTTAACCCCCATTTGCGTATATGTCATTGTTTTCATATGCGCTCTTTTATTTGGGCGCCACGCAATTTGCAATATATGCTATTAACCACATACAACAAAAAGAGGGTTTCCCCTCTTTTTTGTGCTTTAATAGACGTTAAAACTAATTTTATTCCACACTATACCAAGAATAAACCTCATCCCATAGGTCGGATAAAATCTCAACCTCCTCGGGCGACGGATTACTCATTAAATATTGTGGCGGTACCCATACTGCATAAATCCTAATCCCAGACGGCACTGCCCCTTTAATAATATCTGTTGTTTGGTATGACGTATTTTTTGGGCCCAAATCCCATTGCACAAACAATCCATTTCGACGCGGGGCATTTTTAAGTCCATTATTATCTGCTTGAACAACTATAGATTTTACATACTCATAATTCTCGGAGAACGTACAATCCCAATATATATAGCAATTTACATTACCTAAAAATTGCCAATTTTGCGGCGCAGAGGGTGCATCTGTATATATTGTCATAGGTCCAGTAGAACTATCGACAAATGACTGCGGTCCTATAAATAAAACCGATGATGGAATAATCAAATATTTAAGATTATTACACCTAATAAATGCACCATTTTCTATTGTGCGAACTGTTGATGGAATATTAATACTTGTCAAACTAATGCAATCAGCAAACGCAGCGGAACCAATAACTTCAAGCTGACTATCCGGTAAGAAATACACCTCTGTCAAATTCACAAAATCATGAAATGCTCCAGCTACTATATGTTTTACCGGATATCCATTTATAAAAGACGGAATAGTAATAGTACTTGTCACATACTCATATTCTCGTTTGCCGGTAACCGCATAACTATCTCCCATAAATATAAAGTCAAGTTTATCTATATTATCGTTGCTATATACTATATTGGCGTGACAATCATAAGCCCAATCCCTATTCCATCCCGATATGGCGGAACCCTGTGCATTACAATATACGGTTTGGTTTTCGTTCCAACCCTCAAAAACATTTGAGCCCATTCTACTAACGCTTGACGGAATAACAATTCGAGTCATAAATCGACAAGATGCGAAAGCGTTAGTCCCTATACTCTGTACGCTAGTTGGTATTACAAGTTCACTAATCGCACTATTAATAAATGCGGCCGGTCCTATAGCTGTAACATAATTGGGTATAACACTACCGACACAGCCTAACACAAGAAAATTATTAAAACGATGTATTATACAATTGCCATCGCCTATATAAACGCTGTTATTTGGGTCTACTGTGATGGTTGTTAGATTGTTGCAAGATTGGAAGGCATTAATTGCTATATTTGATACCGATGCAGAAATATTTATACTGGTAAGAGCGTTACAAAAACTAAAAGCGCCACTACCTATTGTTGTAACAGAATTAGGAATTGATACACTTTTAATTGCACTACAGCCCCTAAATGCACAACTACCTATATTTGTTACTGAAGATGGTATTGTCACTTTCGTAAGTTTGCTACAGCCACTAAATGCATAACTATCTATATTTGTTACTGAAGATGGTATTGTTATGCTTGTAAGAGCAGTGCAATTATAGAAAGCACTATTTCCTATAGCTTTGACATAACTTGGTATTACACTCGATTTACATCCCAAAACAAGAATATTGTCGCTTATTTGAATTACGCAATTTCCGGCGCTCTTATATACTTTATTTGCAGAGTTAACCGAAATGCTTGCAAGACTACTGCAATCTTCAAACGCAGACGGTGCAATACTTATTACCGACGCGGGTATCGTTATACTTGTAAGAGCACTACATCTACTAAAAGTTGAACTTTCTATGCTTGTTAAAGAGCCGGAGAGCGTTATGCCGGTAAGGCTACTGCACCCACTAAATGCCGAACTGCCTATATTTGTTACAGATGAAGCTATTATCACACTCTTAAGACTGCTGCAACTGCTAAATGCCAAAATACCTATACTTGTTACCGATGAGGGTATTGTTATACTTGTAAGTCCTGTGCACCCACTAAATGCCGAGCTGCCTATACTCTTTATCGAAGAAGGTATCGTTACACTCGTTACTCCTGTGCAGTTATAAAAAGCAGAATCCTCTATCTTACTAACAGCCTTACCATTAAATGTACTGGGAATATTAAGCGTTCCGCTTAAATTATATGTCCCCTTGCCTATCGAATAAGTGCCATCGTTTTGCAAAGTATATTTAAACATATAACGAAAGAGATTGGTTAAGTTGGGGTTAGCCGCCTTATACGCAGCCTCGCTTTCGTTGTCAAACACTAAAATATACGAGAGCGTTGAGGGGAAAGCGGATGTCCCTATCGTTGTAATACCCATAGATTTTGTTCTTTGCAATTCAACAGTAAGCAAACTTGAGCTATCAAACGCATAGTTGCCTATAGTAGTTACACGGTCCGGTATTACAATATCTTTAATCTCACATGACTAAATGCCGAAGTACCTATCTTTAAGCTATTTGTTCCATTCCCAAAGCTATTTGTTTCATTCCCAAATATTACTTCCTTTAAATATGGACAATTATAAAATGCATAATCTCCAATATCCGTTGTGCTTGCAGATATTATAACTTGATTTATCCAAGAATTCTCAAACGCCCTACTGCCAATATATTGAACAGTATTTGAATAAATAAAGCTTGTCAAATGTGTACTGCTAAATGCACAATTCCCTATATATTTTAATTTATTATTAATCCCTAAGTTGATTGTTGTCAAGTTTTTGCAAGCATTAAATGCATAGTCGTCTATTCTTTCCAAACTATCGGGTAAAGTAACACTATCTAAAGCGAAGCAGCCATTAAATGCATATTGTCCGATTTCATTTAGATTACCGTAACAAGTTACTTCTATTAGATCTTCACAATTAGAAAATGCATAATCATTTATGTACACTACGCTACTTGGTATCTCTATACTTTTAAGTCCACTCCCGATAAACGCACTATCTCCAATAATCTTTATCTTACAATTTTGTTCAAAAGTTATGCTTCTTAAGTTTTCACAGCTTCCAAATGCTCCAACTCCTATATTAGTAACACTACTTGGAATAGTTATGCTTGTTAATCCACTCGCAGTAAATGCATAATCACCAATGCTGATGAGGCTATCAGGGAGTTGAATTTCTTTTAGAGCATTTATCCAGTCAAAAACACCATTATCTATTCCTTTAACGCCGTCGGGAATCTCTAAATATCCATTAAAATCCATAAGAGGCACAAAAGATTTTACAATGTTATCTTCTATTTTCAACCCGTTATATATGTAAGTAATATAATAAATAGTACTGGTAAATGTAACACTATCTTTAAAAGCGACGCCATCCTCATTTATCGATTCATTTATCCAGACCTCATCATTAGATGGTTGACCATTATACTTTAATATAGCTGACGGTCCTGGCTTGTGAGTCCAAAAATTACCGTCTCTGTGATATTTCATAAAATGATAACTACTATCCCCTTTCCTAATACAAATAAGATTTTGATTGGGTTCAATATAAATTGGACGGACAGACGATACTTCAACAACTATTCCTCCTATAGCCTCCAAATCATCTTTTACTAATTGCGCCATTTGCTCAATAGGTAACGTTTGCTTATATACTCCACCTGACATTTGCCCCGGTTTACGATATCGATCTAAATTATAATCATATTCACGATAACCAATTGCATAAGTATAGCAGTTATAATTTTTAAAATCATCCTCCCATTTTCTGTAAAGAGTGCTATCTCTAAGCGTATAAGCCGATAGTGCAGAGTTAGAATTTACCTCAGAACTTTGATTAATTGCATAATATTCATTTACTGCATTTTTTATGTTTGCCGCAAAGTTAACGGTCGGATAATAGCTTATAAAGTTAAAATCGGCATTAGGATCTTCCTCCACTATTTGGATTATCTCTTTTACTAAGCTACCAAGAGCGGGGGAATTTTTAAATTCATCCGGAATTTCCACTCCCTTTTCTACGATAAATTCAATGCACTCATCCTCTGTCATCTCTGATAAGAGAGTGCATTGTATATCAAGCTGAGTTTGCACCTCTTCCGCATATGACGGCTTAATCAGAATTCTTTCGGTTATGCATATTGCTAATAACAATAGCATAATCAGTACTAAACGTCCTTTATTAAATACTTTTGTCTTCATATTTTTCTCCTCCTTTAGTTTTCTGATTTAACTTGCTCTATAAGCGAAGTAACATATTCTTCGGTAACATCTTTATATTGACCTAACCAATTTTTAAACACTTCCGATTTTAAAATCTCCGCATTATATTCATCGCGTAAATCTCCCAGGGTTATTTTTACAACAGCATAGCCTATTATTTTATCTCCCAACCTTAATCTAAACTCCGCATATGCTAAATCCACATCTATGAATTTCTTTAAGACTTCATCATAATTATCCCAATGAATAGTCTCACCAGGCTTAGCTATTAGATATTTAGCACGTTCAGACATAGGTTTAGTAGTATAATACAGTTTAACAAAGTAACCTTTATCTACGCTACATTCAAAAATTGTCCTCTCATCCGAGTACTTAAGTAAAATTTGATTAGGACTTGCCGCAATAAGGCTCCAAGTATGCAATTCGATTATTTCATTCTTCTTTTCTCTAATCCATATTCCCAGCCCTACACCAATTCCAATTACCACAACGACCAAGATAGACGCGACAACGATTATCCACTTCTTTTTGCTCATAAAAATTTCCTCCTAAAAAATCTTAAATTATTATATTTTACATCTAACTAACCTTCTTTGTGTAAAACTTTGATATAAAAAACTTAACACAATAAGGCATCATTGCAACTGATTTACTAAACGCATTTTAAATTTTGCCATTTTTAATCAAAAAGGCAAACCTACGGTATGATATTTTTCTTAATTAAAGACATTTCTGATTATCTATGCATACCTGGCATAACAATTTTACTTTACTTCACTATTATATCATATAAAATCGCATTTGTCAATAGCCATTTGACAGATAATGTAAAAATTTGTCACGTTACAAATACCCGCCTTTGCTGAGTGCGGGGACTAAGGTATACAAATAAAGTAGCGATATGCTCTTTTCTTGACATTTAAATTATATTATACTATAATGGCACGTATTGGGAGGTGCGAATGAAAAAGTTATGGGGACAACTGTCCGACGGTTTAATAGCCGGCATTATGATTTCAATTGGCGGCTCGGTTTTTTTATCGTGCAATAGTGACAATATTTACATAGGAAAGTACGTCGGCGCTCTATTATTTTGCATTGCACTTTATTGCATTTGCGTTAAAGGCTACTCGCTCTTTACCGGGAAAATCGGATACATAATAAGTAGCCACACCAAAACAGATTTTTCGGTGCTGCTGATTGGATTACTCGGCAACGCTATTGCAACGATAATACTTGGCTATGCCCTTGCGGCAGCCATTCCGAGTATAAAAGACGCCGCACTTGCCGTTTGTCAGCCAAAGCTAAGCCAACAGCTATGGCAAACGCTAATCAGAGGCATTATGTGCGGCATACTTATGTACCTTGCGGTGGATATTTATAAGGGACATAAATCTGTGCTCGGCATTATATTTTGTATACCCACCTTTATATTGTGCGGGTTTGAGCACTCCATAGCTAATACGTTTTACTTTGCAGCTTCGGGTATTGTGTCGCTACAAGCTCTGTTGTTTATATTTATAGTCATCATCGGCAACGCCCTCGGAGCGTTTATAATCCCGCTACTAAAGTATACAAGGAAAGAAAAAAGCGAATAAATTCATCCTGCAAGGAAAAAGAACGATTATTATTGTTTCATTTATAGATTGACTTTTATTGAAACATTATGCTATAAGTCCTGAATCTTATATGCACATAAGAAAGGAGAAATTATGCTTTCTGTAAAAAACCTGGTTAAAACCTACAATGTTAAGGGTGGCGCGGAGGTCAGAGCGCTTGACGATATCTCCGTATCCTTCCCCGAAACGGGACTTGTGTTCCTGCTCGGCAAATCGGGCTCGGGCAAGAGCACTCTTTTGAATGTCGCGGGAGGTTTAGATGAGCCCACGAGCGGCGAAGTCATTGTAATGGGCAAGTCAAGCAAGAGCTTCACAGACAGCGACTTCGATAGCTATCGCAACACGTTTGTCGGGTTCGTCTTTCAGGAGTACAACGTCTTAGACGAGTTCACCGTCGAGGAGAATGTCGCGCTCGCACTCGAACTCCAAAGCAAGACAAAAAGCCACGATAAAGTCATGCAAATTCTCGAAGAGGTCGAGCTTGGTGGCCTGGCAAAGCGCAAACCGAATACCCTCTCGGGAGGACAGAAACAACGAGTTGCGATTGCGCGGGCGCTCGTCAAAGACCCTCAAATCATCATGGCAGACGAGCCCACGGGCGCACTCGATTCGGCGACGGGCAAGCAAGTGTTTGAACTACTGAAAAAGCTGTCAAAGACGCGGCTTGTCATCGTCGTGTCGCACGATAGAGAATTTGCCGAAGCGTACGGTGACAGAATCATCGAGCTTAAGGACGGCAAGATCATCTCGGACGTGAGCAGGGCGCATGGCAACGTCACTACCGCCGAAAAGCAGGACGTAATTCTTGACGAGGCACTCTTTATTAAAATCCGCAACTTTCAATCGGGTGAAAATACATTTAAGGACTTCCTGCGCGCAAACGGATTGGAGACAGAGGCAACGGGCTTTGAAACCACCCCTCCCCAAGCAGTCAAAGAGTACGACGGCAAGCGAATTAATTTCATTCGCTCACGTCTGCCACTCAGAAAGGCGGTCAAAATCGGCGCGTCAAGCCTCAAACTCAAGCCCTTCCGTTTGGTGCTCACCATTCTTCTCTCCGTCATCTCCTTTATGCTGTTTGGCGTGATGTCTACGCTGATGCTCTTTGACGAGAGAGCGGTCATGGTCAACACCTTTATGACGAGCGAGTATTCATCCGTACTGCTCTCCAAGGGCTTTGAATATCGCGAGCAAAACGTTGCAAAGGGAAACGAGTGGATGGAAACTAACGTAAGAGATGCACGTATTTCCCATGCCGACGTCGCGTCCTTTGGCAATAGCGCTATAGGTGCGTACAGCTTAAGATCGAGCGTCGCAGTCAAAAATCTTTATATCAGCCAGAGAAGCGACTATTATTACCCCTCCCTCACCCTTGCAGGCGTACTCGAAAATAGCCACCCGCTGCGCAACTCTATCACCGGCACCTATCCCACAAACCCCAACGAAATCTGCGTAAGCTCGTATTTCCTCGAATGTTTGCAGCACGGGTCTTTCTATCCGATCGACGAGGACGGTAATCAGCAGAGTGAGGCGGAGAAAATAAATTCGGCACATGATCTTATAGGAAAACGGCTGCTTATCGGAAATTCGAGCTTTAACGATATCTTTACGGTGACGGGCGTATTCGACAGCGGCATAATCCCCGAACGCTTTGCTAAGCTCAAAGTGGGAGGCGACGAAGATGATTTTATCTATTCAGCCCTGCTAAACAATTACAGGCGATACGTCGAAGAATCTTTGCACTCTCTCATTTTCATAGACGAGGGATTTTATGAAAAATATTCATATAACAGGGACATCATATACAGCGACAACTATCTCATAGATAGCAACGGCTATTATGAAATGCCGCAAAGCGACTATTTCGATCGTGTCAATTACGGTGACCGCTACGAATTATTTGACGAGACGGGAATCAACTGCGGAGCGTATATCGAAAGATTCCGCGCATATGAGGCTAACTCTACACCATCGCAAGCTGTCACCTTTCTCGTGAACAAAAGCGCGCTTGCCGAGAACGAAATTATCCCCTCACTCTCTGTCATTGATAACATTGTCGAGTTGCACTTCCAAAAGACAAGTCATAACGAGGAGGAAGAGCTTGCCTATCAGGCATATAAAGAGGCATCAAACCTTGTTAGATCCGGTTACGTCCAAGTCAAGAACGATATCGAGCCTTTTTGGTTTGATTCATCGGTGAGCTACCGCGAAGCAACCGAAGAAGAAATGGCAACTGCGCGGGAAGTGGTATTCGATTATTTAAAAAAAGTTCCGTTAGGCGTTTCGATGACGAACCCGATAACCCATCAGAGCTTCCGCTGTGACATTGTCGCCTACCACAGAGATAGTAGCGACAGCATTTATTGCTCGCAAAATCTGTACGACAGCGTGGAAATTTATCTTGCTCGCCGTGTCGAAACCAAGTACGTTATCCCCGACGACGCAACCTTTACGCTCGTACTCGTGCCCTTCTCCTCGCGTTCAGCGCTGGAGAAAATTGCAAAGAGCGACCGTGTCTTTGACCATAGTACCGACGTTGCATTTATGATACAAAACGAAGTGCGAGTGGACATTTGGGAGGTCTCTGAATTTATCAAGCTGCTCTCGAACATCTTTCTCTACGTAGGGCTCGGGCTTGCGCTGTTTGCTTGCGTTCTGCTCTTTAACCTCATTTCGGTGAGTATTACAAACAAGAAAAAGGAAATCGGCATTTTGCGCGCAGTCGGCGCACGCGGCATGGACGTGTTCAAGATTTTCTTCTCCGAAGCGGGAATTATAGTGGGGATTTGTGTAGCGCTTGCCATCATTGGCTCCATTGTATTGACCGTGATTCTCAATAAAGCTCTTCGCGAAATGATCATGCTGGAGGTGAGCCTGTTCGTATTCGGGCCGCTGTCCGTGCTGTTTATGCTCGCAATCGCGGTCGCTGTGGCGGTTGTTTCCACCTATCTGCCCGTAAACAACGCGGCAAAGAAAAAGCCCGTTGAAAGCATTCGAGCATTATGATGTTAGACGCTATGTTGTTTATATTGATGTTATAATCGACAACACCATCGGCGCATTTATTGTACCACCCAAGGAAAATAATAATCAAATAGGTTTACCCCCACCACTCGCTAACGCGAGAGCCTCCCCCTGCCCCTACGGGCATTGCCAAGTGCGTTATAAGTACACTTCGTTAGGGGGAGTCCTTTCTTTAATGTTATAGTTGCTCTTTAGCTACAAAAGAAAAAAGTTGCTACATTGTTGTAACAACTTATTTTTTAAACACAAGGTTAAAAGTTTTTTTGGTTTTTTTACAGCCCCTCCGTCACTACGCTTCGCTCGTACTGCGTGGCGTTCGCTACGCTCGGCAGAGGACAGCTCCCCCTTTTCAGCTGAGGCACGGAGTGACGAACGCCATGAGCGAAGCGAATACACAGGGGACGCCTTTATTAAAGGTTTAAAGTTTTTTGGTTACTTTTTTGCCTAAAAAAGTAACTATCTTCGGCCGCCACCGCCGCCACCAAAGCCGCCGCCGCCGAAGCCTCCTCCAAATCCACCGCCAAAGCCGCCTTTACCGCTAAACGACGACCCACTCGGACGCGAAATCATTGCCGAGGTAAAATGTCCAAACGACGAACGGAACATCGCGTTAAACAGCATAAAGTCAAAGAGAGTCGGACTATTGTAGTAACTCGGGGGAGGAACAGTGACTTCTTTAAACTTGTTCTCCCACTTGTCACTTACACCAAGCACATTGGCATAAGGCAGAATGTCGTAATAATACTGCGGATTGTCCTCGAGCATTGCCTCGAGCTTTTCTTTTTCGGCAGTTTCCAAAAAGGTTTTAAAGCCGGTTATCTCATTCATAAGCGACGCATAGTATTCGGTTTTGCGGCATATAAGTCCCGAGACAAAACCGACAAGCGTAAGCCCTGCATAGATAACCATTTTAGCGTAAAACGGTAAAATTCCGCCAAGCACAAAGTACGATGCGACGAGCGACGCTACAATCGCGATTACCGCTGCGCCGACACATGTTAGCAGCATCTTGTTTTGAGATAGTTTGTGCTTATAATTAAACACATATCGTCCAAACAAAAATCCGATAACAATAAACACCACCATAATGGCAATCGGGATAAAAATGTCAAATATTATACTGGGGTTAAGCCTTATCGCCGCAAACGCGGTCACCCCGGCAGCAACTATTCCACTTAGTACTGCCATAAGCACCGAAATACTCTTTGCCTTTTTCTCATACAGCTTGCCGCTATAATCGCGATGGATCTCCGAAGTCGCAATGGTAATATCGTTATAAAACGTATTTTGGAGCTGCTTTGTCGACACCCTATCCCCTTTTTTGAACAAGCCTCTAAAAATAGTCTTTTGATGCTTTGGAGCAGACGAATCAAGCTCACCCGTCTTTACGAGTACATCGCCATTGCCTTCGAGCCTAATTAATCCCTTGGAGGCAAAGTAAAAAATCATTGCCGTAATATCTTTGGGCTCGCAGTTATTGTCAATCAAAAATCCCATCTGCGCAGGATCCAACTCGACACCTTTGTCGTGAGGCGGGTTGGCGTTAAGCACAGGGAATACATTCCTGTCCTTTATTACAAGCAACTTGACACATACGCTGATAGCCACAAGCGCCAAAATCGCAAGTATGCTCAGTAGTCCAACAAGACTGAAATTGACGTTAAAAGTCCTGCCCATCTCGGCATCTACGGTAACACCGTTAAATGGAGCAAGATAGTCTATATCCATAGTGAGCGTTTTGCCGTCTATCTGATAGTTGTCGGTAGCGCTTGTCGTGCCGTAACGTCCCGTATAAACTCTTATGTCCTTAATCTCGAACGGGAAAGTCATAGTTACATTGACGTCGCTTTGAGACGTGTCCCAGCCAAACGGCACAATATTCATATAGTAGTTGGTGCTACCTATTGTGCGGACGGGCGGAACGATTTTGTATCTGATTATATAAGTTTGCTCCGACCCCGCTCCGTATTTATATGAGTAGTCCTCGCCGGTATAAATGCCTATAAAGTTAGTTTCTGACGTGACATAATAGACATCGCCTTCTACGGTAATACCACTATACTGCTCACCGCTGTTTGTGGGTAACCACCTAATAATTCCGCTACTGCGCTCAAGAAACTTGACCGTCAACCTTTCCTCAACGGTTGCCGTGTGGTCGTCCGAGACCGTTATCGAGTAGTCGGCGCCTACAATTTTGTAGCCGTTGTCCACCTGAAAATCGTAATATATATCCTCATCGGAACCAAACGGAAACAACGACAAAATGATTGTCAGTCCTGCAAAGACGACAACCATTGCCACAATTACGCTTACTATCTTCTTCATTAAAACTTAACCTGTACGTTTTGTCTTTCGCTCGCGTCCGCCTCGAAGTACGGCTTTTTGGTGAGCTTCATAGAGTTAGCTATGATGCTGGACGGGAAGAACATAATCTTGTTGTTGAATTGCTTAACGGTAGCATTGTAATACTTACGGTGTTGAGCAATATCGTTCTCGATAGATGTGAGCTGGCTTTGCAGCATAGAAAACTGCTGGTTAGCTTTAAGATCGGGATATGCCTCTTTGAGTGCGAACAACGATTTAAGCGTGCCGGTAAGAGCGTTTTCGGCAGCGATCTTTTCTTCTGCCGTAGTAGCGCTCATAGCCTTGTTGCGCGCCTCGATAACTTTGGTAAAAGTGCCTTGCTCGTGAGCAGCATAGCCTTTGACCGTCTCAACAAGATTGGGGATAAGGTCCCACCTCTTTTTAAGGTAAACGTCTATTGTCGAAAATCCTTCTTCGACGTTATTTTGCAGGGCTACAAGCGAGTTACGCGTCGAAATTGCCCAAATAATAATGCCGACAACAAGGACAATAACTACTATGACTATGAGCCAAACTGCCCATGATGCGATAGATAACAAATTCATATCTATACCTCCATACAAATATTGTAAAAATTATACCACCGTTTTATAGGTTTGTCAATACCTTTTTGTGCCAATCGACAGTTGTAATATACATCTCTCGGTGGAGACAAATATACTTTTTACCCCAAAAGAATTAAATATTCAAATTTCGCTAAAAATTCAAGTTTGAATTAAGTTTTTATGGTATACTATATATGCAAGGTCTTAATCTCTGGCAAGATCGTTTGCGCTTAAATCCAAAACTTATCTATTACATATAAAGGAGTATACAATGAAATTTAAAGGAGTAATTTTAAGCCTATTGCTTGTGCTTACGCTCGTGTTTGCCGTAGGCTGCGAATCGGCTTACGACATTGCTGTAAGAAACGGCTTTGTCGGATCGGAGCAGGAATGGCTGCAATCATTACAAGGTACAAACGGCGCCGACGGAGCGGATGTCACCATAAATGACATTTACACTAAGGCGGTGGAAAGCGGTTTTGAGGGCAGCTATCTCGACTTTTTAAAAGAATATATGACGTTTACAGAGGCGCCCGACAATTCGGCGGCAATTTCAAAAGGACTGCAAAGCGCGGTCTTAGTGTATTGCAAGTTTTACAAAAACACCGGCTTTTGGAACGTTAGCGACGACGACGAGTTTGCTCAAGCGGGCGCGGGCGTTATATATAGACTCAACAAGGAACAAGGCAGCGCGTACATAATGACCAACTACCACGTCGTATACAGTTCTGACAGCAATGTCAAAAATAAAATCTCGAACGAAATAACAGTCACCCCGTACGGTGGTGAGCCTATAAACGTGACATATGTGGGCGGCTCTGCCACTTACGATATAGCGGTGCTTAAAGCCGAAAACGAATATTTTTCTTCCGACGTACCAACCGCAGTAACTGTGGCAACCCCTAACGACATATCGGTAGGTCAAACGGTAATTGCAATCGGTAACCCTGCGGGTAGAGGAATTTCGGCAACACAGGGCATTATCAGCGTCGATTCGGAGTACATAACTATGAGCGCAATTGACAACGCTTCCGATTACGTTACAATGCGCGTTATGCGAATCGACGCGGCGGTCAACTCGGGCAACAGCGGCGGCGGACTGTTTGACGCGAGCGGTAATCTCATTGGAATTGTCAATGCCAAGACGTCGGACACCTCTATCGAAAATATGGCATATGCTATCCCCTCGTCCATTGCCACAGCGGTAGCCGACAATATATTAAAAAATAACGGCACGTTTAAAAAAGGCACAGTCGGTATAACAATTAAGGCCCAAAACTCCAAGGGGTATATCGGCAGCGACGGACTTATCAAGATTGAAGAAACGGTAGTTATCGAAGATGCTACCGGCGGAGCAAAAGGTAAGTTGTATAAAGGCGATATAATTTTATCTGTCAACCTTGACCACGAAGTAATTGTTACAAGGCAGTTCCACGCTATCGACCCGTTGCTTAGTTCCGCCCCCGGCGACACCGTAACATTTAAAGTGCTAAGAGGTGGCGAAGAAGTCACAGTAGAAGTTGTTTGCTCATAATAGTTGATTGTTTACAAAACCATTACCCGCGAGAAAAATATCTCGCGGTTTTTTGCCCCCCCATTTTTCACTTAATAATTATTTTATAATAATATTGTTAAAAGCACTTGACAAATTATAACATTTAGAGTAATATATAAGCAACAAATACTTACACGGAGGACAAAAAATGTATTGTAAAAATTGCGGAAAACAAATCGATGACAATTCTATTATGTGTGTTCATTGCGGCTCAGTTGTAAATGATCCAACTGCCATCCAAAAGACAAACACAATAGCTATCGTAGGCTTTATATTATCATTCATTATACCAATTGTAGGTCTTATATGCTCGATTATGGGAATAAAAAAAGCTGACACCGAGTGTGGTGGCAAAGGCAAAGGTCTTGCAATTGCCGGCATAATAATCAGTATTCTAAACTGGGTAGCAGGAATGTATCTGACCTTTAATATGATAATGCAAGGTTTGATTTAAAAACTCACTTAAAAAGAGCAACCTAATAAGGTTGCTCTTTTACTATATTCAATATTATATTAGTCGTACAACTTGGAAACAGACTTGTCCTCGTAAATGCTTCTGATAGCGTCTGCAAAAATCTGCGCTACGCTTACAAGCTGAAGTTTATCAAACTTCTTTTCTTCGGGGATTTCAATAGTGTTAAGCACAAAGAGCTTTTCGATAACCGAATTTTTAAGTCTGTCAATAGCCGGTCCGCTCAATACGCCGTGAGTGCAGCAAGCATACACGCGCTTAGCCTTACCCACGTCTACAAGCGCCTGAGCGCCCTGAACGATCGTACCTGCGGTGTCAATCATATCGTCAATCATAAGGCAGGTCTTGCCCTCAACATCGCCGATGATGTTCATAACTTCCATAACGTTAGCCTTGGGGCGACGCTTGTCCACTATGGCAAGAGGCGCATTGAGACGCGATGCGAGCTGTCTTGCGCGCGCAACCGAACCTACGTCGGGCGAAACCACAACAAACTCGTCGTCTTTTACAAAGTCCTCTTTGCAAATTGCATTTTTAAGTACGGCAAGTCCGAGCAAGTGGTCAACCGGAATCTGGAAAAAGCCCTGAATTTGTGCGGCGTGTAAATCCATAGTCAGCACTCTGTCAGCGCCCGCCGTCTGAATTAGATCGGCAACGAGCTTAGCGGTAATGGGGTCGTGAGCCATTGCCTTACGATCCTGTCTTGCGTATCCGAAGTACGGAATTACGGCATTAATTCTGCCCGCAGATGCACGCTTAAGTGCGTCGATTGTGACCAAAAGTTCCATAAGATTGTCGTTGACAGGCGCAGAAGTCGACTGTATTACAAACACGTCCGCACCGCGTACCGACTCATCGATATGTACCGAAACTTCACCGTCGCTGAACTTACCTACATGAATCTGTCCAAGTTCGAGGTCCAGCTTTTTTGCAATCTCTTTTGCAAGCTCGGGACAGCCGTTGCAAGCAAAAACTTTCAATGTGTTACTACGCGTAACCATAAACCCTCCAAAAAGTTACATTATGTAAAACGCTACTTAGCGTTCTTACTTTATCCAATTCGGCTTAATCACTTGTCGCTCTCTGGCTATGGCGAGCGCCTTGTTTGGCACTTCGTCGGTGATGGTCGAGCCTGCCGCTATAAACGCGCCGTCGCCCACCTTTAATGGCGCTATGAGGTTGCTGTTGCTGCCTATAAATGCGCCGTCGCCGATAACCGTCTTATGTTTTGCCTTGCCGTCGTAATTTGCGATAACCACTCCGCATCCGAGATTGCAGTCCTTGCCCACCGTCGCATCGCCGACATATGTCAGATGTGCGATCTTGGTCCTATCACCTATCGTGCTGTTTTTGAGCTCCACGAAGTCGCCAACGCGGCAATCCGCACCCACAACCGTGCCGGGACGAATGTATGCATTAGGACCTACTCTTGTGTGCTTGCCTACAAAGCTTGAGAGAACATAGCTGCTTTCTATCCAAGCGCCGCTGTCGATGACCGAGCCGTCTATCGTGTTGCGACTACCTATAGAGGAGTGCTCCTTGATGATCGTCTTACCCTTGATGATATTGCCCGGACCAATCCTTACTCCCCTTGCAATAATGACCTCGCAGCCCACAAACGTCGAAGCAGGGTCGTCAAACTGCACGCCCTGATTCATATGATAGGTAATTATTCTGTTTTTGAGTGCGTCGGACACAAGTGCGACCTGTTTAAAATCGAACGCCGTCATAAAATCCTCTTCGTCAAAGTAGAAAGGATTTTCGCTGTAAATTTTGTCAATCGCAAGCAAAAACTTGGTCTTAAACACATAGCCGCGCGTCATTTTGAGGACGTTGAGGTCTCTCTGCTTGAGCACCGCCACGGCGTTACTCACCGTTTTGGGCGTGATGAGCGGCGTGTCCGAGTACAGAACAACGGTATAATCGGACTCCCTATTTACATACGGGCGGACAAGCTGCGGCAACGGAACGCTGTCGCTATAAGCCACAGAATCGCTATAGTTGCTTCCCAAGGCTATGCAAACCCATTCCAACATAGTTTTGCCTAAAATTTCTATGTTGGAAGTGTCTCCCATGCTCGGATAAGAAACTTTCAAGACGATTCCGCAGATGTTATCCATATATAAATTATACCTTTTCAATTAGATATTGTCAATTTGTTTGCCCTGATTTTTCGCTCTTTCTCGCAGTTTTTTGAAAAACGACGACAAAAGCTCTGCACATTGCTCTCCCATTATGCCGCCTTGTATCTCAACTCTGTGATTAAGCTCCGAATTTGTGATGTTCATTATCGAGCCGCAACAGCCGTAACGTTTGTCATATGCACCAAAGTAAATCTTTTTTATGCGAGAGTTAACCGCCGCCCCCGCGCACATGGCGCAAGGCTCGAGCGTAACGTACATTTCGCAGTCGGTAAGATTCCACCTTTTTAACTTTTTGCCCGCCTTGGCAATTGCGAGGATTTCGGCGTGCGCCGTGCCGTCAAAATGCGTATTGCGCATATTGTGCGCCCTTGCGACTATTTTGCCGTCCAAAACTATTATCGCGCCGACAGGAACTTCCTCCTTCTCCTGCGCCTTAATAGCCTCCTTGATCGCCGCCTTCATAAATTTATTATGCGTTTTTTCAGTTATTTGTTCCATTTAAGTCTATTTTAGCATAAAACAATTTAAATTGCAAGAATTAAAAATAAGTTGTAATATTTCTATTACAACTTACTCCTAAACGATATTTATTATTGCAAGATGCCCGACTTTTCAGCTACTTCGGTAAAAGTCGACTTTTCCTCACAGCATGCGCAGTGACGGGATATTCTATTGCCCGATTTAGCTATCTTTGTGGTATTATAGCCACCGCCATAATATTTTACTCCGCCTGTAGCGGCTCCATAGCTATAAGACATTCCGCCACCTGTAAGCCCGGATGTTGACTCAAAATCCAAATATTCATCATAGATAAAGGCGTTGACGCTGCCGCATTTTTTGCATACATGTAGCGACTTTATTCCCATTATTCCGTAAAGAATCCAAGATACGGCTGTCGCTCCTATTGCCCCGCATAATACAGAATAACCCATATAGCTTTGTGCCTCTCTTGCACTTTGTAAAGTAGGATAAAGTAATATCGCAAGTATAATTATGCCTACGCCTATAATAAAGCTTGGTATATATGCTACTATTGCGGCATTTCGCTTAATAAACTTCTTTTTTCTTATACATTGCTTCCAAAATTTATTGTTATTCCCTTCTAAATCTTGGGGCATAAAATAGGCATTATTTTGGATAAACAATCTTTTAAATATCAAACAGCAAACTAAGCCTATTATGCCACCCGCTATATAAGAGCCTATTGCATTAAAGTTCATAGTCATAAGTTTTGCTAACAAACTTAACAGCGCCATTACCGCCGCTCCAACAGCAGCCACTATTAACATAAATGTAAGCCCTATAATAAAATTCTTTGCAAATAGCTTGCTCATATTGTTTACCTCCATCAATTTTTAGGAAGATATAAAACCTTTGTCCAAATATAGTGTAGCATATTGCTTTAGAAAAAGATATTGTATTATTAACAAACTTTTACAACAAATCATCAAATTTTACAACAATCTATAATTTTTTACAATAAATCCTAATTATTTACAAGTTACATATAAATTTCCTTATACAGCTCCACTATCTTTTGGGGCAAATCCAAGTTTCGCTTTATATCTTCGGCGACGTCCGCCTCGCTTAGCGGATGAGAAAACTTATCGCTCCCAATCTCTATCGTGACAGCGGGGATACCTTGCATAACGCACCAATCCTTGTATCCACCCGTGCTGGACAAATCGCCGTCAACAGCCCTGTACCTAAGGTAGTCGGCTACCCTGTATGCCATGCGCCTATCCCGCTCGTCCTTTTGTCCAAAATACCAATATAGCTCCCGCCCAAGCGCGTGATAGCTTACGGTAAACACCGGTCTTACGCTCAACGTGAAATTCCTTAGCGCAGCAGTCTCGGGCTCGCTGAAAGGCCCCGCACCTATATACCCTTGCGGCGCGGGATAAGTTATATTCCCTTTACCCAAACCAAACTTTGCGTCAAAATTGATATTTAGGTCGACCGCCCTCGCATTTGCCTTCCATAAACTAAAATCGTCGCTACCGTTTACTTTGCGCACAAGCGGCTCATATATTCCCGCCGCACTTGCACCCTTCTCGATAAGCAGCGCTCCGTCGGGATTGACCATAGGGACAAAAAAAATGCCGATTGAATCTTGTCCAATCAGCCTATACGCTTGTCTCATTACAAGCAGCGCTGTCACATTTTCGCGCGCATGAATGCCGCCCGTAATAATTATCTGTTTTCGATCCTTTTTACCCACATGGATGTAAAAAATCTTGTTACCAAGCAGCGAAGAACCTATACTGCCCGTCTCCACTCCAATGCTATTAAGGTATGCAATATCATCCATTAAATTACCGTATGTATACATATATCCTCCATTAGAGCAATATATGTATTTGCATTGTTACTTGTGATATGGCAAGCCTTCCTTGATAGTAAACGCGCGGTAAATCTGTTCGAGCGCTATTACGCGCATAAGCATATGCGGATATGTCATTCTGCCAAAGCTGATCTTTTTGTCCGCTTTTGCTTTAACCCTACTGTCCACGCCGCACGATCCACCTATTACAAAGCTGACGGTATCGTGAGTTGTAAACGCTGACGCCAAAAAGTCCGAAAACTGCTCGCTGCTCATAGCCTCGCCGCCTATGTCGGTAAGCACTACATAACCCTTTAGCACCTCCAAGATATCCGAACTTTCGGCAGTTATGCCGTCCGGTCTGTCCTTTAGTTCGCAGACCGACACCTCTGCAAAGCGGCTTAACCGTTTAAGATATTCATTGCAAGCGTCAACAAAGAACTTTTCTTTGAGTTTGCCCACAACCACAAGCTTGATCTTTTTCATAGTCCGAAAATGTACGTTACAAGCGTAGACACCGCACACACCACTATCGCGCCTATAAAGAAGATGTTGTCCTTGAGTTCCACTTTATAGCCTGCCGCTTTGTATGACGTGTTGAGTTCCAAGTAAAAATCCTTTTGCCTCTTTTTGCGGCTGATAGACGTTATAGCCATCAATAGTCCAAACACACCAAGTAAAATAAGCGCAAGCCAAGACGTGAGAACACCTAAATTATTTACTAAGCTATTATCTAAAAAGTCGTAAAATCCGCCACCTACCACCCAATTATACGTAGTCGCGTTGTCGAGATAGACGCTAACAAAGTTATTCATAAAATGGACGATCATAGCGGGATAAATGGACTGCGTTTCGAGTACAAGATACGCAAGCAACGCGCCGAACGCCGCAGTATAAAATACCTGTCCTATAAATTGGTGAAAAAGCCCAAACGCTATCGCTATTAGTAAGATAGTCTTCTTTTTAGAGTACGAGCTTCTCATTACGGTAAGCAGTCCGCCGCGATTAGCAAACTCCTCGCAAATCGCCGGCAAAACGGCTGTAAGAAAAACCGACAAAATAAAGTACAATGCGTTAAACTGCTCGGGCAAAGTCGATCCACCCGACGAGTGCGTATAGCCAAACAGGATAAGCACGATTTGCCATATAAACGATAAGCACAGCGATATACCCACAACGAGAATGCCGAGCGGAATGCACAGCAAGCACGTCCATATGCTGCATTTTCTGAATCCCGAAAACTCGAGCACGCTGCGTGCTGATTTTTTAAGACTCAGCTTATACATCAAAAACGGAAATATAAGCAATATGCCTATTTGCACAGGCACGGTAAATACTGCGTCCAAAATGAGCTCAAACCAAGCCTTGTCCATAGCTACATCCATTGTAGCCACCTGCACATAGTAGCTCACTATGCGCATAACGAGCAGCGCTACTGCTATGACAAACGCCGTTATTCCTACTGCGCGATATTGTTTTTTTGCGTATTCTACGTCCATATTTATCTCCATAATAACATTTAATAATTTCTCTCAAGCCTGTATCAAGTTTGTTCGCTTGGCATTATACCAGAAGCAAAAATGGATTGCAAGGGCATTTTTGCGCCGCCGTCAAGGCTATTGTATTGTCCGTCAGGACAATAAATCTCGTTAGAGATTAAAGGCGCGCAGCGACTTTGCAATAAGATTACAAAATAAATCCTTCTATAAACGTCATAAACCACAATGCTATGGTCAAAGCGAAATATATTCCAAAAGCCTTTTCGTAGGATTTTTTACCGAGGCCTCCGGTCTTTTCACCGTTATTGCGGACATAGTCGTCCATAAGCGCATTTTGTAGCTCCAATCTATCTACGAGTACAGGTGCGCCCGTAAACGGACTAAAACCTCTTTGAATAATCCTATTTTCCTCGGTGATGACGGGAACTTCGTCGCCCTCATATATAGGCTGCTTGGTGACTTCGTCTATCCAAATAACCTTGCGAGGCAAATTGTACTTATCGGGGTACTTTTTTTGCTCTGCCTTTTTTAAATACTTGCATATAAGCCATACAAGCACGCAAGCGATTATGGGGGCTGCGACACATAAAAGTATCATTATAAGCCAGTTAGTCCCCACCTTCATATAAAACTCGTCTATCGCCACTCCAACATCTAACAGCGACATCAGCATTGCGAGCAGATTGCTCGTCGCGTGGATTATCATGGCGGGGATGACGTTACGGCATTTAAGCGTGATGTATGCCGCTATCGTGCCGAGACAAAACTGATAAACGGTTTGGCTGGGGTTCATATGCATTAGAGCAAAGCATATTCCGCACAAAAAGCTCGTACCGATTTCGTCCTTGCGCACTTTTGTCACGCCCGACAAAAACGCACTCCTGAATATCGTTTCTTCGCATATGGGAGCGACAATTACCGTTGCAATCAGCAAAAGCACAATTGCAGGCACGCTGTCCATACCTATTTCCGATGAGGTATATCCTGTCTTTGCAAGCAAGATCTCAAAGATATACGCAAGGCCTATAAAGCAGAAAAAGCAGATAATGGCAATAAGTATCGCGCCAAGCACCGACCAAATCGTAATCTTATTGCGCGGCGTGAACGTGCTTGCGATATTGCGCTTTTTGGTGTATACAAGGTACACAGACATAAACACCGCTTGAAAAACGAACATACCTATACAGTTGATTATTTCGTAAGCCGTAGGGTTTGACATAACTCCTATTATGGCAAACGACATAACCACCTGCGCCACAAGCATAAATGCGAAGGCAAGCAGCATTATAATCGGACCGTCTACGGCCTTAAATGGCTTTTTGTTCATCAGCACACCTCTATTATTTCACTCATCTTGTCCTGTAATGCAACGTTTAACCCGGCGCTCAGCCCCGCTCCCGATATCTCGCTTAGCGTTGTCTGATACGCAAGCTCGGGCGTGTTATTCTCCTGCGACAAATGTCCGAGCATTATTTGCTTAGCACCGTTTTTGACACACTCAACTGCGGCGGCAGCGCAAGCCTTGTTGCTAAGATGCCCGCTGTCGGACAGTATGCGCCTTTTTAATGGCATCGCATAGCGGGGGTTAGCCAAAAGCATATTCTCGTCGTGATTGGACTCTATAAGTACCACATCGCTGCCGTCAAGGTGGCGCATATTATCCACGGTAAGTCGCCCCACGTCGGTGACGACGCTTATCTTTTTGCCGCCACATATCACGCTGTAACCGACGCACGGCACGTCATGACTGACTCTAAACGGCGACACAGTTATGTCCCCTACATAAAAATCGCCATCAAACTCCTTTAGCTTCAAGTAACCCGGAAGGCGCGAAGAAACTTCGGAGTATGTAAGATAGTGGGTATAAATTATGGGCGAAAACGTCTTTGCGACCATTTTAAGATGCCCTATATGGTCGCTGTGAGAGTGAGTTATAAGCAAATTAAGTGACATGGGGTCTGTATTTAACGCTTTTAGCCCCTCTTTTATCCTCTTACAGCTTATGCCCGCATCGATAAGTAAAGTTGTGGTGTCGCTTGCAATATAAATGCAATTTCCGCGACTACCGCTCGCCAAGCTGCATATCTTTAGTCCCATAAGTTTTAGTCCAAAAATACGACTTTGCCGTCGCGTTCTTTTTTAGCGGGAAGGTCTTTGATATATCCTATCGACAGAGCGGCATATGGCTTATATCCGTCCTCGAGCTTAAGCAAGGAACGTATCTTTTCGTTTGTAAAATTGTAGAACTGATTTATCCAGCATGCACCAAGTCCAAGCTCGGTTGCGGCAAGATACATATTTTCCATTACACAACCTGTGTTCTGCTCGGGCAAAACAGACTTTTTGCCAAACGAAACGACTATAAGAGTGTTGCCGCCACGATAAAAGTCGAATTTGCCGTTTGTGCTAAAATGAGGCCGCATATTCTCGTCCATAGCCTCGCACATAGCGTCGTTAATCTCATTAAGCACTTTACCGCGCACGATAGTTAATACGATATCGCGCGAGTTCATAGCCGTAGGTGCTTCGAGTCCGGCTTTAGCGATAACCTCTATTTTATCGTCCTCGACAGCCTTGTCTAAAAAGCTGCGCACACTCACTCTATTATTAATACAGTCTAACGTGTTCATCTATTTACAACCTCCGCAGCACGAGCAATTACCCGTGCAATTAGATTTTTTGTTAGTGTTGACAATAAGCTCGCCACTATACACCTGTCCGGTCTCCCCTCCGCAAAACTTACATTTGGGATAATTACCGTCGGCTTTGACAAGCTCCTCGTAAACCTTACCGCATTTAGCGCATCTCAATTCAATAAGCGGCATACCTAAACCCCTCCATATAAATAGTACCACATAAAATGCAAATTGTCAATAAGTGCGGCGGAAATTTTTACTCTGCATAGTAAAAAAAGCACGCTCTTAGAAGCGTACTTTTATGTAAGCGTCAATTAAATAAAACCAAAATCTAAGTGTTTGCGGATAATTCGGCTTGCTTTGCGGCAAGAACTGCGTGAGCAAGCTGATCGCCGCATGACGTCGTGTTGTTTCCGCACGTTACGCCCGAAATCTTTTTGGCGATATCGTCGGCTTTCATTCCGTCTATTAGCAGCGGAATACATTTAAGATTGCCGTTGCAGCCGCCCGTAAAATGAACGTTAGTTACAACGCCGTCATTTATATCCATTTCTATGGATGTCGAGCAAACGTTTTGCGTCTTATAAACAAAGTGCATTTTTCCACCTCCACATTTAATTACTGTTTTCCTCATCAAAAGGAACAAGTCTCGATCGCTCCCCAATAAGGTCCTTATAAATACCCCAGCCTTTGGTGCTGCTGAGAAACTCGTCTTTTTTGCCATAGTCGACATAGATAGTTAAGCCGCTGAGAACGCTCACATTATTGTGACCATCCGAGCTATGGAACGATAGATTGTACGATAGATCCGTTAGCATAGGAATATTGTCACCATAGACATTGACCTCACTTAAAGACTTACAATCAAAGAACGCATACTTGCCAACCATCTCAATCGAATTTCCGCCATACGGAGTGCCTATATTGACTTTTATCAAATTAAGTTCGCGGAATGCATCCTTGCCAATAGTCAAAAGCGAGGTTGGCAGATTGAGTTCGCGCAGAGCTATGCAATATCTGAATATGTTTTCGCCTATAGCTACCAATCCATTGCCGAAGTCAACATCGCTCAATAACGAACAGCTGCTGAACACCTCGTCGCCAAGCGTAACAGGTGCATCGGGCAAAACAACAGAACTTACATTGCCGTAAGCAAATGCGCAGTCGCCGATAAGCTCAAGATGTACGGCATTGCTTAGGTCCAAACTTGTATAATTTACCTTCTGCGTTATCGTACCGGCAAATGTGTATGACATAATACGACGTAAGGAGTTTTCGGTAGGAATTATTATATTTTTAAGCGAAGTGCAGCTTAGGAAGGCACTCGAACCAATCTCTGATACGGCATGCCCTATCGTAACATCTACAAGCGAATTACACTCCGAAAAAGATCCGACCGATATGACTTGAATATCGCCAAAATCTATGCTCTTAAGCGACGTGCCCGAAAAGGCATTGACACCGGTCTCTGCAAGTGATTTAGCGCCTGTAAAGTCTAACCTCTCCATCTTGGGCACCAATCCGGGGTCTCCGCTAAATGCGCGATATCCTATATAATTTAACGCCGTTGCTATCGAAAAGTCTATATTAGTAAGCCCCGTTGCCGAGTAAAAGGCTTCCCGCTCTATTCGCTCAAGCGATGACGGCAGCTTTATGGAGCGCAACATTTTATTGTATCCAAATGCGTATTCGCCTATTTGCTCTAACCCTTCGGAGAAAGTGACCGATTGGAGACGCGAACAGTTATAAAACGCATATGCATCTATTATTTTTAGCGAGTGCGGCAACGTTATATTATAAAGATATGTGTTATCTCTGAATGCGCCGCTTGCTATCCTGACTACGCCCTCGGGCAAGTTGATGCTTGAAGCCGAGCCGGAACGAATAAACATTATGAGCACAGTTCCGTCGCTATTGTACAAAGCGCCGTCTTTGGAGGTATAGTAGCTGTTACCGTCCTCGACCTCAAAGGCGGTGATCTCTGAGCCGTCAAAGGCACCTTGATTACCGAAATCTATGGGATTTGCTTCTCGATTTATGGTGATAGTCTTTAGCGCAGGGAGTTTTACTTTATTATATTCGCGTTGATAGAATACTCTATATCCAAGACTGTTAAGCGAGGCAGGTGTCCTAAACGACGTCAGTCCGCTGCCCTGAAAAGCATAATCGTCTATCGTCGTCACGCTGTCGGGGAGGTCGATACTGCTCAGCTTAGGACAGTATGCAAACGCATTGGAATTGATCTTTTCAAGCCCGTCGCCCTCAAAAATGACATTACTTAGTAATGAGCACCCTTCAAACGAACTACTGTCAATTACAGCTATATTTGACGGCAATGTAATTGATTCCAGCCAAGTGCAACCGTAAAATGCGTTTGAACCTATACGATTAAGCGACTTGGGCAAAGTTACATTTTTTAAACTCTGGCAATTATAAAATAAATTATCGGGCAACTCATTCAAGTCAGCCGGCAAAGTTAACTTTAATAAATTTACGCAACCGCTGAAAGCAGCACTATCAACCGATTTAATATTGCCTGATATTTCCTTTAAGGCGCTATTTTCAAAGCAATTTGACGCTAGTTTTACACTGCCTTTGATGTCGATATATTGCAATCCGCAACGACGGAAAGCATAGCTACCAACCTTAGTCAAGGTCGCCGGGAATGTCAAGCTGCCGCTAAGCGAGGTACAACCCTCAAACGCACGCGCGCCTATTCTGGTAAGCGTATTAGGCAACGTTATCGTTTTTAAGCCCACGTTATTGATAAACGCGCCTTCGCCTAAGGTTTTAAGGTCATAGCCAAGCTCAACTACCGAAGAAACTTCGCCGCCATCTCTACCAAACGCGTAAGCTCCGATATCTTCCACAATACCAATCGTTATATACGAGAAGGTCTGTCCGTAAAAAGCCCTTTCTCGAATGATCTTGGTTATAAGAGATAGCGTACCCATTAGCTTTGCGTTGTAAAAAGAATACGCACCGATATAGTCGATATTAAGCCTGCTTGCATCATACTGAACATGGTATGCTATGGTTGAGCATTTTCCATTATAGTATGTCGAATAGTTGCCAAGCCCGTAAAAGGCATAGTCGCCTATACGAGATACGGTATTGGGTAGCGATAATCTTGTAGTTCTGGAGCACGGATAATCATATGAGCCTATCTGCACCCAATTAAGATATGTGTCTGCGGCAAAAGCGTAATCACCTATCATCAACCTTTCGGTGATCATAGACAAATCCAAAGTGTCTATCATAACGCCTTCAAATGCATGCGAGCCGATTGTCTTGATCTTGCTGCCAAATGACACATCCACTCTTTTCGCTACATAGTTGCCGTTTTCAAAGTACCAGCCTATATGATTAAACGCATATGCGCCAATGCTCTCGATTGTGGAGGGCAGTTTAACCTTAGTAAGTGCCGACACATATACATTAGCGCCCGAATTAGCATAATTTCCGTTTAAAGTATAACTTTCGTCGAAGCGCGCCATAAATGCACCTTCGCCAATATGGGTAAGCCCCTCGTTAAATGTAACATTCATAAGCGCGGGATTGCCGTAAAAGGCATACGCCCCTATCTTTTTGTAAGTTGAAGGTATGTAAATCGACAGTATATTCATGCAGCTGAACGCACCTTTATAATTAGATCCGTCCGCTATACCCGTTACCTTTGCGCCCTTATATTCCGTTGGCAAAGCAAGCTTTATGTACCCGCCCGCCATTTGCGGAAGCGACGCACCACTGCGCACACCTTTAATGAAGTATGTGCCGTCTCTGTTTATCGCAAAGTCTAATAGCTCTACATCAACGCTATCATACTTCTCTTTGGCATAGACTTCCATATCCTCGGTAATAGAGCTTATATCCTTATCCCAACCGTCGAACACAAAAAAGTCGGTCGTAGTTACGACAGGCCCGCGAGCGCTTGCGCCCTCTATAACCTGCTCTGTTTTAATCAGCTGCCCGGTGGTGTCGTAAAATTTAACTGTATGATATATGACTTCTGCTTCCTTTTTCCAAACGGCATGCAAAGTTATGTCGCTTGTCACGGGAGAGGCAAGATCATACTCTTTGCCATCTTCGGTCGCCCAATATAAAAACTCACGCCCATCCATATTTGTCGGCATGGGTGACATATCTATCGCCTCACCCTCTTTTACCGAAACAAATTTTTCTTCATCGTCCATAATAAAAGTCACGCTAAAAAAAACTTCGGGCAACTTAGGTTGTACGCACGAAACGGGTAAAGCAATTGCCAAAAATAGAGTTAATGTTATCAGGAATCTTTTCATCATGCTTAAGTTTTAATATGTACTTAGTACATTATAGTTATATATAGTTTATCACAACAAAAGTCAGTCGTCAACGCGCGTTTGAAACTTTCGGCAAAATATCAATTTTACACAATTTATTTTTTGAAATTTTAATAATAACTCACAAAAAAACGGCATTGAGAATTTCAACGCCGTTTTATAGTCTGTTTTATCCCTTTATAGATTAAAGCTCTGCTATAACTTCTACTTCGACAAGAACGTTTTTGGGAAGCGTCTTAACCGCAACGCACGAACGAGCGGGGCAAGAAGTAAAGTATTTGCCGTAAATTCCGTTGAATGCGGCAAAGTCGCCCATATCACTCAAAAAGCAAGTTGTCTTAAACACTTTGTCAATCGATGTGCCGGCAGCAGAGAGTAAACCTACAACGTTTTTGCAAACCTGCTCGGTCTGAGCCTCGATAGTATTGCCTTCGATCTCGCCGTTAGCGGGATTGATGGGTATTTGACCCGAGCAATAAACAAGGTTATTAACAACCATAGCCTGCGAATACGGTCCGATAGCGCCGGGCGCTTTGTCTGTCTTGATAACTTTCATAATAAATCCTCCTGTTTTTACACAATTATATTAAAGCCGTTTCCGTGAAGAGTGGCTTTTATAGACTCTATATGCTCGAAGTTACGAGTTTCGAGCTCCATTCTCAGATAACATGTATCGATATCGCCGTTAGCGGCAAGACGCTCGTGATGAGCGGAAATGACGTTTGCGCCCAGCTTTGCGACACATTGAACAGCCTCGCTGAACTGACCCGGCGTGTCCTTGAGCTGAATGGTAATCATACAACGACGACCGCTGTTTAAGAGACCTTGAGTAATAACTCGCGACAAGCGATTGACGTCGATATTACCTCCGGATATTACACAGCAAACCTTTTTGCCGGTTAGCGGCAGCTTGTTGAACATTGCCGCGGCAAGCGCAACCGCACCCGCACCCTCGGCAACGAGCTTCTTCTTTTCTATGAGCGTAAGTATCGCCGTATATATTTCCGCCTCGTTGACAGTAAAAATTTCGTCTACATATTGCTTTGTAAGGTCAAACGTGAGGTCGCCCGGCTGCTTGACAGCAATACCGTCGGCAAGCGTATTTACCGATGCGAGCTTGATCGCTCTGCCCTCCTTGATGGAGTTATACATGCTTGACGCATTGCTCGCCTGCACGCCGTAAACCTTGATTTTGGGATTAATCTGCTTTGCGGCAAAAGCAACACCCGATATAAGTCCGCCACCGCCGATAGGCACAACTATCGCATCCATATCGGGGCGCTCCTCAAGGATTTCGAGCGAGAGAGTACCCTGTCCCGCAATAACGTCCTCGTCGTCAAACGGATGAATAAAAGTGTACCCGTGTTCCTTTTGGAGGTCGAGCGCCTTTTGATACGCGTCGTCGTACACTCCGTTTACAAGGCAAATTTGAGCGCCGTAGCTGCGCGTCGCTTCTATCTTGGAGATAGGTGCTCCTGCGGGCAGGCATATAAGTGCGGGAATCCTGTTCCTTTGAGCGGCAAGCGCAACACCCTGAGCGTGGTTACCTGCCGAGCAAGCTATAACGCCGCGAGCCTTTTCCTCGTCGGTAAGTTTGGAAATTTTGTAGTACGCCCCCCTTATTTTGAACGAACCGGTTATCTGCAAGTTTTCGGTTTTGAGATAAATGTCGTTGTCGCAATTTATGGGCATACTCAATATATCTGTGTTGTTAATGACTGGCCTAAGCACCGCTTCTGCGTCTTTTACTTTGTCGAGTGTGAGCATTTGATTCCTCCAAATTATTTATTTGAACCGATTTGGCTAATCCGCCCTCCGACGTCTCTCGATAACTGCCGGAAAGGTCCTTGCCTGTCTCGTACATTGTCTTTACTACGATGTCAAACGAAATCTTACGCGTCGTATACAAAAAGCTACTAAGGTTTACTGCGTTAATAGCGCGCATTGCCGCAACTGCATTACGCTCTATGCACGGAATTTGTACCAATCCGCCCACCGGATCGCAAGTAAGTCCGAGATGATGCTCGATTGCCATTTCGGCAGCATACTCTATGTGTTCCACACTCATCCCGTATAATTCGCCGAGTGCGGCTGCCGCCATCGAGCATGCCGAACCTATTTCGGCTTGACAACCGCATTCCGCACCGCTTATCGAGGCGTTGGTCTTAATGAGCATGCCTATAAGTCCACCCACCGCCAAAGCGCGCACTATGTCGTCGTCCGTAAAATTCTTGCGTTGCTTCATATATCTGAGTACTGCGGGCAACACTCCGCACGAGCCGCACGTCGGTGCCGTTACAACCTTGCCGCCGCCTGCGTTTTGCTCGGCAACGGCAAACGCAAATGCGCACACCATACGACTTTCACGAGTTTCTGGGCTTTCGTCCATAAACCTCTGATTATACAAAAACTTGGCTTTGCGCTCCAGCCTCAGTCCGCCGCTAAGCACACCCGAAGTCTTAAGCCCTGCAGTAATGGAGTCGTTCATCGTCTTCCACACATACAGGAGATACTTTTTTATATCTTTATCCTCAAACGCGAAAACATAATCGCTAAGCGACAGTCCCTTATTTTCGCAATAGCGCGCAATACCCTTAAACGTATTGTGCGGATAGACATTCTTGCTCTTTACCTCTTCGCCTTCAAAGACGATTTCGCCGCCGCCAATGCTGATAACTCTGACCCTATTCTCATCTTCACCCGTAAAAAAGTCCATTGTGTTGGGGTGCGGAACTGCCGTCTCCTTATCGAATACAACGTTGACGCGCGCGGGCGCAAGTGCCTTGATTATCGCCTTGTCGGTAAGGTGGCCTTTGCCCGTTTTGGCAAGCGAATCATATAAAACCACCTTGTATACTTTACTGGGAAACCTCTCGGCATAAATTGTTGCCGCCTTAACCGGTCCCATTGTATGAGAGCTTGACGGTCCATAACCAATCTTATAAATTTCCCTAATAGACTTCATTTTCTTATGCTCCGACAAAAAATTTGAACCTTATAAATGTATCACTTCGTAAATTTTTTGTCAAATATTTTGCGGGAAATTAGGGTTATCTATAAAATTTTCTAAACATTAAAATAAGGCTGTCTTACTAAGCTATACTAAATATATAATTAGGCTCGGCTGATTGTATCCCATCTCTTTGCTCAAGTTTCTTTGACATTTTTATAACATTTGCTTTGCTGTGCTTATCGAGAGTAATACTAAAAATACGACAATATTTATCTATATTAACAAGCATTTCATTATCTGTCGGAATCCCAAGCACTTTTTTCCTTACCCAATCGGTTACATCTGCCCCAAGTTCCTCAACAGCTATTGCACCTACATCTGCAAAATCCTCGACTGTATAATCAAGGAACTTAAGTGTTTCCTCTCGTGTTAAAACAATTAAGACTTGATTATCTACAAAATCACCTTCGACATCTTGACCACCACTTTCCTTTCCCAAGCCTAAACCCAGCGCCACGACAGCAAATATAAAGACTACAATGGCGCCTATAAGCAAAATAAGCTTCTTTTTCATAAGCAACCCTTCTTTAATTTTTTCTCTTTTTAGCAAAAAGGGGCATATTTTGCCCGCTTTTGTTATCTTTGTTCGATTTCTATTAGCTTAACGACAGCCTCGGCTACCGTTTTTATATTGGCATTGGTGGTGTTGATACATAGATCGTAGTTCATCTTGTCACCCCACTTGCGTCCGGTGTAAAACAGATAATACTTTGCACGGTGCTTATCGACTCTGCGAATATTGCGCCAAAGCTGTCTGTCCGAAACATCCTCGTTTTCCGACGCCTTTTGTCTACAACGCTCGATACGCGATTTGGGCGATGCATAGACAAAGATCCTGAACGGATTGCGTTCCCTTAGTATAAAGTCGGCGCATCTGCCTACAATTACACAATCGGATTTGTCTGCCATTTCTGTTATGATGTTACTCTGCTGCACATAGATATTGGTCGTCTGATCCATATTGAAATTCATAGGCGGATAGAACGAATGACCTATTGTTATAGGAAAATTCGCTACGGGATTTTTCTCCACGATCTGTTTGACATAAGATTCTGCAAGGTCGGTCTTTTCGGCAATACCCGAGATAATTTCATTATCATAGTAGGCATAGCCGAGCTTCTCGGCAATACGCTTACCGAGTTCTCGTCCGCCGCTTCCAAGCTCACGGCCGATAGTGATAATCTTATTCATATATATGTACCTCCGCTATTTATTTTTCGTATACGCAATTCCCCTTACTGTCTATAGCTACAATGACGGGGAAGTCCTCCACCATTAATTCCCTTACCGCTTCCGTGCCGAGATCGTCATATGCAATTACCTTAGCCGCCTTAACCTGCTTGCTGTACATTGCGCCCGCACCGCCGATCGCCGCAAAATATACGCACTTGTTGCGTACTATTGCCTCTACCACTTCTTTGCTGCGTCCGCCCTTGCCTATCATGGCTTTGAGTCCGTTGTCCATAAGCGTGGGAGCATACGGGTCCATTCTGTACGAAGTCGTAGGTCCGCAGCTGCCTATAACGCTACCCTCTTTTGCCGGGCACGGTCCTACATAATATATAGCCATGCCATCTATATCAAACGGTAAATTGCCGCTTTTTATCGCCTCGACTATGCGCTTATGGGCCGCATCTCTACCCGTAAGCAGCTTGCCGCTAAGTAGTACGGCATCGCCCGCTTTAAGCCCCTCTATATCCTTGTCCGTAATGGGAAGCTGAATCTTCTTAATCATAATAGCCTCCTTGCAACTCTGTGAGCATTGCACTGAATAGAAACACCTACCGGCAAAGCGGCTATATGCGTGGGATATTTTTCTACTCTGACTTCGAGCGCCGTCGCTAAGCCGCCAAAGCCTTGTGCGCCAATGCCAAGCTCGTTGATACGCCTAAGCAAAATCTCCTCCATTTCGGCAAGTTGTGGATCGCTCGACTTAACTCCCACCTCGCGAAGTAGCGCCTTTTTGGCAAGCAGCATAGCATAGTCCGCCGTGCCGCCTATACCTACACCCACGATTATGGGCGGACATGGGTTGGAGCCTGCCACAGCAACAGCTTCCACCACCTTATCCATAACGCCGGATATTCCTGCCGCGGGAGTGAGCATATACAGCTTGCTCATATTCTCGCTGCCAAAGCCTTTGGGTAACAGCGTGAGTTTGACCTTGTCGCCCTCCACTAATGTTGTATGTATGATAGACGGCGTATTGTCACCGGTATTTTTGCGCGATATGGGGTCGAGAACGCTGTTGCGCAGGCTGTTTTCCTTATAACCCTGCCTTACGCCCTCATTGACTGCGTCACGAAAGCTACCGCCGGTAAAATATACATCTTGTCCGACCTCTGCAAACACCACCGCCATACCTGTGTCCTGACACAACGGGATAGCGCAGTCTTTAGCAAGCTTTGCATTGTCCACCAAAGTTTTAAGGGCAAACTTTGCTGTTTTGTTTACTTCATTTTTTTCGGCGTCCGAAATCATTTCAACAACGCCCGGAGCAAGACTAAAGCAAGCCTCTTGCACCATTTCCTTAACGGCTTGAGTTATTTTTTGCACAATAATTTCTCTCATAATATAATTATACACCCAATTTATAAAAAAATCAAGTGTTTAACATAATATTTCGGCGTTATTTTTGCTTGAATTTTATTGTTTTATGTGCTACAATATTATTAGTTCAATGGAGATTAAGAAGCATCACAAGTTAACATCATGGCAGTTTATCGCATTAGGCTATGTGGCGGTCATACTGATCGGCAGTTTTTTGCTCTCCATGCCAATTTCCACTCGCGACGGGTCGTGGACGCCGTATCTGCACTCGCTATTCACGTCGGTATCGGCGACGTGCGTGACAGGTCTTGCCGTTTACGACACTTATATTCATTGGTCGATTTTCGGGCAATTTGTCATTTTGCTGCTTATCCAAATTGGCGGTGTCGGCTTTATGACTATAATAACGCTGTTTTCGCTGCTTATCCGTCGCAATATAGGCATATATGAGCGACGCATCCTTATGCAGTCGTCGGGCAGCATGCGTGCTACCGGCGTTGTCAAGCTAATACAGCGCATTATATTTTGGACGTTTATTTTCGAGGGCGCCGGCTTTGTGCTTTTATCAATTCGCTTTTGCGCCGACTTCGGATTTATAAAAGGGATATATCTTGCCCTATTCCACTCCGTGTCCGCTTTTTGTAATGCCGGGTTTGACCTTATGGGCGTTATAGGCGAAGGTGCTTCGCTCATCCCATACGCCACCGACCCGATTGTAAACCTCACCATTATGGCGCTTATATTTTTAGGCGGGCTTGGCTTTATCGTTTGGACAGAGCTTATCGACAACAAATTCAACCCCAAAAAGCTCAGCCTGCACTCCAAAATTTCCATTTGGGCAAGCTCGATCCTTGTTTTATTAGGCGCTCTCTGCTTTTATCTTATCGAGCGCACAAACACACTTGAGGGGCTTAATTCCTTCGAGGCGCTCATTGTCTCGCTATTCCAGTCGGTAACACCGCGCACAGCCGGCTTTAAGAGTGTGGAAATGGCAGATCTAACCGACAGCGCCAAGCTGCTCATATCGTCGCTTATGTTTATAGGCGGCAACAGCGGCAGCACGGCGGGCGGTATTAAGACGACAACCTTTGTTGTTCTAATCTTCGGTATTGTCGCCACAGCGCGAGGAAACACAGACATTAGGATAGGCAAACGCCGCCTTGACATATGTTTACTTACACAAGCGTGTACCATACTTGCGACTTATCTTATCGCCATCGTGACTTGCACAATTATTATCTGCGCGGTAGAGCCATACTCGCTTACCGCTGTGCTATTTGAAACAGTTTCGGCAATGTGTACTGTCGGACTGAGCGTTGGAATCACCGGTGAGCTTGGCTCGCTGTCGCTTATACTGCTTATGGTGCTTATGTATATTGGCAGAGTGGGCATAATCACGCTTGCCCTCGCCTTCTTTGAAAAACGCTCCAACCCGCCATTGCAGCGGCCGTTGGAAAAAATCTTGATTGGCTAAAAGGAGTTTTATATGAAATCGATACTTATTATAGGCATGGGAAAGTTCGGTAAATTACTCGGCTCTAAGCTACTCGAGCTTGGTAACGAGGTTATGATCGTAGACAAGGACGAGGAAATTATAAACGAACTCGCCCCCATGTATACAAATTCCTACATCGGCAACTGCACTAACGATGGCGTGTTGCGCAGCCTCGGTGTCAAAAACTTCGACATCTGCTTTGTGGCAATCGGCGACGACTTCCAGTCCTCGCTCGAAATCACTTCGCAGCTAAAAGAGCTGGGCGCTAAGTATGTAATTTCCAAGGCAGAGCGCGACATTCAAGCCAAATTCCTGCTGCGCAACGGTGCCGACGAAATCATATATCCCGAACGCGACGTTGCAATCAAGCTTGCTACACGCTGCAACGCTCACAACATATTCGACTTTATCGAGCTGACGAGCGAAGTTGGTATTTTTGAAATAGCCGTGCCTAATAAATGGGTAAAGCACACGCTCGCCGAGCTTAACATCCGCAAAAAGTATAGGCTAAACGTTTTGGCAATCAAAAAGGGCTCGGCAATAAATCCCATCCCCGAGCCCGGCTACGCATTCGTCCCCGAGGACCACATAGTCGTGATGGGCAATCCCAACGACGTAATCAAAATTTCAGGCAAAAAGGCGTAAGGAGACATTTATGGCAAAGTTATTATTTATAGGACATGGGTCGTTTAAACTGACGACTGCAAATGGTACCGTTATCTATATAGACCCGTTTTTTGACGGCGACTATTCGGCTGAGGCCGACCTCGTGCTTATAACACACGAACACTTCGACCACAACAAGACCGAGCTTGTTTCGCTTAAAAGCGATGGGGCGATATTCCGCGCCGCCGACTTTATTTGCGATAACAGATATCTGTCATTGGCATTCAAGGGTGTAAAAATCACAGCCGTCCCCGCATATAATAAGAATCATAAGACGGGGTGCGTTGGCTATGTTATTGGAGCCGACGGGCTTAACCTCTACTTTGCGGGCGACACGTCCAAAACCGACCACATGTCTACAATGAAGGATATCGATTACGCCTTCCTCCCCACCGACGGCATTTACAATATGGATGCCGAAGAGGCAACGATGTGCGCCGATATTATAGGCGCAAAGCACAGCGTTCCCGTTCACACCGCGCCGCCCGAGGGCGAATATAATGAAGAAGTGGCGACAAGGTTCACGCCCAAAAATCGACTTATAATAAAGCAAGGCAGCGAAATTGATTTGTAGAATAAAACTGCTATTAATATAATTGACATCTGCCCCAGTGTAATATATAATTACAAAGATAATTGCAAAGCGAACGAATTTTTATCTTCGTTCGCGCATATTTTGTTTCGGAGAGAAAAATGCAAATTTGGGAAATCATTATCCTTGGCATAGGACTGAGTATGGACGCATTTGCGGTAGCCATTTGTAAAGGGCTGAGTAGCGAAAAGTTTTCGGTTAAAGCTGCGCTTATTGTCGGTATTTGGTTCGGAGCTTTTCAGGCACTTATGCCACTTATAGGCTACTTGCTCGGTAGCTTTGTATCAAGTTATATTGAGGCTTTCGACCATTGGATTGCCTTTATACTGCTTGCATTCATTGGCGGCAAGATGATTTACGAGGCTATCAAGGGTGAAGAAAAGCAGGACGCTTCGGTAACATTCGCCATAATGTTACCCCTTGCGATAGGTACAAGCATTGACGCTATGGCTGCGGGCATCACCCTCGCCTTCTCGGCAGTCAATATCTTTATTGCTATTGCGATAATAGGTGTTATCACCTTTGCACTTTCGGCATTGGGTGTAAAAATAGGCAACATCTTCGGATCGAAGTTCAAAAAGAAAGCCGAGATCTTCGGAGGCGCTATCCTTATCTTGCTCGGACTTAAAATCTTAATAGAACACCTACTTTTTTAGTAAAAAAGTAGGCAAAAAACTTTTAAGGGGAGGCTACTATGCGCCTCCCCATTTTTTATATTTACAGCTCGTCCTTTAAAACCTTTTCAATAACATACGCTACCCCATCGTCTTCATTTGATGGTGCGATAAAATCGGCAACCTTCTTTAAGCACTCGTCGGCATTTGCCATTGCTACACCTAACCCCGCTGCCTCGACCATAGAGATATCGTTCATACTGTCGCCTATTGCGATCGTTTCGGATATGTCGACGCCGAAAAACTTCGCAAGGCATTTAAGCGAATTGCCCTTGCCCGCAGAGAGCGACGCCCCGTCGAGATAGTCCGCACTCGACATAAAGAACTGAATATCAGGGTACCGTCCCTTAAAAAAGTCCAAAAAACTATTGGCATTTTTGTCTGCGATAAGCACCTTGACGCACTCAAGTTTATTTTTGCGTATATAGTCGCTCAGCTTGCCAACAACATTCATCGGAATCTTGCTCACCTTGCAATAGTAGCGATTGATATCGTTCTCCTCGGCGACAAAGAGTTTATCCTCGCTGTAAACCTGAAAATAGCATCCCATTCTTTCGCAATCCTCGGCAAAAGCCGCAGTCTGCTCGTAAGGCATGGTACTCCTCGCTATTACCTTGCCTGTAACGGTCTCCTTGATAATTCCGCCGTCCATTGCGGAAATGGGAATATTGACTCCATCTAATCCCAAAACGTGGGCGTTGTTGACAATAGACTCGAACATTCTGCCCGTGCTTACAATAAAATTGCCGCCTGCCGCGCGATAATCTTTTATCGCTTGTATCGTTTTCTCCGACGCCGTGCGGTCATTTTTTACTACCGTGCCGTCGAAGTCGCTCACTATCAGTTTATACTTCATTGTTTCTCCTTAAAATACTCGTGGATCGCCTGTGCCGTCCTTGCATCAATGCCGTTAATCGCCTCTAATTCGGAAACGGTTGCCGACCGTAAATCGGCAAAGTTGGGATAAGCTCTAAGCAAAATTTCGCGCTTTTTCGGACCTACGCCCTTGACATTGTCTAATTCGCTCGTAAGCCGCTTGGAGCGCAGATTGCGGTGATACGTTATGGCAAATCTGTGCGCCTCGTCTCTCACGCGCTGCAAAAGCCTGAGCGCATAATCGCTTTTACTAAGCACTATGGGGTCACTCTTATATGGCAAATACACTTCCTCCTCGCGCTTGGCAAGGCCTATCATAGGGATATCTATTCCCTCGCCATTCATTACCTCCAATGCCGCAGACAACTGGCCTTTGCCGCCGTCAATGATGATAAGATCGGGCAGGTCGCCGTGACCAAAGCGCCTCTTGATAACCTCCGCCATGCACGCAAAGTCGTTGTTGCCCTCCACCGTCCTTATCTTGTAACGACGGTAATCGGATTTGGACGGAGCGCCGTCGATAAACGCCACTCCGCTTGCCACTTTGTCCGTGCCGCTTATGTGCGAAATATCATAACACTCTATGCGTCTTGCGCTCTTGAGTTTGAGAATGTCCCTTAGTCGCTCAGCCGCACCCACCGTCATATTTTGGTTACGGCGTTGCTTTTCCGCGCTCTTGTCGAGATAGTCGAGCGCGTTCTTTTCCGCCATTAAGAGTAGCTTCTTTTTTGCGCCCTTTTTGGGGAATGTCACTTCAACCTTTTTGCCTTTGAGTGCGGATAGATATTCTTGTAGTCCCGAGCTATCAAACTCATTAGCAAAGCATACTTCGTCGGGGATGTCGTGATTGCCGCCGTAATACTGCAATGCAAACGACACCAGCGCCTCGCTATCGGTGACTGCCGCATCGCCAAGCACATAGTTATAAACGCCCATCATCTTTCCGCCTCTAACGACATTGACAGACGCCGCGCCGTAAATTCCGCTGCTCGCGAGCGCAAACGAATCGATATCCATCACTCTGTCAAGGTCGGCTACCGTTCGACTTTTTAAAAGTTCGAGCATTTGCAGCTGATCCCTATACATAATAGCGTGCTCAAAATCCTCGTTCATTGCAGCTGCAGCCATCTTGGCTTTTATCACTTCTTCCGCCTTGTTATCCTTGCCCGTCAAAAAATCGGTCACACGTCTGACGATTTTAGCGTACTCGTCCTTGTCTATTCTGCCCCTGCATGGCGCATGGCAAAGTCCTATATGGTAGTTTAGGCACTCGCGCTTAGCCGTCATTTTCTTGGGGCAGGTGCGCATTCCGTACGCGCTGCGAATTATCCCCACTATGTCCCAAACACGCAAGCCGTTGAGGTACGGCCCGAAATATTTGGCGCCGTCACGCTTGAGCCTCCTTGTGACCTCTATGGTCGGGAACTCCTCGCGCATGTCTATTTTGATATACGGGCTCGCCTTATCGTCCTTTAAAAGAATGTTATAGCGTGGATTGTACTTTTTGACAAGGTTGGATTCGAGGCTAAGCGCGTCCTTTTCGGACAGCGTGATGATGTACTCAAACGAGTCGATATTGTCCACCATCGCCTGCACCTTGACCTGCTTGGGCGAATTGTTAAAATACTGCCTCACCCTGTTTTTGAGCACGACAGCCTTGCCGACATAGATAACCTTGCCGGTAACGTCCTTCATTATATAGACGCCGCTGCTGTCGGGCAGATCGTCAAGATGTTCTTTTAAAACCGGCATCCGCAATACCCCTGTCTGTACAAACCGTACTGTTTACTTAGCTCTATGGAACGGAGATATCCGTTCTTCTTTTTGAAGTCGGATGGCAAAAATTCCACCATAGCCTTACTTTCTATCTTTTTACCTATCGAGTTTATAACGTCGGCGTTTTTGTGCGGTGACACAGTCAGAGTCGTGCAAAAGTAGTCATATCCGCCCTTTTTAGCCTCTTGCGCCGTTTTAAATAGGCGCATATAAAAGCACTCTTTGCACCTATCCCCACCTTCGGGAGCATTCTCTAAGCCGCATATAGTAGTCAGATAGTTGTCATTATCGTACTCGCCGACAATCAACTTTACGCCCAAAATATCGCATAGCCGCCTTTGTTCGCTTAGTCTATGCTCGTACTCATCTGCCCCCATAATGCAAGGATTGTAATAGTACACCGTCACATCGATTTTGGGCATCAAAAATTCAAGCACGCTGCTCGAACACGGCCCGCAACAGCTATGTAGCAGCAGCCTTTTGCCCTGAGCATTTTCGAGAATCTTCTCTGCTTGTTCATAATAAGAAGCCATAACTAAATTATAAACAATTATCTTCTCTTTGTCAAGAGTAAAATAGAGCCTCACTCACAAAGGAGCAAGGCTTAAATGGAGTTGGTAAAGATATGGTCAATATTACGTTCGGTCATAGGTGGGGGCAGCGGCGACCTCTCGGTCGTTGTTATCCTTTTCGATTTGCTGTAACTTTGATGTTCTTAGTGCTTTGAGGTCGCTAACCATACTCAAAATTGCCTTAGTCTCCGCTACTACGCAAAATACAGTACATACCGCCAAAACAATTATTAATGCCGCTACCACTTTATGCCTCCTACTACAAAACCGCTATTCTAATGTACGCTGCATTTTGTGTCTTCATACCAATAATGGTAAAGCATTTATGACATCGAATTAAGAGATTTATTGATTTATTTTAGGAGATGTTGTTGTGTGCCCCCCATCCGTCACTACGTGACAACCTCCCTACGCAATGGCTATATGCTTTAAAGTACTACTTAGTTGCATAAAAAATAAGTTGCAATATTGTCATTACAACTTACATAGAAGCCTACACTAAGTTAAAAGTTTTTTGCTTACTTTTTTACAAAAAAGTAAGTTGCTACATTACTGTAACAACTCAACTATTTATTATCTCATTAAAACGGCAATTCTTCGCCGCCGGGCTTTATGCTTAGGATGTCCTCTACCGAGCGCTCCACCGCCGGCTCGCTTGATTCTTCCTTAGTAGGTGCTGCCTGCGCCGAAGGCACAGCTGCGTCTCTATCCTCAAACGAAACGTAAGGCCCTCTCCAACGCAAGTCGATAGTACCCGTCTGACCGTTACGGTGCTTGGCTACAATGAGCTGCACGGCGTTGCGTTCTTCCTCTGTAACGTTCTTATCGCTATCTGCGTACTCACGGTATAAGAACATAATTATGTCTGCGTCCTGCTCTATCGCACCGGACTCTCTAAGGTCACTCATTACGGGGACCTTTTCCTTACGCTCTTCGACCTTACGCGAAAGCTGACTGAGTAGCAATATCGGCACATTGAGTTCTTTAGCCGCAATCTTAAGATTCCTCGTTATATCCGAAATTTCCTGTTGACGGTTTTCGACGCGCTTGCTCGGCGACATAAGCTGAAGATAGTCTATCATAACTATATCAAGGCCCTTTTCGCGTTTGAGCTTGCGGCACTTGCTGATTATATCTACCGGCGACGTTGCCGACGTATCGTCTACGAAAATTCCCGCCTTATCCAGCTTGCTTTTGGCGAGCATAAGGCGCTTCCACTCCGCCTCGTTCATACTTCCAGAATTGGCTTTTGTCATATCGACCTTTGCAACAGAACAAGCCATTCTTCGCGCAAGCTGTACCGAAGGCATTTCGAGCGAGAACACAGCGGCTTGGAGTGGCACTTTTTTGCCCGTTTCGGTAGTGCGCTCTGCAAACGCGGCAGATTGAATAAAGTTCATACCTATACTCGTCTTACCTTGACCGGGACGAGCGGCTATAATTATAAGGTCGCCCTTTTGAAATCCGTTAAGCAAGTTGTCGAGCTGCTTGAACCCTGTGGGAATGCCGCGGAATGCAAGCGGATCGCGCTCCACCTGCTCCATATGCTCTATCGCCTCATTGAGCGAATCGGAAATAGGTTTAAGCGAGTTATGAGTATTGCTTTCGCCGAGAGCAAAAACCTCCTTTTCTGCAAAGGAGAGTGCATCCTCTTCGCCCGAATAAGCAACGTTTGCTATTTTATTAGCCGTGTTTATCAGTTTACGACGCTGGCTGTTTTGCTTTACTATGTCGAGATAGTAGACATAGTTGGCTGCCGACGGCAAAATGTTACTCAGCGAGCTGACGTAGTTAATGCCGCCCACCGCCTCCATAGTGCCAAGCTTTTCGAGCTCTTGCACAAGTGTCACTATGTCTATAGGCTTGTTGTCGGCATAGACATTCTTCATTGCCTCAAAGATGTTTTGATGAGCGTGGCTGTAAAAATCTTCGGGCGATAAATTAGACAAAATTTCGTTGGGGACATACTCGTCAATAAGGACGCAGCATAGCACCGCCTGTTCCGCCTCGTTGTTTTGCGGCATTATCTTGCCTTTGACATTGGGATGTACTTTATTCTCTTTTTCCTTAGTTGCCATTGTCGTTCTCCATAGAGGTGGCCTGTACGTCCTGATATTCTTCAATAGAAATTTGTCCGTCTACAACATTAACTATGTTATTTGCAGCTGAGTTATTTTCATTATCTACCTTTTCGGCTGTTACTTGTCTGAACACACTATGGTCGACTTTTTTGCTTTTATTTACCAAAAACAATATGACTACCACCGCAGATCCAAGCAAAATAGGGACAATATACCAGCCGGGCGCCATTGCCTCAATACTAAGGCTAAACGAGGTAAAGTCGTAATCTTCCCCCGCCTGCCACATAAGGCAACTGAGCATACCATAGTCACTATCGTCTAAGGACAGTATTGTTTTTTCCACCCATATAGCATCTTTTGCCTCGATATTGGCTCCGCCAAAGTAGTACCTAAGCCTTACCGCATCGGGGTCGATTATATAAATTCCAAAATAATCTTCCGAAAAACTTCCAAGATTGTTGTTAAGCCACACCCGAATTGTTACATCCACATTGCTGCGCAAGCTGTTTATCCAAGACGGGACGGTTAGCGTATAATCTCTACCGTAGTAAAAGAAACCGTAATGGGCCTCATCGCCTATAAGGGTCACTTCTTCACTTGGAATCATTCTAAAACAATAATATGTGTACTCGCTTTTGGGCGCAGAGTCACCATATAAAAAATAGTTGGGGACATTAAAACTCCCTATATAGAATACTCCCAGTCCCAACTTATTGCTAAGTTCGCCTTCCAAACTAATTGCCATATCTTCATCTAACAATGGTTCGCCGGCTAAATTTCTAAGACCAATTTGGAGCTCATACTTAATACTGCTACCATTATCATCTTCGTAAATATATGATACAACCTCGATACTAAGCGCAGAATAATAAAAGACATCATTGTCTCTTTCATTCGACCTGTACTCGAGGTCATCCTCGTACGTCGTGCTCAACAAGAGCGAGCACGACGACAAGGCAAGCGCCAATAAAACAATAGCGAAAATAGCAAAGAATTTTTTCATTAAATCTCCTTTTCAAGAAGCTTCAAGGTATCGTTAAATTCCTTCATTGCAACCTCGTAAGGATGCTTGGTCGCAAGATCGACGCCGGCATTCTTTAAGATGTTGTACGGGCTGTCGCTGCCGCCTGCGCAAAGGAATTTCTTATAGCGCTCCACATTTTTGGGGTCTGCCAAAATACTGTTAACAATATTGATAGCACTTGTAATACCCGTAGCATACTTGTATACATAGAATGAATTATAAAAGTGCGGTATGCGCGCCCACTCGTAACGAATATCGTCATCGTGTGTTACAGCATCGCCGTAATACTTCTTGTTAAGCGCATAGTATTCTTCGCTTAATGAATCAACAGTAAGCGGTTTGCCGTTTAGCTCCATATCGTGAGCTATCTTTTCAAATTCTGCAAACATTGTTTGACGGAACAATGTTGTACGGAACATATCAATGTAGTACGAAAGCAAATACTTCTTTAAGAGTTTATCCTCCACCGTAGAAATAAGATGCTTTAAGAGGAACACTTCGTTGACGGTAGATGCAACCTCTGCAACAAAGATCTGATATTGCGACTTATTAAGTCCCCAGGTTTTATTTGAATAGTAGGTATGCATTGCATGACCGAGCTCATGCGCTATGGTGAATACGTCATGCGTCGTTTGCGAGTAGTTAAGGAGTACATACGGGTGAACGCCGTAGCAGCCCCAGCTGTAAGCACCGCTGCGCTTGCCCTCGTTTTCCATAACGTCGATCCAGCCATGGTCTCTTGCTTCACGCAAAAGCGAAGCATATTCCTCGCCGAGCGGCTTAAGTCCCTTTATAACAAGTTCGTATGCGTCCTCATAGCTGAGCTTAAGGTCGGCATTTTCAAAGATGGCAACGCTGAGGTCGTACATATGCATTTCTTTATAGCCAAGCGCCTTTTTTCTCAGCTCCATATACTTGTGCATAACACTCGTATTTTCGTCAACGGCATTTATAAGCTGATTATAAACATCCTTGGGTACGTTGTCACCAAAGAGCGATTGTTGCAAACAATCCTCGTATCCGCGCGCCCTTGCGTAGAAGTTATCCTTCTTTACACTACCCGCATAGGTGTTGCAAATTGTATTAATGAGCTTTTTGTATGCACCGTACATTCCTTGGAATGCGCTCTCTCTTAAACTTTTGTCCGAGCTTTGCAAGAACAAACCGTAGTTGCCATGAGTAAGTTTTACGTCCCCATCGGGTGTTTTGATTGTGGGCATGGGCAACTCTACATTGTTGATTGTGGTAAAGATTTCGCTGTAATTGCCGGTAGCCTGACTTGCCATCGAAAGCAACTTTTCCTCTTTGTCCGACAAGATATACTTTTTGGCTCTGACGATCTCTTTGAGCATAAAGTCGAACGGCTCAAAGTCCTTGTCCGATATAACATCGCTGAGATATTCTTCGCTAAGCGAGGATATTTCGCTGTTCATATAAGAGGTTGCTGTGGACAGTCTTATCATAAGTCCCATTGCCTTGTCAGTAAATGCAATGTACTTTTGAACGCTACCGTCCTGATCGCGACGCATACGCGCATAGCAGTACATACGTCCTATCAAAGTATCAACCTTTTCGTTGCACTCAAGGCATTCTTTAAGCATTTTTTTATCTCCAAGCTTGCCTTCGTAGCTCTTGAGCTGCGACTCATAGCTTGCGATTTCGTTATAAAGCTTTTCCCATTCTTCGTCGGTGGAAACTATGTCTTCCAGTCTCCACTTGTATTTGTCTGCAATTTCGTTTCTTTTCATAGTATACTCCTAAATAAAGATTTAATATAATTTTACCACGTTTTTCCTTTTTGAGCAAGCGTTTTTGATAAATTTATTTATCTTAGTCAGACCTTTCCACTCTGCTGCCGTGATCGGGTCCGGAGGGCAAAACATTGATTTTGTCAAAAATTCTGTCGGTGAGCTCCGACCTGTGCGTAACTACGCCCACAAGCGTGTCGTTAGAAAGCGCAACCAGCGCGTTAACGACGGTATCGAGCGAGTTAGAATCGAGCGTACCGAAGCCCTCGTCAAGGAAGAAAAATTCGTATGTCTTGTACCGAGCTATCTCGCGCGAAATGGCTATTGCCAGCGAGAGCGAAGCGAGGAATGTCTCGCCGCCGGATAGCGTCCCCGCTTTGCGCTCGAGGCCTCCCGCCAAAAAGTCCTTGACAAAGAACTCCCCGTCCATGTATTCGAGCGTATATTTACCACCCGTTATGTCATTCAAGACGAGCGATGCCGCCGCCGTAAACTGCAAAATGTACTCCTCGGCAATGTACTCGATAAACTTGTCACCCGACACAAGTTTGTATATGTCGGCATAAATATCATACATTTTCTTTTTGTCCGCTTTGTCCGCCTCTAAACTGCGCTTACGCTCAAGATTTAGCTTTAAGACTTCGAGTTCCTTTTCGCTTGCCGCAATTTTTGCGATAAGCTCCTCGCGCTCTTTTGTAAGCTTTTCGGCAGTTTCCTTCTTTTCCTGCAAGATTTTGCCGTCGAACGCAGGCTTGTTTGTCGCCTCGTTTTTGAGCATATTGACAGTCGCTTCGACTGCCGCACATTGCGCGGTCAAGTCGTCACGTGTCGCCTCTTGGCTTTTTAAAAGGTCTGTCAGCCTGTCCGCTTCGGTGGTGTAAAAAGATAGCTTTTCGCTGTTTTTACAAAGTTCTTCTTCGCTGACGATAAGGCGCTCGTTGATCACATTTTGTAATTTATTAGCCTCCTCGCCTTCCTTAATTCCGTCGGCTTTAATGCGAGCTGCCTTTTCTGACGCAGCTTGATGCTTTTGCGCCGCAACCTTTTCCTCGCCTTCGGCCTTAGTGAGTTTGTTTTGAATGTCACACGCCTCGGCAGCGAGTTTTGTAAGCGCGTCTGTTTTATCCGGCTGTTTGATTATCTGCCTATACTTATTTAGAGTTTGCTCCGCCTCGCTTAGCTTGCCTTGCGCCTCTAATAAAAGCTTTTTGCTTTCGTCTACAAGAGTGTTAAACGAATAGCTGTTGTTTTTTATGGTGTTATATTTGCTATCTGCCTCGATTAGTTCAAGCTCCTTTTGAGCGAGCAATTCTGCCACCTTGCTAAAATTCGGCTCCATATTATGATGAGCCACTCTTCCGCCACAAACAGGACACACGTCCCCCTCTTTTAGCCCTTGTCGGATGAACCGAGCAGCTTCGGCGCGCTGCTCATCTTCGCGCTTTTGCTTTAGCTCGTCCACCTCTTTTTTTAGAACTGCGCGCACTTCATCGGCAGCGCTGAGGCTCTTGATTGCAGCCGCCGCCTTTTCGCTCTCTAACTTGACTTTGGCTGACAATTCGTCTACTTTTTTGTCGCAATCTGCATAAGTCTTTTGTGCGGCAGACATCTCCATAGATAGCCTATCCGCTTTGGACTTTATGTCGAATACATCACAGTACCCGCCTTTTTCGCCAAAATCGGCAATTAAGAATATGTCGGATAAGCGCGAACTTAACATAGTATTTAGTTTTCGCACTTTTTCGCTCGTTTCCGCTAATTCTTTCTCGTATTTTTGCGCCTCGAAGTTTGCCGCCTTCCACTCAGACCTTAATCTGTCTATCGACTTTTTTCGATTATTAAGCTGCTCTATAAGACTTGCTAAATCCTTTGTGCGCTGAGCAATAAGCTCGTACTCCGCTTTAAGCCGCGTCGCCTCCTTTAACTGCTCATTTGTTGCGGCTACATTATCGCGCGAATTAGCCAAACGGCTTTGTAACTCCTTAGCCTTTTGCTGCTCGACAGTTAGCCTTTGCTCTGCCTCTACACATTTGTCAAATATACGTTTAAGCTCATTGAGCTGAGCAATCTCCTCCGATAGTTTACTCTCAGCTTCGGCGATCTCATCAATGCGTTTTTTGCTACCCCGTATGCCCTTTTCGGTCTCTGCTACGGCGGCAGCGGTAACATCTTTAAGCTCGTTAAGTTGCTCGGAAATACTATCAAGCTTCGTCTTAGTTTCCCTCATTTTGGTATTAAACTTGCTGCCAAGCTCTCTGTACTTATGCAACTTAAACAGGTTGCTCACCGTGACATTGCGCTCGGCTTTACCCGCCGTAAGAAACTTAGCGAACTTGCCCTGTTCCAAAATAACGACCTGTGTAAAGTCGTCACGCGTCAAGCCTATCATAGCGGCAAGCGCTTCGTTTACGGAGTTAGTCTGCTCGGCAATAGTCTCGCCGGTAGTAAGGTTAATTAGTTTTGCGCGGCTCCCCGCATTGCGACTAAGCGTCCTTGTCACCTCAAAGGTCTGGCGCTCACCCTCCACCGTAGTCTCGAATACAAGCACGATTTCGGCTTTGTCCCGCCTTAAATTTATGTAGTCGCTCATAACCGAAGTGCGTTTATTTGAACCGTAAAGTGCAATGATAATGCAGTCCAAAATGGTGGTTTTTCCGCTACCCGTGTCGCCGTTTATGCAAAAAAGACCATCAAACCTAAAGTCGACTTCCTGCCTGTCGTAAAAGCTGTTTATGCCGTCTATTACAAGGGATATCGGTTTCATGAAACCACCTCCAAAAACGCCTTTAACGTTTCCTCGCTCGGCGAAACGCCACGCACCGCCTTGTAGTACGCGTCAAAGATCTCGGCATCGGTCTGCTCGCGCCTTTTAAGCACCTCGCGCTTTATGCTCTTGTTGATAACCGTGAGCTTTGCTAAACACCCATTGTCCCTTATCTTTTCCGCCTCGGACGGTTTTAGCGGCACCATGCTTTCGTAAATCAGCTCGGCATAACAATCACTTAGCTTGTCAAGCTCTGCCATTGCGCCCGCAAAGTCGGAAGCATACAACCTAACCAGCTTTTTGCCGCTTTTGATGGGGTGATGAGTCACCTGCTTAGTCGCGCTGTTGTAAACTATAAACTCTTTGTCATCGCTCTCGTCAAAATGATATTTTAAGAGACTGCCGCTATAAAACGCGTTTTTGCTCCTCGACACGCATTGCGGCTTGTGAATATGCCCGAGCGCGCTGTAATGCGCCATGGGCAAAACCTCCTTAGTGAGCATCACGGCGTTGCCCGGGCGTTCGTCACTCATAAGACAGCCGTCCATAAAAAGATGGGACGCAAAAATATTGATGCCGGTATTATCAAAACACTCGGTACATTTGGCTATAAGCGCCGCCGCGAACTCCGGATAACTCTCATACTGACCGGGGAACAGCTTGTCCATACGACTGCGCGACGGAAATGGCAACGCGGCAAGGTTAAGCCTTTCGCCGCGCCCGGTAAAGCGCAGCCAGCCAAAGCCGCCTGTCATCACATCGGTATCAATACGAGTGTTGTCCAAGCCACCTATAAGATATATGCCCGACGTCTTTGCTACGGCGAATGGTGCGGCAAGTCTATCGGCGTCGTCATGATTGCCTGCAATAACTACAACCGGACGATTTTTGGCGAGCTTGACTGCAGCCTTATAAAAAAGCTCTTCTGCCTCGGCGGACGGAACTGCGGTATCAAAGACATCGCCTGCCACAATAACAATGTCGGCTTTTTCGCGGTCGCAAAGCTCGTTAAGCTCGTCGAGCGCAGCTTCTTGCTCGGATAGTCTCAGCTTGTTTTCCAGCCTCTTGCCGAGATGCCAATCGGCGGTATGAACAATCTTCATATTAGCTCCTTTTTTGTATGTATATTATCGCCAAGCTACAATATGTTGTGCGCGAATTTTTGGTACATTTTTCGCTTGAAAAAAATCGCGTTTTATGTTAGTATATGTATATTATACAGCAAACAAAAATGCTTGCTTGCAATGGCATTTTTTGCGCCCGCCTGTTACTTTTTTGTAAAAAAGTAACCAAAAAACTTTTAAACTGGAGCTGCCATTTTCTACATAGGCACGCAGTGCCCTTGCAATTGTATTATACAACTTATAACGTATTTAAGCAAGTCTTTTTTGTCCCGAGGAATTATAATGTTCGCCAAACTGTCAAGAGAAAAAAATATGGTCCGCAATGTCGAGCTCGACAACCTTTTTATTACCGAATATATGCCTTATGCTCCCGAAAACTTCGTTAAGTCGTACATTGCGGGACTGAGTATGGCGTATTCACCCGACAACAGCATTGATCAGCTTGCCGCCATGCTCGCGCTGGATAGATCGGTCATAATGGAGGCTTTCCTCTATTGGCAAGAGCAAGGCATAGTCAATATACTTTCAACCGACCCGCCCGAAATAGAATATCTCGAGGTCAAGCCGCTTTCTGCTCAAATCAAAAAATTCAGCAAAGCGAAGTACGAAAATTTCAACATTCAGCTGCACGCTATGCTGCCCCATCGCAGCTTTTTGCCCTCCGAGTACAATGAGTATTACAGCATAATGGAAGCGCTGCATATAGACGTGGACGCCATGCTTGCCATTATCGCCTACTGCGTAAGACTCAAGGGCGACAGTATCGGTTATGCGTATATACTTGCCGTAGCACGCAATCTCGCACATCAGGGCGCAACAAACTTCGAGCGCGTGAGCGAAAAACTCAACGAGCTTTCTCTCTATCAAGACGAGCTTAATGCCATACTTAAGGCGCTGGGCTCCAAAAAAAGCCCTGATCACAACGACAGTCAGTATTATATCAAGTGGACAAAGACGCTCGGCTTTACGCCCGAGGTCATCATTCAAGTGGCCAAGGACCTCAAAAAAGGCGGAATGGATAAACTCGACCTTCGCCTTACAAAATATTTTGAAAACCACGTCTTTTCGCTCGAAGAGATCAAGGCGTATAACGATAATCGTGACAGGCTGTATTCGCTCACCAAAGAGATTAACCGCATACTGGGTATCTATATAGAACAGCTCGACTACACTATCGAGACATATATCAACAAATGGCTCTCTTACGGCTTCTCGGACGACACGCTTATACTTATCGCCAAATACTGCTATGCTCACGATATGCGCTCGCTGCGCATAATGGACGAAACGGTCAAGAAATTCTACCGTCAAGGTCTACTCAGTCAAGACGCAATCAACTCGTTTATAAGCGAGGCTGTGTCTATCGACGATGACATAAGACATTTGCTCTCGCTTGCGGGAGTCAGCCGCAACATCACGTCGTGGGACAGAGACTACTATCGCACCTGGACGTATTCCTGGAAGATGAATAAGGAAGTAATAGAATACGCCGCCACCCTCGCCGCCGGCAAGGGCAATGCGAGCGCATACATAAACTCCATACTCGCCTCCTGGCACGAACAAAAGGTCGAGTCGGTAGAAGACGCCAAAAAGTGTTCTTACGGCGAGCCTAAGGAAAGGCAAAACGTGGTAACGGTAAAAAGTTCCGAACAGCTTGAAGCGCTGTTTGCTCATCTAAATCCGGAGGAAATTTAGCATTGGACTACAAAAAGGCAATAAATAAAATAGTGGAAGACCGCATATCGCGCGAGACAGACGCAAAGCTGTTGTATCTCGAGCTTCTAAGAAGCGACAACGAGCTTTACGAAACCGAAAAGGCAATCCGCAGTATCAAGATGGACAAGGTCAAAGGCAAGCAGGTCGACGAAAAAACGCTAAACGATTTGCTCGTTAGGCGCAGCAAGATTTTATATAGTAAAGGCGTGACAAGCGAAATGCTTAATCCGCCATACAAATGCGAAAAATGCAAGGACACAGGACTTGTAAATGGCAAACCGTGTAGCTGCGTAATAAGCAAGTGCGCAAGCGACGGTCTAATTAACAGCGAGGCAACGTTCTATAATTCCGACATTAGTATCTTTCCGAAAGAAGAACAAAAAAGAGTTGCCACTATTTACGATACAGCAAAGGCATTTTGTAATAAATTTCCTATTACCAACAAACTTAATCTTTTGCTTATGGGCAAATGTGGCACAGGCAAAACTTATCTTGCTTCATGTATTGCCAATGAGATTTCGGCGAAAGGATATAGTGTTATTATGCTTTCGTCATTTTCATTAGTTGACCGAATGCGCAAATATCATACGACATTTGATTACGAAAAACTAAGTTACATAGACCCTCTACTCGATTGTGATTTACTCATTATCGATGACCTGGGTAGCGAAAATATATTTAAAAATATTACAGTAGAATATCTGTTCCATATAATCAACGAGCGAATGACTGCGAACAAGCATACTATATTTACAACCAACCTCGACGACGAAATGATATGTTCCCGCTACGGCGAACGCACCTACTCCCGTCTCTTTGGTTCGCGACAAAGTATTGGTTTTGCCCTCTCAGATACCGATTTAAGAAAAGCGACTAACTAAAACTTCTCCCGCGAATAACACTCGCGGAATTTATATTATTAAAAGCCTCCCTATAAGGAGGCTTTTTAATACAGTTATTGCGCTGTAAAACTACTTTTATAAATCGTAATAAAGTTCAAATTCCATGGGCGTAGGAACTTTGTTGATTTTGTCAAGCTCCTTACGCTTTTTATCTATCCAAAGTTTGATAAGTCTTACAGGGAACACGCCGTCCTTGATAAGATAGTCGTGGTCTTTTTCAAGTGCATTGAGGGCTTCCTCAAGCGAAGTGGGAAGATGCTGAATCTTCTTTTTATCCTTTTCGTTAAGGTCAAAGAGGTTAAAGTCGAAGGGTCCCCAACCGTTTTTACGCGGATCTATCTTATTGATAACGCCGTCAAGTCCTGCCATAAGTATTGCGGCATAAGCGTAGTACGGATTGCAGGTTGCATCGGGATTGCGAAGCTCAAAACGCTTTTTGTCGGGCGATTTTGCGTATGCGGGGATACGAATTACCGAGCTGCGGTTAGCCGTAGCATATCCGATTGTAGCGGGCGCTTCAAAGCCGGGTACAAGTCTCTTGTACGAGTTTGTGGACGGGTTGGTAAATGCGCAAAGGCTTGCAGCGTGCTTAAGTAAGCCGCCCATAAAGTAATGAGCTGTCTCGCTGAGCTGCGAATATCCGTTTTCGTCATAGAAGACCGGCTTGCCCTCTTTAAGGAGAAGCATATGTACGTGCATGCCGTTGCCTGCCTCGCCATATATCGGCTTAGGCATAAACGTAGCCGTCATTCCCTCTTCAATAGCTTGGTTCTTTACGATATACTTGACTATCATGGTGTTGTCTGCCATCTTGGTCATATCACCGAGTTCAACCTCGATTTCGACCTGTCCGGGGCCGCCAACCTCATGGTGATGATACTTTACTTTTACACCCCAGTCCTCAAGTAGCATGCACATACGGCTACGAATGTCGTAGGTTACGTCCTGCGGTTTGCAAGCGTGATAACCACCCTTATGCGGGGTATGATATCCGTTGTTTTGAGCTTCGTCGTCGCCGCTGTTCCAATCGGCCTCCCAAGCGTCCACATGGAACATAGCCTTGTCCGGCTTATTTTGGAATGCCACATGGTCGAAAAGGTGGAACTCAAACTCGGGACCTATAATCATTCTGTCGGCGATGCCGGTCTTGCGCATATAATCCTCTGCCGCAAGTGCTACGTTACGCGGATATTGGTCGAATCTCGAATTGTTCTCGTCGATAACTCTTACATCACCTGTCATGGTGAGCGTGGGAATTTCGGCAAACGGATCAATCACCGCCGAGCTTATGATGGGAATAAATACCATATCGCTCTTTTCCACAGCAGCAAAGCCGTAGTTAGAGCCGTCAAAACCTATGCCGTACTTCATAGTGTCTTCGTTAAATCTTGATACTGGAATGGACAAATGATGCCATCTACCGTCGATATCGATCATCTTAAAGTCGATCATTTTAATCTGTTTTTCTTCGCAAAAAGCAAGAACTTCTTGAATGTTTTTTAACATTTTAATGCTCCTTCTATTTTACATTACTGTAAATATTATTGTAACATACAAAATTTAATAAGTCAATACTTTTCTTTTAAAAAGTCAATGTTTTAATAGATTTGCAACTTACTTCTCAATTCAAAAAAAAGTTTAAATTTTTTTCTGAAACCCTTGCATTTTGTTTGACAACTCCTCTTATATTTGTTATTATATGTAAGCTGTTTACGCGCGTGGGGGTATAGCTCAGCTGGTAGAGCACCTGCCCTGCAAGCAGGGGGTCAGCGGTTCGATCCCGCTTACCTCCACCATGTAAGCGCAAAGGCGAATTAAAGGATTGTAGCTCAACCGATTAGAACATCACCGTGCAACATTGCGTTATGCAAATAAGGTGGGGGTTACAATCTAAGAACTTATAAATAAAGGATTGTAGCTCAGCCGGTTAGAGCACCACCCTGATAAGGTGGGGGTCGGTGGTTCGAGTCCACTCAATCCTACCAAAAGCGGGAGAAAGCCGCTTTTTTGTTTGCCTTTTTGCCTATCTTATATCGCGCAGCGATATAAACCTATCTAATCGGTGGTCCTAATACAAACAAAAATAAAGCGGGAGAAAGCCGCTTTTTTGTTTGCCCTTTTGCCTATCTTATATCGCGCAGCGATATAAACCTATCTAATCGGTGGTCCTAATACAA
>JAFLVB010000003.1:56652-61508 GCA_022508465.1 Clostridiales bacterium
ACAAAAATAAAGCGGGAGAAAGCCGCTTTTTTGTTTATGTTGGAAAATTTTTTTCTTAAGCCGCGAGGCTTTTTTATTTTCCGGGCTTGCCACCAACATACGGGCTACGAATAGGGATTTTTATTTAAAGAAAATCCACCTTTTGTGTCAAAATGATTTACATTCTCTAATATTTTTTGCTAAAATATAGACATATAATATAGAGAGCGGTTATGGACAAAACTAACGAAAAAAAATTAAACGTTGGACTGTTTATAGACACCTTCTACCCCATGGTGGATGGCGTTATTATGGTGGTCGACAACTACGCAAAGCGGCTTAGCAAGTTTTGCAACGTAACCGTCTTTACCTTAAAGCCGCGCGGCTACAAAAAGTGCGTGCGTACTTATCCGTACAAAGTAGTGAGTTGCCGAAAAATATTCGTTCCGTTTTTGGATTACGATTTGCCCACTCCCAAATCCGACCGAAAGTTTATGCGTCAGCTCGAAGCAGCCGATCTCGACATAGTGCATATACATTCTCCGTTCACAATCGGACGTGTCGGAATTAAATATGCAAAAAAGCACAATGTGCCCGTTATAGCAAATTTGCATTCTCAATTCAAAATGGACTTTTACAAGGTCACAAAAAGCAAATTAATTACCAAAATGCTGCTTAAAAAGATTGTAAAGACGTTCAACGAATGCGACGAGTTTTATGCAACCAACAAAACCTTTGCGCAGGTGTTTTTGGAGTATGGGGTCAATCATTTGCCGCTTGTTCAGCAAAACGGCACCGACTTTATACCAATAGAGGACACCGAAACAGCTATAAAAACGGTCAACGAAAAATACAATCTGCCGGTAGACATGCCCGTGTTCTTGTTTGTAGGCAGAATCAACAAACTTAAAAACATATACTTCCTGCTCGACGCCCTTAACTTACTAAATAACAAGCACTTTAAGATGATTTTTGTCGGCGACGGGCAAGACTTGCACGATTTTAAAAACAAAGTTGCATCTTCTTCTGTAAAAGACAACGTTATCTTTACCGGAAAAATCACAGACCGCGAACTATTAGCCGCATTATATCTGCGTGCAAAGCTGTTCCTGTTCCCGTCAATGTACGACACCAACTCTTTGGTGCAGATTGAAGCCGCATCACAAAAGACCCCAACGGTATTCCTTAAAGGCTCTGTGACAAGCGCAACCGTCACCGACAATGTAAACGGATTTTTAAGCGACCCCACTCCAGAGGCTTATGCAAAAAGAATTGAGGAAATATTAGCTGACGACGAGCTTTATAATTCGGTCAGCGAGGGAGCCGCACGCGACATTTATGTGTCTTGGGATAGATGCGTGCAGGAGATTTATGCAAGATACCTCGAGCATATCGAAAAATACAAAAATAAAATTGCTGAATAACTATATAAGCAATCAGTCATACTACTATTATACAAAAGAAAAACCAAAGATAAGGGCGGCAATTTTGCCGCCTGTTTTTTTTGGATCATTTTAGCACCACCATATATGCAAATATGTTGTCCCTGCCCAATATCACTTGCCATTTTCGACAAAATATAATATAATTGCAAGGTCACTGGCGTGCCCTTAATCCCTATCGGGATTTCTGCCTTGGACTAAAAGTCCTACAGCAGGCAATAGCCTTGACGGCCGCGCAAAAATGCCCGTACCAAGCATTTTTGCTTGTGGTATATTTATTAATAGAGGTTATACAATTTGATTAACGAAAGCTGGGACAACATATTAAGCACAGAATACGACAAACCATACTTTAAGCAGCTGATGAACAATGTAGACGAAGAGTATCGCACTCACACCGTCTATCCGCCCAAGGACAAGCTCTTTGCCGCTTTAAAATACGTTTCTTACGACAACGTTAGAGTGGTAATACTCGGGCAAGATCCGTATCATGGCGCAGGACAAGCCAACGGCATGGCGTTTGCGGTAAGCGACGGAATAGCGCTCCCGCCCTCTCTCGTCAATATTTACAAGGAGATAGAGGATGACATAGGCGTTAAGCCTCAGCCAAGCGGAACACTCATAGGCTGGGCAAAGCAGGGCGTGCTGCTCTTAAACACCGTTCTGTCCGTGCGTGCGGGTAACCCACTAAGCCACGCACATCTGGGCTGGCAAGAGTTCACCGACAGCATTATAACACAGCTCAACAAGCGCGAAACGCCTGTCATTTACATACTGTGGGGCGCGGGCGCGATTGCCAAAAAGAGCATAATTTCACCCAGGTCATACATTATATCTTCCCCTCACCCCAGCCCGCTATCGGCATATAGAGGCTTCTTCGGCTCAAAGCCGTTCAGCAAGGCGAACAAGTATCTTACTGACCATGGCTTTGCCCCCATCGATTGGACGGACACGTCGGGAATCGAAAAGGTCAGCTATTACAAAACTGCAAAGAGTATCCACAAGGTTTAGTTTGCGACCTGAACGGCGGTGAGCAAAATGTCCGAAATCGCCTTACAGCTTATGTAATAAAAGGAGATCTTGCCCTGCCTGCGATAGTCCACAATCTTGCTCGTGCGCAGCTTGCCAAGCTGGTGGGACAGCGTCGTCTGATTAAGTCCGAGCATTGACGACAGATCATTTACGCACATCGACGAAATGGACAGCGCGGACAATATTTTCAGCCTCGTACCGTCGGATAGCATATCAAAAAACAACGCCAAACTCTTGAGGCTACCGTCGGACGGGATGTAACTTCTTACAAGCTCTTGCTTGCGTTTATCTAATAAAATTTCCATACCCATATTATAAAATAGGGCAATATGTATATTTTAACATATAATCATATATTTAGTATTTTATCGTCGAAAAACATAGTTGCTAACATTAGCATATAACATCTAAATCGTTATAAAAACTCACTACTCTGTTTATAGAATAGTGAGTTTTTTATTATTCTTACTTTCTCCAAATAGCAGGCTCGCCATTTTCGTCATAGTGCCAGTAGTTGCCATCGTACTTGCCCTTCTTTCCTACGCTCGGTTCGATTTCGGAATAGTAGTATATGGTTGTTGCGGCAGTCAAGTTGTAATTACCTGAGCTTATACTGATGCTACCCCATTCATCAGCTGTGCCTTTATAGAATATAATCTCTAAGTTATAGCAATTCTGGAACGCAAAATATCCTATACTTTCTACACTATCTGGGATGATTATACTCTCTAAGTTACTGCAACTACGAAACACATCGCTATGTATAAATTTTGTTTTATCATTAATAACGCAAGACGTAATATCAGTATCTTTTATTTCTATCAATATTACATATGGATTATTATCATTACCTAAATATAACCAATTATCATATTCGTTATATCTTAGATTATAACACTCATTAAACACATAACTCCCCATGCTTGTTACACTATCGGGAATGGTTATACTCTCTAAGCTACTGCATCCATCGAACGCATAATCCCCTATGTTTGTTACACTATCAGGGATTGTTATACTCTTTAAACTACTGCATCCATCGAACGCACGCTGTCCTATGCTTGTTATACTATCGGGAATGGTTATACTCTCTAAGCTACTGCATCCATCGAACACACTCTGCCCTATGCTTGTTACGCTATCGGGAATGGTTATATTCTCCAAGCTACTACAATCAAAGAACGTATAATTCCCTATACTTGTTACACTATTAGGAATGGTTATATTATCTAAGCTATTACACCATTTAAAAGCACCACCTGCAATAACTTTTGTATTATCATTAATTACACAAGATACAATGTCCGTCTTTTTTGCTTCTATTAATGCTAAATAAGGATTACTATCATTGCCTAAATACATTGCGTTGTCAAATATATTATACTGTAAGCTACTGCAATTATAGAACGCACGTTCCCCTATACTTGTTACACTATCGGGGATTGTAATACTTACTAAGCTACTGCAATTAGTAAATGCATTATCACCTATGCTTGTTACACTATCACCCATTATTACACTCTCTAAGCTATCGCAATCCATAAATGCCCCATACCCTATGCTTGTCACGCTATCGGGAATTTTTATGCCTATTAAGCTATCGCAATCATAGAACACAAGATCGTCTATTCTTATTATACCTTCCCCAATTGCTACACTCTCTAAGCTATCGCAATTCTGAAAGGCACCATCTCCTATGCTTGTTACAGGCTTACCGTTATAAATATATGGAATAATTATATGAGCCTCGGTTGCACTTCCAATTCCTACAACCGAATATGAATTGCCATCTCTATTTAGCTTATATTCTAATCCTTCGGTTTTTATCTCATAGTCGCAATCAACGCATTTATATTCATCAAAATTATGCTCTGTTCTGTCTTTTACAAGGTCCGTATGCTCACAAGTTGCTGCGTGCCAGTGGTGGGTGTCATCACTACTCCACTCGTTACTATATGTATGCTCGTGATGCGGTTGTTCTTGCTTATTGTCGCAAGCAACAATAACAGCGCTAAGTGTCATAAGCATACACATTATGCAGATTATAATTAGTTTCCTCATTTTTTACTCCTTATTAAAAGTCATTTTATATGTATATATTGTAAAACATTTTATTTATATTGTCAAGGTGTTATTGATTATTTTATCACCATCACCATCGCGCGCTCGTCGTAAACTCCTCGCTCTGCGGAGCCTCCCCCTGTTCTTACAAAATCTATTTAAATATCGTTATACAAAGGGTAGGCTCTTTTTATGCTAAGCTAACGATTGTAATAGCTATAACTAAATAACCTCTAAATGAGCATACCCCTCCTGTATAGGTATTTTAATTGACAAAGCAAATACAGGGGGGAGGCTGTCCTCAGCCGAGCGAAGCGAACGCCACGAAGTACGAGCGTAGCG
>JAFLVB010000030.1 GCA_022508465.1 Clostridiales bacterium
AGCTGGAAGAAAAGAATAAACAGCAGTCGGATAGAGTATCCGAGCTTGAGGAGCAAAACAGGAGGCAGGCTGACAAAATAGAGAACTTAGAGGAACAAATAGAGGACTTGGAATTTGAGTTAAGTTTATCGCTTGCCGTATATGCAGGAGATAGTTATCCTATAGAAACAGCATACGAAAATGGCTGGTTGACAAGAGATGATATAATGCATATTTCTTATTTTCAATATGGTGTTGTTATAGGAGGTACACGTGATGATTTGGGATCTGATTATGAAATAGAATTTGTACCCACTAAAAAAACACCCGAGTTGAGTGAGAGGGCTAAAAAAGCAATAAAGACAGCAGAGGCGAATAGAGTGCGTAATAATGGCGCTTATTCGGATGCAACGCCTGATAATGTTTACATTGATGATTATTTGGGTGTTTATAACGGTTATGCTGTTATGCGAATGGAGTATAACGACGGTAGTTTTGGTTATCCTGCTAATATGATACGTATAGAGTTTGACGGAATAATTTTAATCTATTCAGGTCCCCAATATCGAGTATATAAACTCGAATAAAATATTACATAAGGAGTATAAACTTGAAAACAATAAAATTTAAGATAAGGAAAGTGGCACTTTTTTGTTTGCCGCTTGTGATGTTGTGTTCCTTATTGGTTGCTTTTTTGTATGATTTGACTTCTGTACAAGCTAATGAGCTTGAAAAAGTTGTTTACGAACAAAAGGTTTACAGTAAAGCAACCATAGAGGATGATTTTGCCGACGATAGTGTTATGGTCATCATGGATAAAAACGTTGGCGGACTAAATGTAAAGCACGAAAATAAACTTTTCGGCAATTTAAAAAATATCCAAGTAAAAGATTTGACTTATTTGCCCGGTGACATTGACAGCTATGAATACTTGGATAAGGAAAACTTCAGACAGATATTAAAAATCACGTTGCCTAATAAATCTAAGGAAAATGTGCTTAAGGTTATAGGCCAATTGGAGAATGTCGACGGCATTAAATATGTTGGTCCTGCTTACTATGATACTCCATTAGCAGATGATATTTTGCCGGATAATTGGTCAGAGGATCAACAAAAAACATTATGGAATTTGTATGGTACTTATGGAATAAAGGCACAAGAGGCTTGGAAAATAACCACAGGTAGCTCCAGTGTTAAAGTTGGCGTTATAGATTCCGGGATAGCAGACCACCCAGACTTAGAGGGAAACGTAGTTGAAGGTTGGGATTGTTATAATGATAACGAGATAACTAATGATGATCCAACCGGACATGGAACACAAGTTGCCGGTATAATAGGTGCTACCGGTAAGGCTTCAGGCGGTTTTGTAGGCGTTTGTTGGAATGTGCAATTAGTCCCATTGCAAGTTGTTTTTTGGTATGATGATCCAAAAGATTCGGCAAATAGTGGTTATAAATTTGATAATGAAGCTGTAGCATATGCTATAACCAAAGCAATAGAAAAAGGAATACCTATTCTTAATTATAGTGGAGGCAATAAGCTTGGACAAGAAATTGACGTGATTAAGCAAGCAATCATGAATTATAAAGGTCTTTTTATTGCTGCTGCTGGTAACGATAACGTAAATGTTGACGATGACAATAATCACCATTATCCGTCGAATTATGCAGATGAAACCAACACAGACTATGCCGCATTTAGTAATAGGGTTATCTCAGTCAGCCAAATAAATGTAAATAATACTCGTCCCTACGGTTCAAATTATGGTACAAATAGTGTAAGTATTTATGCCCCCGGCTATAATGTATTTACTATATGTCCGACTTATATTAATTCGTCCGGATATAAGATAGATGGCGGCACATCATTAGCGGCTCCGCATGTGGCGGGTGTAGCTGCATTGATACAATCGGTTGATCCTTATTTTTCAGCTAAGCAAATAAAATCAATAATTATGGAAAGTGCTACTGATATGGATATCAACTATACAAGTAGCAAAGATTTGCATAAAGTTAAAAAGCTAAATGCTTATCAAGCTGTAAAAGGTGCAAGAGATTATTTCAAACATGAAGGAAGCACAATTACCGGAACATATTTTAAAAAGAATGGAAGTTCGATTTCTATACCGGAGCAGCTTGATGGAGTAACTATTACTGCAATTGCAGATTATGCTTTTGAGGGTAATGACTTTTCCACTTGGAATGATTTAATAACTAATGTGGTAATACCTAATACTATAACTAAAATTGGTTTTGGTGCATTTAAGGATTGTAAATTTAAAAGTATTTCTATCCCATTTGTAGGAGGAAATAAATCTCTTGTATTAAGTAGTAATAGCTTCTTTGGATATATTTTTGGCGCAAAAACTTATGAGGAAAATTCTACATATGTGCCCAGTACTTTAAAGACGGTTACGATAACAGGTGGAACTATGATTGATTCATATGCTTTTTACGGATGTAGTAACATAACGGCTTTTAGAATTCTTGAAAGTGTAACGTGGATAGGTGAAAAAGCGTTTGATGGTTGCTCCAAGATATTTACTGCATATTTTGAGAATCCTAATTGGACTGTCACATCAACGAGCGGGATTAATGTGGATTTAACTATTTCGGATACTATTAAGGGCGCTCGATATATTAAAACTTATATATATTATTACTGGACAGCAAGATAGTAAATGTTAATGCCATAATAAAATTTCATAATTTGCAAAAGGGCCGAGGTAACTCGGCTCTTTTGCTTTGTGCGGCTCAATAATAGTTGGGGTTGCAAAAAGGTCTCCTTTAGGGGAGACCTTTACAAGGTTAATAATTTAAGTTTAAAATTTTTTGCCTACTTTTTTTTCAAAAAAAGTAGGCTAATCTTTTATAAAGGTTAAGCAGTTGGCGGTATTGCTTTCGCCCATAACGGTGATGCCGTTAGCCACGCATCTGTTTTCCTTTTGGAAAATGCAATCGGCATTACAGCCCACCGCGGTATCAACCGAATAATCGGCTTTGACAAAATCGCTACCTGCCTCAAACATACTTTGATTCTTTTCGGTGGGGGTAAAGGTAAGGCAATCGGTGCTTTTAGCCACTTCTATTTTGCGAGCGCAGCAGCAATATCCTTTGTTATATTTACAACTTTTTTTGCCGCATTTAAGGTCTTTCATAATAAATCCTCCTTGTGATACCACTATTTTTGGCAAAATCCCCAAAATATATTCATGGAATTTTGTCCGTATTATTGACATAGCCCGTAACTTATGCTACACTTTAAACGTGGAGGTGTACAATAATGCAGGAAACGGCGCAGTTTATTAAATACGAAAAATCCTCTGTTGCTATGGACATCTCGTCCAAAATCCTTGCCGCTGCTTTGTTTTTGGCGGTAATAGTGTCTGCGGTCTTGGGCTTTGTGCTGTATGATGAAACCTACTTTAATATATACTTTTATATAACCATAGCCGCGGCGATAGTGTACGTTTTCGTCCCCCTGCCGATCGGCATTGTGGCACAAAAACGCAAGCACGTGCTCGAGCTGTACCGCTCGTACGCGACAGTACTCAGCCGAAATCCGCGCAACGCCGTCACCGAAATCCGCGAGAGCTTGGGCACCGACGAGGCGCATATAGTGGATAACTTTATAAAACTCAACGAAAAAGGCTTTTTTGAAAGCATTTTTATAGACAAGGAACAATTGATCGTAAATTCGGGCAACATAGATATGGACAGTCGAGAATATACATGTCCTGTTTGCGGCGGCACATCGAGTGTCGCTGAAGGCGGTGCCGATGTGTGCGGCTTTTGCGGCGCAATTCAAGAAAAGGAAACTGACTAAATGGCTTTTAAGATTTTAAAACCGAGTAATAAAGACCAGCAAGAGGATAAAAGCGAGGCTAAAAACAGCCTTATCTCCAATTCGATTGTAAGACCGGCAAAAAAGAAGAAAATCAAACCCGCTTCGGATATGAGCAAGGCTATAAGATATAGCCCCGAGTACAATGTCGGACTTAGCGAGGAGCAGGTCAAGGAACGCCGGGACAACGGCTATGTCAACGTCATTGCCAAAAAGAAGGGTCGCTCGTACAGCGGAATTATAGTTGAGAACATCTTTACCTTCTTTAACGTGCTGACCTTCATTGTGGCGGCGGCGCTTATTTGGGCGGGCGCACAACCTGCTCAGCTTTTCTTTTTGGTCATCATCGTCGCCAATATCTTTATAGGTATAATTCAGGAGATTCGCTCCAAAAGAACGATTGATAAGCTTAGCCTTATCACCGCGCCGACAGCCATTACGGTCAGGGACGGGGTGGAGACGGCGATACCCGTGAGTGAGCTTGTCTTAGACGACGTCGTGCGCTTGGAGCTTGGCAATCAGATTTGCAGCGACAGCATCGTGCTTGTGGGCGAGTGCGAGGTTAACGAATCTATAATAACCGGCGAAAGCGTTCCCGTAAGGAAAAAGGTGGGCGACACGCTTTACAGCGGCAGCTACATCTCATCGGGCAGCTGCTATGCCCGCGTCGAAAGAGTGGGCGAAAACAACTACATCGATACGCTCGCCTCTAACGCCAAAAAATACAAAAAGCCTCGCAGCGAGTTGCGCGGCTCTATCATATTCATAATCAAGCTCGTAACCGTGTTTATCATACCCATATCAATACTTATGGTGGTGGGCAATCTGACTCGTGACGGCGAAATCACTTCCGAAGTCGTGCGTGCCACGATTATGAGTACGAGCGGCGCGGTCATAGGTATGATCCCTGCCGGAATGTTCCTATTGACTTCTATGGCGCTTGCTATAGGCGTTGTAAGACTGTCCAAAAAGAATGCGCTCGTCCAAGACCTCTATTGTATAGAGATGCTTGCCCGCGTCGACGTGCTGTGCCTTGACAAGACGGGCACGCTCACCGACGGCACTATGCGCGTCAAGTCGCACTTTGCTATGACCGACGAGGAATACTCGATAAACGACATAGTGGGGTCTATGATTAGTGCGACGGGCGACAACAACCAGACGGCAATAGCGCTCGGCAACGAGTACGGTGGCAATCCCAAGTATCGGCCTGTTACCGTAGTGCCGTTCTCATCGCAGCGCAAGTTGAGCGCCGTCACCTTTGATGATGTAGGCACTTTCGTGCTCGGTGCGCCTGAGTTCGTTATAAAAAAGCGCAATTCTGAGCTCGAAAAGATTGTCAATGAAAACGCCGCGGAAGGCTATCGCGTTATAGTCATTGCTCACAGCGATATGCCTATCGTGGATGACAATATTCCCTCCGATTTGACACCCATATACGTCGTTTCCATAGAGGACCACATCCGCGAGGACGCTATCGATACGATACAATGGTTTAAGGACAATGACGTTACTATCAAGATCATAAGCGGAGACAACCCGCTCACCGTGTCCGAAGTGGCAAGGCGTGTAGGCGTTGTCGACGCAGATAAGTACATCTCGCTCGACGGACTGTCGTCGCAAGAGGTGGTGGAGGCGGCTAATCAGTACACAGTATTCGGCCGCGTTACGCCCGAGCAAAAATGCCTCCTCATACGTGCGCAAAAGGCTAAGGGGCATACCGTTGCCATGATGGGCGACGGCGTCAACGACATTTTGGCTATGCGCGAGGCGGATTGCTCGGTGGCAATAGCGTCGGGCAGCGAGGCGGCTCGTAATGTCAGTCACCTGGTGCTATTAGACAGCAACTTCTCATCTATGCCCAGCGTCGTAATAGAGGGCAGACGCGTTGTAAACAACATCACCAAGTCGTCGTCGCTGTTTTTGATGAAGACGTTTATGTCCATACTGCTGTCCATACTCTTTATTCTTATGGGCACGGCGTACCCGCTGCAAACCAATCATTTGCTGCTGCTCGAGGTGTTTGTTATAGGCTTGCCCTCCTTCTTTTTGGCGCTGCAAACCAACAAACAGCGCATACAGGGTAACTTTTTGTCCAACGTCGTCAGTCGCGCCATACCGGGTGGATTTGCGCTCGTGTTCAACGTAATGGCGCTGTACGTCTTCCGCAATTTTATCAGAATGACATACGGTGACGTTATCACCGACGATATGTTTACCGCACTATTGGTGCTTTCGCTTGGCTGGACGGGTGTAATGGTGCTTATCAAAATTTGCGAGCCGCTCAATGCGTACAGAATCTTCTTGCTAATAATAACGGTGGGGCTTATAATGCTTACGACATTCCTCTTGGGCGAGTCGCTCGGCATTGTGTCGTTTGACGTTAATGACCCCATTCAGCTTGCAAGCATATTCTTCCTTGTAAGTCTGATACTTGTAACGTACTTCACCGTCTCGATGGTAATGAAGCTACTGATAACACTCAAAGTTATGACCGAATAAGTTTTTGGGCCTTGCTTAGATGCACGGCCTTTGTTATGGGGATATTGTATGAATAACGAAGTAAACAACTTAGCTGCCGAAATCGCTCCGCCGCCTGATATGATTAGGCCCGAAGAAATAGCGGAGATTCCTTCTACGCATCTTCCCGATTCGAGCAAAAGGTACAAAGAGCATAATAGCGGGAGCGGCAAAAAAAGCGCTGTCTCGCGCTTTGCAATGTCGGCGGCGGTACTTGCCATTGTGACCGCGCTCTTCTTACCGGCGACAAATAGTATCAGCGCCGAGTTTGTCTATTTATCGAGCACGGACACGACGGTGTCGTACGAAATTTTATTAAGCGAGTTGGATTTAAGTAATTTAGACGACATCAGCGTTGTGCTGTATAACGATTTTACTAAGCGCGTCGAGCGAGTGGGGGGCGTTACGGCAAGTGGCGAAATAACAGGACTAAAGCCCAATATGTCGTACACAATAGCAATCAAAAGCGGAAATAAAACGATTGTAAAGCAATCGATTCGTACTAAAAAAGCGTAATAGGAGTGGAAAATGGAACAACAAAAATCTAAAAAATCGGTTATCAAAATAATAATTGCCGTAGTGCTTATAATAGGTACGGTGGCTGCCTTTGTGTTTTCGCATCACATATACGGCGAAGACTCGGTGTTCAACCAGTCTATATCCAACAATCCCGTCCTCAATTTTTTGTTCAACAAGATAGTTGCGGTTATCGAGACTGTGCAAGTAATAACCATTGCTTATGTTGTAAGTTTATTGGTAAAACTGTTGCTTAAAAAAAGCCTTAAGCGAAATGCCCGTGGCATAACTATCGCCAAGCTGCTATCCAGCTTTTTAAAGTACGTTATAGCCATTGTAGCTGTACTTATCATTCTCAGTATTTGGGGTGTGGATACGACAACTCTTATAGCAAGTGCCGGTATCCTCGGTCTTGTCATAGGTCTCGGCGCGCAAACACTTATTGCCGACATCATTTCCGGAATGTTCATCGTCTTTGAGGGCGACTATCAGGTGGGCGACATTATCGTTATTGACGACTGGCGTGGCACGGTGGAGGAGATAGGTATTCGTACGACAAGGTTGATTGACGCCGGCGGCAACCGTAAAATTATAAACAACAGCGACATTCGATCGCTTGTCAATCAGACTCAAGAGCTTTCGCTCGCTAAATGCATAATAGGCACAGAGTACGGTGACAGTATCGAGCGCATCGAGGCGGTCATTCGCGACAATCTCCCTGTCATTCGCGAGCATATTCCCGCCATTATCGAAGGTCCTATATATAAGGGGGTAGACGCCTTAAACACGTCGAGCGTGGATTTGCTCTTTGTGGCAAAGTGCAAGGAGACCGACATTTATCAGGTGCAGCGCGACTTAAACCGCGAACTCAAACTTATGTTCGACCGCAACAACATAAACGTGCCCTTCCCGCAAGTCACCTTAAATCATCCGCCCGAGTTCGATAAAAAAGAGAGTAATGATAAAGAATAGTTTGTAAATTAATTATTATAGAATAAATAGAATCAAAGATAAAAGCCTCCTTATTAGGGGGCTTTTATCTTATATTTAATTAAATACTCTTTAAAAATGCAATTAATAGTTGTTTTTGTTTTGGGGTCAATTTAGATATTATATCGGAAAGGCTTTCTTGTTCATCATCAACATTAAAAAATTCTGCAAGGGTCACTCCTAATCCATCGCAAACTAATCTAAGTTGTCCTACTGTAATATCTTGTTCTCCTAATTCTACTCGTCGTAAATGAGTTTGAGAAACCCCTGCCCATTCGGCTAATCGATTCTGCGTAAAATTGGCACGTTCTCTCAACTCTTTAATTCTTTTTCCTACATCCATAATTGCCTCTCATTATTCTTATAAATATAATTTTACACAAAATTTTGCTATTTATTAGTCCTATAGGATTGACTGGTTAGTCTTAAAGTGTTACAATAATTATAGTTATAAGACTAAATTAAAGGAGCACATTAATGAGAAAAAAGTTTTTATGTCTTTGTGCAGTTATGGCAGTATTAATTTTTTATATTACAGGTTGTGACTTATTTAGTTTTACTGGCACTCCGAATGACCAGCCGTCTGTTCAAGGAACCGTATCATCACCACATATAATTTCATTTAGCAATTATTTATATTGGGATTCAGTTAATAATGCTACTGAGTACGATATTTATAAAAATGGTAACTATATTGAAACAACATTTTTAACGAATTATACTTTTGGTGAACTTCAACAAGATACTGAATTTTATGTAATAGCGAAAAACTCATCTAAAAATAGTGTATCTCAGCCGTCTAATTCAATTGTGGCTTCAAAAAATATAAATTTTTTGGACAGTGAAATACTTAATTTATCTGATGAAACCGATTTTAATGGCACTATATCATCAACAATTCGTAAAGTTATTGTACATAAGTCGGAACAATCTGATATGGAATTTGAAGCAACCATTGATTTTCGCACTACAGATTTATTATTTGAATTCAAAAATGCAAAGCTTATTGGAAAAATAGCTACTAAAGGTGATAATTATTCTCGCTTAAAAGATGATTATAATGTAATTTTTGCAGTTAGTGGAGACAACCAAATTATAGGAAAAAGTGGATTTGCGCAGACAGAAGTTTTTGAAGATAATTCTGAGAAAGACGGATTAGACGGGGGAGATGGTTTAGATGCAATTATCGCGCCTACTATAATAGTTCAAGGAAGCGGCAATCTTACAATTCGCGGAGGAAACGGCGGTAACGGCGGGAATGGTGCGTCTACTACCACTTATTCGACTAAAACAATAGGTAAAGGCTCCAATGGGGGGAATGGAGGAAGCGGAGTAGTAACGCAGTATTTAATTGTCAATATGGGGACTCATGATTCAAAAGTTGCAGTTTCTGGCGGCTTAGGCGGGAAAAAAGGGAATCCTGGTGGAAACAATAGTATTTTAACCGGACCGCTTGTTTCTATGATGTGGAACGATATATATGATATTGGGAAAGCCGGGACATCCGGGAAAAGTGTTGTAGGAATAGTAACGATATTAAAAGGAAATTTAGAGAGGTAAACGTATGACACAAAGAAGCAAAAAAATTTTTAGAATTCGCTTGATAATTGCTTTTATTATTTTAATTGTTGTGGTAGTTGCGTTTGGCATTTACGCAGGGTGGTTCAGTAAGTATCATGATATATCTACGCAAGAAGAGCTTTATGCCATGGAAAAAGGGAAAAGTTATAGGCTTACTGCAGATATTGATTTGGAAGGAAATTATTGGACCCCCAAAAAGGTTAAAGCTTTTGATGGCAATGGGCATACAATAAGAAATTGTACTATAAACGAAATGTATGATCCATATGTCGGAACAACTACAAGTTCGTCATACAGTACAAGTACAGCGTTTTTTTCGGAAGTGGAATATTTGGAAAACGTTACATTCGAAAACATTATCGTAATGGCGACTGATGCTTCAAAAATCGCTATTGTAGTGGCGGAAGGTCGTAGAAGTTCACCGTTTCAGAGGAAAAGCGGAGGTTTTAAGAACATAGCAATTAAAGGATGCTCCATTACAGGTAATGCCGGTTACAGTGGTGTTAATATCGGATTATTATGCGCGAGAGGTTATACCGATATAATTGATGAATGTTTGATAGATAATTGTACTATAAGATGTAATGTAACTAATGGCGGCAATTTTAAAATTGGTGGACTTTGTGGTACATGTAGTTATGAAATTGAAATAACAAATAATACAATACAAAATTGTAACATTGAAATAATATCTCCAGATGTTTATGGGATTTTAAATGTTGGAGGTATAGTCGGGCATTATAGTACTACACTTCAACATGGATTTTCTTTAAGCAATTGCCTTGCAAAAAACAATACATTTAAAATAGAAGCAAATAGCAATTCAGATAGGGCAACTCGAATAGGGGGTATAATCGGTTACTCTGGCGAGGCTGATGGATATAATGGAGGCAACATAAAAACAAATGGAATAGTATCTCAATGTGCAAGCATAGGAAATACTTTTGAGGTTGCTGTCGCCAATAATTACTCTCTTGGAGGAATCGTTGGAAGAAATGATGGACAAATAGAGAATTGCTTGAGTGATAATAATAATTTTGTCGCAACTTCTAACTATTCATCAGTAACAGCAAACTTGGGAGGGTTATGTGGAGTTTCTTATAATACTATAAAAAACAGTATTTCTCAAAATTGTGAGATACGTGGGACAAGCGGTTCTGGAAATGAAGTGAATACTGCGGGTTTTATTGGCTCGTCGGAGGCATCTATAGCATATTGTGCTGTAAACAATAATGTCGTATCTGGTGGCAATAGTGATATTTTTACCAGTAAAAGCAATATGGTTTTCAATTGTTACGTTCGTGGTAGGCAAATACCATCTAATATTAATAATATTCCTATTCTCGAGGATGAATGGAATAGTATTTTAACTAAACTAGCTCTTGATACGACCATTTGGGGACAGGTGCTTGGTGGCGACTTGCAGCTAAAAGGTGTTGGTAATCAAAATAAAATATAAAGGAGTTAATTATGAGAATAAAAGTTTTTGTTGCACTTTTAATCAATATGTTTATGGCAATATTCGTTATGGGGGCTTTTACCGGATGCGGAATAACGACTATTTTTGCTAAAAAGATTTCAAATTTCGATGAATTAATGTCAGCGAGTGGAGATGTAATACTTACAGCAGATATCGACTGTAACTTCCAAACTATTAGTACAAGAAAATTTAGTACATTTGATGGTCAAGGTCATAAGATAAAAAATTTTGTATTAACAGCTTCAGGATCTACAAATGACGGGGCTTTCTTCAGTCCTTCAACAAGTTTAATTAAAAATGTTACTTTTGAAGGTGTTACTATAAGTGGTGAAAAAGTTTTGGCTCTTTCAATAGTAAAGATAGGTGGCGGTGGCAAAATCGAGAATGTGCATGTTAGGAATTCAACTATAACGGCAACACAAAGCAATTATTATCCTTGCTATGTAGGTGGTATATATTCCGGCGCTTATAACGCGGGGACTCATAAAAGTTTTGTTGGTACACTTGGAGATCATGATACTTCTTATGGAGCAATTATAGAAAATTGTTCGGCAGAAAATATAACCATTGAGATTACTGGTTATAGCAATTTTTCGGGAACAAGTTATGAAATTTTTGCTGGAGCTATAGCTGCAGCTTGTAATACTGTAAATGGTTGTTATTCAAAAGATTGTTCAATAACAGCTACCTCGCAATCTATATATAGTTATCCATATGTGGGAGGTATAGTAGGATATACTCAAGGGTCTATTACTAATTCATATGCAGAAGATAATGAATTAATAGCAAGTGCAACTTATTATAGTAAAGGTGCATTTTCTTATTACTCCACATCAAAAGCGTATATTGGAGGAATAGTAGGTTGCACAGCTCCTAAGGATTCATCAATAAACACTAAAGTGCAATATTGCTATAGTGAAGGAAATAACATTACAGCAAAAAGCACAGGGGATTTATTTGCGGGAGGAATTGCTGGACGAGTTAATAAGATTCAAGTAAGTCAATGCTATGCCAATGATAATATATTTACAGCCACTTCTTATGCAGATGGTAATGCAAATAATGTGAGTAGGAATTTAGGAGGTTTAATTGGATATGCAGGAAGTTCCTCTATTGCATCAAGTTTTACATATAACAATCAAATAACAGAAAATTGCACAATCACAAAAACAAACGATTCTCGAGCAGGGGGATTAATAATTGCCAGTGATGATACTTCCGTTAATTGTTGTGGGACATTTAATAATAAAATGAGCTGTCCACAAACCGATGAATTATGCCCGAGAACAATAACAGGTATTTTCGATTGTATTGTTACATCCGAGCAAAATGGAAACGTTAACGGATGTGAAGTTGTTTCTGAAGATTTTTGGATGACTGAAGATTCGATAAAAAATAAATTGAAGCTGGGAGGTTCATATTGGCGCTATAGTTCTACAAATCCTCCTAAATTAGATTTTTCTAATAATTAATAAATATATTTAATTTATGGTCGAGAAACATTCTCGACTTTCTTTATAATTCTTCAAAGACATGCCGCAGTCTCTTTGGAGGAAACTTACCGTTACATATGTTTTTTTTCGTAGTAAGTGCAAAAGTCTTGACATATTAACGCAAATAATTTATATTGTTATTGGGTAAATTTGCCCTTAGGGGTTTTGTTTATGGCTCTGTTTATGAGTATTTTACAATTACTTGCCGGCGTAGGCGTATTTATGGCAGGTATGAAGTTTATGAGCGACGGATTGCAGCAAAGCGCAGGCAAAGGCATGCGCCAGATGTTCAATCGGCTTAGTGACAAAAAGCTTGCCGGTTACGGCATAGGCGCAGGAGTAACATCGCTTATTCAGTCGTCGGCGGCAACGTCTGTCATGGCCATGGGGCTTGTGAACGCAGGCATTATGCAGCTTACTCAGGCTACTGCAATAGTGCTCGGTGCCAAGCTCGGCACGACCATTACGGGCGTAATCGTCGCGTTGTCGGCATTTGGCAGCGGCGGGTTCAGCCTCAACGTCTTTTTTGCGGCAGTCAGCCTTGTGGGCGTTGCTATGATGTTGTTTTCCAAAAAGGAGCGCGTAAACAGAATAGGCATTATCCTTACAGGCTTTGGTCTTATTTTTGTCGGACTTATCTTTATGAGTAGCGCAATGGGGACCGAGCTTATCAAAAATTTCTTTGTAAATCTTTTCTCGACCATAAAAAATCCAATACTGTTGATGCTCATTTCGCTCTTGTTTACGGCGCTTATTCAGTCGTCGAGTGCGGCAACGGGTATCTATATAACGCTTATGGGTGTCGGTACTATGACAACCTATCAAGCGTTTTTCCTTGTTATAGGCGCTAATATCGGCACGTGCATTACCGCCGTGCTCGCAGCTATCGGCGCAAGCACAAACTCCAAGCGTGTAGCGTTTTTGCACGTTGTTACATCGGTATTCGGAGCAATTGTGTTCTGCATTTTGCTTGCCATTTGCGGAAACCAAATCGCTAAGTTTATGGACGGAATTATCGACATTCCTGGTTGGCGTATAGCAATATTTAACGTCGTGTTCAACCTTTCGTATACGCTTTTGCTGTTGCCGTTTGTAGGCCAGCTTGCAAAACTGTCTACGGTTTTGATTAAAGACAACACCAAGGAAAAGCACTCTGCCATTAAGTTTATTGACGACAGACTGCTCAAAACTCCTACCATTGCCATAACGCAGGTGCAAAGAGAGGTGCTACATATGGCGTCGCTTGCAAAGGAAAACCTCGCCATTGCTATGGAGGCGCTTATTAACTGCGACATCAGCAAAAACGACCTTCTCGAAGGCAATGAGGACGATATAAACGTGCTTAACAAAGAGATAGCGTCGTACCTTATAAAAATTTCGTCGCTCAATATAAGTTCGGCAGACGAGAAGCTTCTCGGTACGCTTCACCATGTAATCAACGACATAGAGCGCATAGGCGACCATGCCGAAAACTTTATGGAGCTTGCGGGCGGGCTTTTGCAAGACAACGCCGAATTTTCGGATGAGGCTATTGACGAGCTTAAAAATATGTATGCTAAGGTGGATGAAATGTTCGGGCTTGGGCTTAATGTAGTAGAAACTCGCAACAAGGCGGGACTTAAAACGATTGCTCAGCTCGAGGACGAAGTGGACACGCTTAAAAAGGTGTATGGCGACCATCATATCTTGCGCTTGCACGCGCAAAAGTGCTCGGTGGAGGGCGGAACGTACTTCTACGACGTAATTACCGAGCTTGAAAGAATTGCCGACCATATTACCAATATTGCGTTCAGCGTGGACAGCCCGACGGGCACACAGACGGCGGTGTAGTTTATGAAGATAGATTTGCACGTCCACTCGGGATTTTCTGTTTGTGCGTCCACAGACTACGTTGAAGCTGTGGAGTCATATGATGCGGCCGGCATTAACTTTGTGCTTTGCAACCATTATAACGCGCTGTATACGGTTAGTTACGGCGGTGCGTATACTCGCGCCGACTATCCCAAGCGTTTTGTCGAGGAGTTTTATCGCACTCACGATTTAGGCGATAGATATGGCGTAAAGGTGTTTTTCGGGATAGAGGTGGCGTTAAGCCTGCCCGATTGTCCGTATGCCGAATTTTTGATTTATGGAGCACAGCCTCAGTTTCTATTGGACAACCCGTATATTTACGAGCTTAGCCAGCAGGAGCTATATAAACTGTGCAAAAAGAATGACCTTATGCTTGTGCAGGCGCACCCCTTCCGCAAAGAGCAGGGACACTTCCCGCACGACCTTAAATGCGTAGATGGGGTGGAAATTAACTGCCATTATCGCTTTTTGCGCGAGGAAGAAAAGGTAAAAGAGATTGCTAAAAACAACAATTTGATTATAACTTGCGGTAGCGATTTTCATAAAAAAGGTCAAGAGGGTGCGGGAGGAATTATCTGCCGCGATGTAGCAAACGAACACGAACTAAAAACGATTTTACTAAACAACGAGTTCGAGATATTTATGAGGTAAAGATGGAAGAAATCAAGGAACAACCTGCATTGCTCGAAAATAAAAAGCACCGATTTTGGGAGCTTGATTTTTTGCGCGGCATATGCGTTCTTTTAATGGTATTCGACCATTTTATGTCCACCATCGGTTTTGTAATGCCTGCAGTAGGCAGCTCAATGGGCAAGAATATTTGGGCGGGCGCGGAGACGTTTGTCACCGATGTTTACTGGTACGGTGGATTGCGCACTTATGCTCATGTAATCGTTGTCTGCATATTCTTTCTTCTTTGCGGGATAAGCTGCACATTTTCGCGCTCCAACTATAAGCGCGGGTTTATGTGTTTTCTTTTTGGATGCGGCGTAACCTTTGTCACGGTTGTAACCGACCTAATCGCAGATTTAGGGATATCCATATACTTTGGCGTTTTGCATATGCTCGGCATCGCAATGCTGCTTTATGGCTTATTTGACACTTTGGGATCGCTTATCGCTAAGATAGGCAAGACCGAAGAAAGCAAAGCGGTTACTAAAATCATAGGCGAATATCTTGCGCCCACAATAGGACTTATCTTGCTTATAATCTTCTTTGCTTGTTTTCAAGGCAAAGACTGCGCGCTTTTTGAGACAGATATTGTTATAGAGGATAAGGCGTCGTCCGTTTTGGCATCGTTGTTTGTTAACGTAAAATGCTTCCAAAACAATGCAGCTTGGTCTGTTGGTGGCATGGACTATTGGCCGCTGTTGCCTTGGGTAGCAATCGTTCTTATAGGCGGCTTTATAGGCAGAGGCTTATATCACAGCAAAGCAAAGAACTATCTATCAAAGTTTGACGGCAAATGGAACAAGCCTGTTTGCTTTGTGGGCAGGCATGCTCTTGTGATATATGTTGCGCACCAAGTAGTGATTTTTGCGCTATGCTATCTCATCACGCTTATAGCTTAAAGGAGAAAAATAAATGACACTATACGAAAGCTTTAAGGCTTGTGCCGAGGCAAATCCGCAAAAGACGGCTATGGTCTTTTATGGTGGCAGAATCAAATTTAGTAAGCTACTCGAATATGTAAACAGGGCGGCAAACGGGCTTAAAGAGTTCGTAAAAAAGGACGACGTGGTGACATTATGTGTGCCAAACAGTCCGAGCGCTGCCATTGCCTTGTATGCAGTCAACAAGCTGGGAGCCATTGCCAATCTTGTTCATCCGCTAAGCAAAAAGGACAGCGTGGTAGACTGTATGAAGAAGGTTGGTAGCAAGCTGCTCATCACTTACGATCAGTTTGAAGGTAAAAACGATGTCGATTGTAACGTTTTGATTTCCGATTCGAGCTACTTTATGAGCGGCATTGCCGGCATATATTATAGGGCAGCATTTCGCAAAAAAATAGGTAAGTATGATAAAAGCAAAAGATTTGAAAATCTGTTACGCTATCCCGAACTGATCGAAACACAAAAGCCTACCCGTGCTGCGGTGTATTTGCCGAGCGGCGGATCTACCGGCGAGCCAAAAATCATTATGCATTCGGACGAAGCGTTTAACCGATTGTGCGACCATGTCGAATTCTTTTTGTCGCAGCCCGTTAAAAATTACAATGCAATGTACTCGGTATTGCCCATTTTCCACGGTTTTGGACTTTGTATGAACTTGCACATTTGCATGACTAAGTGCTTTACAAGCGTAATGACGCTCAAATTTAACGCAAAGTCAATGACAAAGGCTATCAAAAAAGAGGGCGTAAATATCCTTACAGGCGTGCCTGCAATGTTCACCAAGCTGCTTGCCTGCAATGAGTTTTTAAAGGCGGATCTCTCCAGCATAAAAGACTGCTTTGTAGGCGGCGATTCTGCGCCACAAGAGCTTGTAGACAGGTTTAACGAGGTATTAAAACGCGGGGGCAGTAGTGCAAAACTGCACGTTGGCTACGGCCTTACCGAGACCGTCACCGTGTGCGCCGTAACAAATGCAAAGTACGACCGCGAAGGCAGCGCAGGATATCCACTCCCGGGCACTCGGTTTTGTATAACCGACGGCCATAAAAAGCTTGGCATAGGCGAAGTGGGTGAGCTGTGCATACGCACTCCGATTATGATGCTCGGCTACTATGGCACAGACGAGTCGCCTATCAAGATGTTGGACGGCGAGGAGTGGTTGTTTACGGGCGATCTCTGCTATTTGGATAGTGATGGATATCTGTTTTTTAAACAGCGCCAAAAGAATATGATAAAGGTGAGCGGCGTGCCCGTCTTTCCTTCCGAGGTGGAAAACGTCGTTACCAAGATAGATGGGGTCAAAAATGCAGCGGCGATAGGCATTCCCGACGCGCAAAAGGGCGAAGTCGTAAAGCTGTTTGTCGAAAAGGCTGATGGGGTAAACGACGACGAGCTTATAGCGCGTATCAAGGCGGAATGTAAAGATAAGCTTATAGTTTATGCCGTGCCAAAGCAAATTGTAATTTGCACGTTGCCGCTTAATGCCATAGGCAAGGTCGACCGCAAACTGCTTAAATAATTTTTTGAATAACCAATCTAATGATAAAATAATAAGGAAGAACAAATGCCATCAATTTCTACAATGATCATACTGCTGTTTGTGATAGTAGTCGTCTCAATCATAGCCATATTTGTTATCGCACAGATAGGCGTTATTAGGCAATGGGATACCTCCACCGTGGTTAAGTTTGAGATGGTGGCGCTTTTTGCCATATATGTTGTCACATTGCTTGTTATAACGATAGTAGCTCGCGATGTGAGGGACGAGCAGCCCGTTTATCTGATACCGTTCGGCGATCTTTACTTTATAATAAAAAACAAGTACCCCTGGTATGTCGACGATATTATCAAGTTGAATATCCTCAACGCCGCATTGTTTATTCCGTACGGCTTTCTCGCAAGAGAAGTTTTCAAAGGCAAAATACTGATTCCCACAGTCAGCAGTCTATTGGTATCACTTATTATAGAAATTTTACAGCTTATTACGAGTAGGGGCGTGTTCGATATCAATGACATAATATATAATACAATCGGCTCGCTGATAGGCTGCGGCTTGTATACGCTTTATAAAATTCTAAGGCGCAAGGTAAGTAAACAAGAATAATGGTATCAAAAAAAGGAGCATATGCTCCTTATTTTTTTAGATATTCCTCTTGAACTTTAAGCAAAATCTCTTTTGCTTCGTACGGCAATCGGCCTAACCAATCTGGTCCGATATTGATTAGATAATTGATGCCAAGCTTTTCGAGCTTAAGTCTTGTACTGAGCACGGCGTTAGCTTCGCGCCACTTGGGATAGGCGACGGTATAGCCCCAAGAACAGTTGAGCGTACAAGCCGACTCATACAGGTTATGCGGCGATTTTTTTATGCCGTAAATGGCGTTATAGTCGACATCGTCTGATATGGAAGATGGGATTTCGTCGGGGATTTCGTTGTCGCCGAGCGATACATAGTCGTACACACCGTTGCCGAGGCGGGAGTTGACAAGACAGTTAGGTTGTAGCTGCTTAACGCAGTCGTAGATGATTTGACTGTGCTTTTTGGTGGAGTCGAGCGGCATGTCAAACCACACCAAAAATATGTCGCCGTAGTTTGTCATAAGCTCTTTTATCTGCGGTAATATTTTATTGTTAAAGCATATGTCGTAGTCTTTTTCGGCCTTGTTGGGAAAGTCCCAAGAGTTTTCCCAAGTCGGTCCTGCTGCGTCACTCGGGTCGGTAAGGTATCCGCCGCCGTGCTTTTCGTGCCAATCAATGCATTGCGAATAGTACAGTCCGAGCTTTAGCCCGTACTTCTTGCACGAATCCGACAACTCCTTTATGATATCACGCTTGCATGGTGAGGCGTCGTACGAGTTGAACTTGTCGACTTCCGACCTAAACAGCGCAAAGCCCTCATGGTGCTTGGCGGTGATGACTATGTACTTCATACCGCACTTTACCGCGAATTCGCAAATTTCATCGGTATCGAGGTATATGGGGTTAAAAATAGAAGCAAGTCGCTCCATTTCGCTGTTTGGAATCTGCTGATGGCACTCTATCCATTCGGCGTAGTATGGGCCTTTGTTGCCCTTGTAAACCCCGCCAAGCAGCGAGTATAGTCCAAAGTGCAGCATAAGCCCGTACTTGGCGTCTTTAAATTGTTGGTAATTTGTCATAATTATCTGTGCTGTCCCTTAAAGAATAGAGCGACTGTTCCTGCGCCCGAATGTGTCCCGATAACGCTGCCGATTTCGTTTATAACAACTCTGCGATTTCCGATAATGGGATTTATAAGCTCAAGCAAATACTCCACGTCCTCCATACAATCGCCGTGGCTGATAAAGATAGGGTCGTCTTCGCCCATCGTTTTGAGCGCCTTCATATGCTCAACGAGTGCGGAAATGGACTTTTTTCGACCCATTGCTTTGCCGATAGCGATAAGGTGGCCATTCTCGTCAACGTGCAACACGGGCTTGATTTTTAGCATGGTGCCGACGATCGCCGTAGCGGCGCTCACACGTCCGCCACGCTTTAAGTGGAAAAGATTGTCTACCGTAAAGTAGTGGCAGATATGTCCCTTTAGATCCTCGGCATAAGCGATAGTTTCGTTAAGAGTTGCGCCGGTGTCCGCATATCTTACTATATAATCTACAAATAGTCCTTGTCCCATAGATGCGCAGCGTGAATCTACGACAGCAACGCGCGCGCCGGTCGACGGAATTTCCTTTGCTGCCGAAATATAGCTGTTATATGTGCCGGATAGGCCGGAAGAGAAGGAGACGACAAGCACATCCTTGCCCGCTGCGATATGCGGAGCAATGTGCTTTTTCGCCTGTTCTGCCGTAATCTGAAAAGTTTTTGGCATAGCGCCGCCGCGGAGACGAGCATAAAATTCTTTTACATCAAGATTCTCGCCCTCCTCTCCGCCGTAGGTTACGCCGTCCATAATAAAGCCTAATGGCACGCAGTCGATATCGTGCTCGGTGTAATAGCTATCGGGTAGATCGCAAGCTGAATCGGTTATAATTACAAATTTTCTTGCCATATTTTTGTCCTTTAGGGTTTCACCCAAGCAAAATTATATCCAAAACCTCACTTATTGTCAAGTAGTTTACGATTTAGGGATTAGTGAAATTTTTCAAGTAAAATCTGTCCCACTTCTGTGATAATAAAGACTTTATCTTGCCGACGCCAAAAAATGAGCACCCTAATATGGGTACTCATTTTTTTTGGCAGCGATGCCGTAAAAACGACGTCTTTATTTATTCTTTAATTTCAATATTTTTGTAAGATATTTGTCTACATTGACATTGGCTTGAGCGTCATTTTTTGCATTTGTTGTAAACACGAATGTGTGCGTGCTGTTGCAATGCGGACATTCAATTGTACATGTATAATAATACTTATAACCTTTAAAATGATGATTTCCATCATACTGCTCTTCATACTGATCGCACTGATAAGAATAATTAACCATTTTATTTGTTTCACCCATAAACTTTTGGCATTGTGGGCATATGGCGTTCAGCATATCTTTGGCAGCAAAAAAAGCACCTATTATAAGTATGAGCCCGATAGCCAATACCAAAAGTCCGATCCAAAGCAAGGCGTCAACATCTGCGGCAAGACCTATAATGGTCAATATAGCGCCTACTCCAAGAAAACACAAGGCAACAAGAATAATTTTCAGTGCTGTCTTAATTGCCATTTTAATTCTGTTCATTTTTTTTCTCCTTAGTATGTTTAGTATGGCTTAAGTATACGCTAACTAATGGTTAGTTGTCAAGCGAAATGCTAACCATTAGTTATAAAATTTTTATGAGGATTTACTTATGGACATAATTAAGCAACGATTAAGCCAAGAACTAAAAACATGTAATCTAACGACCGTTGAGATTGCCAAAAGGGTAGGCATTTCGCCCGAAATGGTTACACAATATTCAACTACTAAAAAACTGCCTAAATTAGACACATTTGCAAAAATATGCAAGGAATTAGATTTATCGGCAAATTATATTTTAGGGTTAGAAGATTGATTGCAGAGGGATGGCATTCGCTAACGCTCACTTGGTTGCCGGTTGAGCGATATTAAATAGTACGGACGTTGCTTTGCGGCGACCGCGAACCCGATTGCTTAAGCAATGGGTTGCCCCCTCTGCCAACGCAATAAAAATGAGCACCGCAAGGGTGCCCATTTTTATTGGCGGAGGCAGAGGGATTCGAACCCCCGTGGGCTTTCACCCAAACGGTTTTCAAGACCGCCTCGTTATGACCGCTTCGATATGCCTCCAA
>JAFLVB010000031.1 GCA_022508465.1 Clostridiales bacterium
CATCGGGCTCTTCACTAACTTCATTTTGCAAATCTTCTATCTGCTTCTCCAACTCTGTTATTTGATCAGCCTGCCGTTGATTCTCTTCATCAAGATCTGTTATAGCATCCAAATACTCTTTGTTCTCTTCCTCAAGCTCTTTTATTTTGTCAGCCTGCTCTTTGTTCTTTTCTTCAAGCTCTTTTGTTTTGTTAGCCTGCTCTTTGTTCTTTTCCTCAAGCTCTTTTATTTTGTCAGCCTGTTCTTTGTTCTTTTCTTCAAGCTCTTTTGTTTTGTCAGCCTGTTCTTTGTTCTTTTCTTCAAGCTCTTTTATTTTGTCAGCCTGCTCCTTATTCTTTTCTTCAAGCTCTTTTGTTTTGTCAGCCTGTTCTTTGTTCTTTTCCTCAAGCTCTTTTGTTTTGTCAGTCTGAGATTGAATTGTTGCCTCAAGGTCTTGAATCCTTTGTAACAAATCATTATTGCTTTCGCATGCGCATATAGCAAATAACACCACCAATGCCACTACTACACTTAAAACTTTTTTAACCATAATACCTCCTTTATGATTTTTTACAATATAATCTCTTACTTTATAAGTATATCATATTATTTACATATTTGTCAATGTTTTTTGAAAAATAATGTAAAAATTTGTCACGCTTATAATAGATATGAATACAAAAAAAGCTGCAACATATGTTGCAACTTTTATTTATTATAGTCATCCTCATTAAGCAAGGAGCCATTATTATCCTTATAGTAGGCTTCCACCCTTGGGGGGGAAGCTGGCGCGTTAGCGCCTGATGAGGGGTTATATTAATTCACCCTTATCCGCCGACTTCGTCGCCACCCTCCCCCTCCTTAACCGAGCACAGCTGGGTCTTACACAGGGGAGCCTATGACAAGGTTAAAGTTTTTTTGCTTACTTTTTTTACAAAAAAAGTAAGTTATTCCTCGACCTCTTCTTCTGGCTCGTCTATTTTTTCTATTTTAACTTCCAGCACTTTGCGGTCATCGGCTTTTGTTACCGTGATTTTAAGGTTCTCGTAAGTGAACTCCTCGCCGGGCTGCGGGATATATTTAAGCTGCTCGGTAACGAATCCGCCCACCGTAGTCGACTCAAATTCCTCACCCGTATCGGTGTTTTTGCCCACCAGCTCAAACAGTTCGGCAAGATTTTCCGACCCGTCAACCACCAAAACGCCGTCGCTCTGCTCGCGTACAAGCACTTCGACCTCGTCGTGCTCATCGTAAATCTCGCCTACAAGCTCCTCGATTATGTCCTCGAGCGTCACAATGCCGGCTGTACCGCCAAACTCGTCCACCACAATGGCAAGGTGGATCTTGGCTTTTTGTAAGAGGCGCAATACCGCGCTAATCTTCATATTGCGCGTAATGCAGATGCTGCTTTGAATTATGGGGCGGATGTCCGTCTTGTTGTCCTTATACAGCTCGTAAAAGTCCTTGATATGGATTATACCTATTACCGAGTCTATGGTCTCGTGGTATACGGGTAGACGGGAGTATCCCTTCTCCTGAAAGATCTTGGCTATGTCCTCCATGCTCGTGTCGTCGGCAATCGCCTCGACATTGACGCGCGGAATCATTACGTCGTACACGTCCACGTCGTTAAACTCAATGGCGGACTGAATAAGCTCGGACTCATGCTCGTCGATTTCGCCCTCGTTCTTTGCCTCCTCGACTATGGTGATGAGTTCGTCCTCGGTGATTGTCGCCTCCTTTTTGGAGCGGAACAGCTTTTTGATAAGCGACAACACGCACGTCAACGGGAAAAATATCACAACAAAGAATGTCGTGATTTTTAGTAGCGCCATGGCAAACGCCTCGGGGTGATCCTTAGCGTATGTCTTTGGCATTACCTCGCCGAATATAAGTATTATCACCGTCAGGACTATAGTCGAAACGACGGGCGCGAGATCCTCCTTGCCCGTTAAGAGCGCTACGAACAATATCGTCGCCAGCGATGACGCCGCTATGTTTACTATATTGTTACCGACAAGAACTGTTGACAGTATTCTGTCGTAGTTATCCAGTTGCTTAAGAACCTTTTGCGCTTTTTTCGCCTTTTTGGGGTCGTTATTTTCTATGCTTTTCAGCCTGATTTTGTTGCACGACGTGTACGCCGTTTCCGTCGCCGAAAAGTACGAAGAAAATATCAATAACAATGCAAGCACGACTATGATCCAAGCATAATCGCTACTGCTTACTGCACTAATAACCGAAGAAATACACCGACTGGCAGGGTCCATTTAAGTTTTTATTTAACCTTCCTTTTTGTAAAGTTTGTATTTGTAAGATATTTTTGTAAATGTTTTTATACATAAAATATCTTTATTCCATATAAGAGTTTAACTCTATTGCTTAGCAGTAATTTAGATTACTTAGCAGTAATTCTATCATAAAATTACTAAAAAAGCAAATGTTTTAATCATAGTTTTCGCATTTAGCGGCGTAAATTAGCGTTGCCGCTATGATTTTGGCGTGGTCGAATGCCATTACGCCGTCCTCAACTATCCTTGTCTCGTCAAAGTCAAGCTCACCGCAGTCGTTGAGTCTAATCTCGAGCTCCACCTTTTTGTCGCCGACATATAGGGTGTTGCCGATTAGTTTTATGTCCACAAACTGCGCGTCCGCCGCATCGTCGCCGCCCTTTGGCTCGCCGCAGTTCCACTCAGCCGTAAACACAAGACTGATGTTCCAATCTCTGGGGTCTCTACCAGGAGTGGACGCAAATCCGAACTGGCGAAGATTCTTTACCTCGAGGTCCGTCTCCTCTTTAAGCTCGCGACGCACCGCTTGCTCTGCGCTCTCGCCCTCTTCTATAAAGCCGCCGGGGAGTGCGAGTTTGCCCCTAAATGGGTGTCCGCCACGACGCACCAAAAGTACCGAGCTTGCCCTAAACACCACGCAATCAACGGCGACCGACGGATGACGATACTTAGACGGGTCGTAATTTTTCAAAAATTCCTCTTCCGTATCTATCATTTTCTCTTGCCCCTCTTTCCCTTCTTTTTGGGCTTTGATATTTTGGCGACAATTATTATCGCCACAAGCACTATTACTATTATTATGGCTAATTTAACGTAATCAAACTCAATAAGCGGCTGCGGAAAAGACGTACCTATATCGTCTTCACTCGGATTTTCATTAGGCTTTTCGCTCGGCTGATTGTTGCCCGAACCTCCGCTTGTATTGCCACCGGAGCCGCCCGATATTCCATTATAAACGGCGACATACTGTCCATCCATCTGCGTTATGGTTATGACAATGTCGCTCAGTAAATCTGTCCTCAAAATATTGTCGTCGCTAAAACCGAGCTTAGTTAGCCGCTCCAAAACTTCGGTGTGCGGATGACCGTAAGAATTGTCCTCTCCGCAGCTTATTATTACAAAAACGCCACTACGTCTGTCGCTTTTTGTCACGGTATTAAGGTAGTCCTCACTGCTGCTCGTGCGACTGCCGTGGTGACCGAGCTTAATTACGTCTGCACAAAATGTATCATCAAACACCGCGTATCTGGGGTCGATTCCGGCACCTACAGCTTCCACAAATTCTTTCTCGTTTTCCTTTTCGGCATCGCCCGTAAGCACGATTTTACGGCCATTGTATTCAATAACGATTATGGGCGAGTAATTGTTGTTGTCCGAATAATATGACGAAAGCGGCGAATAAAAGTTGATTTCGTACAGGTCGTCATTGGTGGACGTGATCTTGTTTTGGCTGTTGTCATACGGATTGGTAACTATGACCTCGTCGGAGTTTGCATACGCAGCCTCTAAGACATTATGGTACGTAGCGGTACTTTTTGAGCCGTGCTTATCTCCCCAAAAACGATTGCGATCCTCCTCGCCACTGTTGGCATGGTCGTTGCACTCTTTATAAGTGCATTCCTGATTGGGACGGTATACCGTTTTGGCGGGGTACTTGCCTAAAACATACGCCATACTGCCTATATGGTCGGAATCCGAATGTGTCAAAATAACGTAATCGAAGTATTCTATTACGTTGTCCCCGTTTTTGATGTTAGTTGTTATGTACTCGTCAAGTTTTGCCTTGACCGAATTTTTGTTTTCGCCCGCGTCGATTAGCATGGTGCGGTTATCGGGCAGCTCGACTATACACGCGTCGCCCTGCCCCACGTCGATAAAATGCACCGTTAATTCGCCTACGGAAATTACGCCGTCTTCCGCCCTAACGGTGTATATGGGGGCGGAAATTATGGCGCAAAAAGATATTACAAAGCTGATTAGTAAAATTAAAAACTTTTTCATACGTTATTAAAATGTAATGGTATCAAACAATTTTTTTATGTCTTCCACCTTTTCCTTAGCTGCGTTATAGCCAAGCTCGATCATCTTCTCGTACCCGTCCTTGCGTGCTGCAGAAAATTCCGACAGATTGGGCGCAATTATAACGTCCGAAAGCCTAAGTCCCTCCACAGAGGTGTGCGCCGACATTATGCTGAACGTCGCCTTTATAACGTCGAGCGTACCAAGCTCCTTAGTCCCCTCGCCTCGAGTGGGATTGACATCCACCGTCACGACAAAGTCCGCGCCAAACATCTTGCACACCGAGGCAGGGATATTGTTAAGTAGTCCGCCGTCCACCAAGTGCTTGTCACCTATTACGACAGGTCTAAACACAAGTGGAACGGCACACGACGAGCTTATCGCCTGCTTTGCGCTGCCCTTGTCAAAGATGACCTCCTTGCCCGACACAATGTCGACCGCCACGCAGTAAAACGGCTTTACCATATCTTCTATGTTCATATTGCCCATTCGACGCGTAAACAGATCGCCTATCGCCATAGGGTCGGAGGGGAAAAACAGCCTGCCCGTCCTTACGTCTTTTATGTCTATCTCGCGCGAGTACGAAATCATCTGCTCTACTTCGAGCCCTGCGCAGTAAAATGCGCCGACAAGACTGCCAACGCTTGTCCCCACGCACATATCAAAATCAAAGACTTCTTCATCAAAGACTTTTAGCGCCCCCAGGTGCGCAAAACCGCGCGCGCCGCCTCCTCCGAGACAGAGTGCGATTTTAGGTTTACGACTTTTTTGTTTTCTTTCGTTTCTGCTTAAGAAGCCGAAGAATCCCATGCTATTCGCCCACTACCACTACCTTGAGTTTTGCCGACACCTCGGCATAAGGCTTGACCGTTACGGTATGAGCGCCTACCGTCTTGATGGGCTCGGGCAGAACGATTTTCTTTTTGTCGATAGTAATGCCCTCTTTTTCGAGCGCGTCGGCAATCGACTGCGTGTTGAGCGCACCAAAAATCTTGCCCGTATCCGAAACTTTAAGTTTGATAGTTACGGTCATGTCGTTAAGTTTTTTTGCAAGTTCCTCGGCATCTGCCTTTTCGACAGATTTGCGGTGAGCCGCCGCGTCCTTGCTGATTTTTAGGCTGTTGAGGTTGACACTCGTCGCCTCTATCGCAAGACCGTTTTTAAATAGAAAATTGCGGGCATATCCGTCGCTAACTTCAACAACGTCACCCTTTTTGCCTTGAGCCTTTACGTCTTTAATCAAAATGACTTTCATAATTATGCTCCATAGTTTATTTACTATATTGTAACAAAAAATACCACTTTTGTCAATAGTGAATTTGATAAATGTCTTTTAACTTTTAATTCGCCATTTTGCGCAATGCCGCGATCTTCTCTTTTAGTGCAATGACTGCGGAGTCGGGGTCTATTATATTAGCTACCGTCATCTCCATTGGACACATCCCATCGCCCTGACGGTTATGTATAAACTCGACTATGCTGCCATATGTATACTTTATACCATTACCCTCCAAAACATCTATTGCCGCATTACTTAAAACCTCGGCATAGACCTCCACAGCGCCTAACTTAACGTATAATAAAGCCGCCGCCTTGCCTACGATTTTATCGGCAGCCACACAGCCACGGTAGTCGTCACTATTATCAATAAGCTCAAGTAGTGGAGCAATACCCTTCTTACCGCTCACAAATGTCTTTTGCCCATTAATTACAGCGCATCTTACGTCGTCACTAAGTAGCGCTTTTGCAGTTAAAATATCGTTCATTTATTGCCTCATATTACTCTTTTTTCTCGAATTGGTTTGCTACGTCCACCAAGTATTTGCGCACTTCGAGGTGCTGCGGGCAAACCTTTTCGCACTTACCGCACTTAATACATTCGGACGCCTTGCCCCTATCTTTGGTGTGCATACCGTAATAAAAATCGCCGCTGAAATTCTTGTAGCGCGAGCTATTGTTCATATCTCTAAACAGGTCTGGTATAGCTATACGCTTTGGGCAATCGTCCACGCAATAACTGCACGCCGTGCACGGAATAACGGTCATAGAATTAAGCACCTCGACAATCTTGTCAATGCCTTTTCTTTCTTTGGCAGAAAGCGGAACAAAGTCCTTCATAAAGGAGATGTTTTCTTCTATCTGCTCCATATTACTCATGCCCGAAAGAACCATAAACACGTTGTCATAGCTTGCGGCGAATCTTATTGCATAACTTGCCGCGCTGTCACCCATTTCGTCGACTATTTTTTGTGCCTCGGGTATAAGAGATGCGAGCGTACCGCCCTTAACCGGCTCCATAACGATAACCGGCTTGTTGTGTTTTACGCACACCTCGTAGCACAGCTTGGACTGAACACGATTGTCGTCATAGTCAATATAGTTAAACTGAATTTGCACCGCCTCGATCTCGGGATATTCGGTAAGAATTTGGTCTAAGACAGCTGCCTTGTCATGGAATGATAAGCCGACGTGCTTAATAAAGCCCTCTTTTTTAAGCTCAAAAGCCGTTTCGTACGCGCGGCATCTTTTGAACTTTTCAAACAGCGCTGCATTTTGCGCGTGCATAAGATAAAAGTCGAAGTATTCCACTCCGCAAGCCTCAAGCTGACTTTCAAAAAGCGGACGTATGTCCTCCTCTTTTTCAAAATAGTTGCCCGTCAATTTATCTGTAAGGATATAGCTGCTGCGAGGGTGACGCTTAGTCAGGCACTCCATTACTGCGATTTCGCTCTTGCCGCTATGATAGCCGTGCGCAGTATCAAAGTAATTAAAGCCTTCGGCAAGGAATTTATCCACCATTTTGCACGTTTCTGTGTAATCGATATTGCCGTCGGTATTTGGCAATCTCATACAGCCTAAACCCAAATTCTTTTTAACTTCACTAAAAAATTGTCTCATTGCTCTCTCCTGTTTGCTTTTTGTTTAGTATAACATAAACAAGGCTATTTTCCAAATGAATTTTTAATAGCTTATCTATATGTTTTTCTTATAAAAAACACCTCAAAATTTATTTTGAGGTGTCCATTTCATCATAACTAATTACCAAATATCAGGGGGAGAATAAATTTAACTCCTATAATAAAAGCAGCTATCATTATTATTCCAATTATTAAGCCTTTTTTTTGTTGTTTTTTCAGTTTTTCTTGCTTTAACTTCTCATCTTCTTGTGTCCTTTTATATTCCTCTAATCGCCGTTGCTGTTCTTCTTCGATTGGTTTGACAATTTGATTGTGTAGCGCTTCTGTTTCAGATTCAAGTTCTTTTGCATAACCATCGACTTTTGCAATAAAATCCGCAAATAGTGTCTTTTCCTCTTCTACAAGGAACTCTTTTGCATTTTTTAGTGCATTTTGATAATTCTTAATTCGTTCTTGTACTTGTTGAATATTTTTGTTTATATAGCTAAATTTGTTTCTTATTTTGTTTTGCCATTTAGTAGCACAAAGCTCTTGCCATAACTGAGAATAAAATATAGCGGTTCGTGCCCAAAAATCGGCAATCATATAGTAACCAATACCGTACTGAGGAAAACTGTTACTTACGTTTTCGGCACACATAAGTGCCTTTTGCTCAGGATCAACAAATGAAAGTATTTTATTTTTTGCTGCGGCTGCGCTTCTTGATAAATCTCTGTTTGCCGAATCTAACCTATCAATAGCGTTTGAATAATTAGTATTAGCTAATTGTTCCTCAAATTCTTTTTTATTTACTTTATCCTTTGCCAGCGAGGGAAACCATTCGCTCCTAACATAATTAATCCTTGCTGCGGAGGCTTCACTACCTGCCTCATTAGCTTGCTTTTGGGCAAATCTGGCGTGGCTTTGTGCATTATTATATTCTTGCTCCGCCTTTATATAATTTTCTTGAGCAGAATAATAAGCATCAGCCTCGTTAATATCCAGTTTAAGCCCCATCAACTTCATAAATGCATTATATTCATCCATCTTTTCTTTTACTAAGCTAACTTCATACATACTATTTTCCTCGTAAAGTTAATTTGCACTTATATAGGTGCAAAAAGATTTTATCATGTGGTTATAATAATGTCAAGCGATTTGCTCTTATTTGGGTGCAAAATTTTATGAACCAAGAAATAGAAAAGAAAATAGGAAACAATATAAGAATTTTAAGGGAAAGAGCCGGTTTTACCCAAGAACTACTTGCCACCAAACTGCAAATAAACGGATGTGATATTACCCGGAGCGCCGTTGCTAAAATAGAAGTCGGACAAAGACATCTTTACCCCGACGAAATTATCTTAATTAAAGAAATCCTTAATGTAGAATATAGCGAAATATTTAAAACAAAGTAATATCCATGTTTGTTTTCATGGATATTATTTATTTCATTTACCCCCACCACCGCACGTTCGTCGCAAAGCTCCTCTCTTTGCGGAGCCTCCCCCTGGCGCTACGCGCAATGGCTATATCTGCTTTTAAGTTTCTACACATTAGGGGTAGGCCTTTCTTAATTGTTCAGCCTTAAAGCAGTTACTTTTCGTTCCAAATAGGTCGAAGTTCGTTGCCCATTCTTTATGAGCTTATCTGATATGCAAGGCCTACACCTTGGAATAAGCTAATTTAGAGTATATAAAAAACAAGGGGGAGGCTCCGCAAAGCGAGCAATTTATTACGGGCTCGCGGTGGTGGGGGTCATAGTAACCCCTCCCGCGAGGTACTTATACTCGCGGAATAACGTAAAAGGGAGCCTCTATAAGAGACTCCCTTTAGTTGCTGCAAAAAAAGTTATTACTTCTCGCTGATAGCGCTAACGGGGCAAGCACCCTCGCATGCACCACAATCGATGCATTCGCCTTCATTGATTTGGAAATGACTTCCTCCCATGCTGATAGCGCTAACGGGGCAAGTACCCTCGCAAGTACCGCAAGAAATGCATTCGTCACTAATAATTCTCGGCATAACTCTTAACTCTCCTTATAAATTTTTACCAATTTGATGGTATAAATATTGTATCATACAAATTTAAATTTGTAAACAGTTTTTATTATTTTTTTGTATGATAATTTTTAAATTTTTTAGCAGCCTATTTATTGCCGCGTTCTATGCTTTTGATCTTAAAATGAACGGTTACATAGGCCACAACGATTACGACTACGCACACCACTATTGATATAGCGCCCGCGAGCATACTTAGCTTAAAGCAAAAATATATAACCGCCAATGCCGCAATAATAACGGGGATAGCAAGCAATATCCCGAATATTACAAAGTAAGCCTTACTCAACTTGTGCCTCGCTCTCTTCGTCTTCCACGCCGCTGTTTTTTGTTTTAAACTTGATGCTGTCAAGCGGAACTTCGCTAAAAGAGAACGAGTCGTCCTTGCTGCTAAGCACCTTTACCGTTACCGTCTTTTTGAGCTGATTTAATGCGCTGACTATGCCCTTACTTCCGTCCGAAAGCTGAACTTCGCTACCCATCTTGGGCATCATTTTATTTACTTCGGAGTAATATTCGTTTTCGTAGTCAAGACAGCACATAAGATTGCCGCAAAGTCCGTTTATCTTGCCGGGATTAAGCGCAAGTCCTTGATTTTTTGCCATCTTTATGGATACGTGCGAATATTCGAGGTTGTACGCCGAGCAGCAGCACGGTCTGCCGCAAGGTCCCATGCCGCCTACCATTTTGCACTCATCACGCGAGCCTATTTGTCTAAGCTCGATGCGAACATGGAAGACCGACGCAAGCTCCCTGACAAGCTCTCTAAAGTCAACCCTGCCCTCAGCTGTAAAGTACACGATGAGCTTTGCGCCGTCAAAAGTGTACTTTGCGTCCACAAGCTTCATAGGTAGTCCGCTCGCAATAATCTTCTCGGACGCGAGCTTCATTGTCTCAGCGCGCTTTGCCTCCAGCGCCTCGTGATTCTCCTTGTCCTTGTCGGTGGCTATGCGAATAATCGGCTTAAGCGTCCCTACTATCTTGTCGTCTTCTACGTCCATTGGCATTATGACCGCGTTGCCGTATTCGACACCGCGCGCAGTCTCCACAATAACGCCGCAGCCTTCTATATAATCATGATCGCCCGCCTCAAAGTAATATATCTTAGGCGTCTTTTTAAATCTTATACCAACTACTTTTGGCATTTTGCCTTTTCCTCCAATAATGAAAATAACAATTCGTCAACTATACTGTTTACGTTTCCACCGGCGTTTATACGCTTACGCGCACGCATTAATATAGGCATTTCCTTTAGTACGGCGTTGGGGCTGAAACTTGCGCTAAGCTCGCGTATGTCCATAACGTTGTCCTTTAATTTGATAAGCTCGGGTCTATAAGCTATCACCATACAGTCACGAAGTATAAGCTCGAGCGCGTCTAAAAACTCGGTTAACTTTTCCTTTCTTGCAATTAGCTCGGTGGCAAACTGCAAAATCTCGCTGCTTTTGCGCATACACATTAGCATTTTTAATGCCCTATCGAACGACTCCGTCCCTCCTTCGACTGCAGCCTTTAACCTTGACAGGCTGCCGCTACTTACGGCAACCGCAAATGACGGGTTGGGGCATGACGGATATTCTGTTTCCAAAACGCTGCGCAAGACATCGTCGCTATACGCTTTAGGCCGTATAATTCGACAACGCGACCTGACGGTTGGCAGCATTGCATACTCGTTAGCACACAGCAGGATTATTACTGCCGTTTCGGGCGGCTCTTCGAGAGTTTTAAGCAGCTTGTTCTGAGCCGACTCGTTGGCAGTCTCGGCGCTTTTAACAATAAAATATTTTTTGCTTAGCCCCGACGGCATAATGTATGCCGTTTCGGTTATAAAGTCGGCGTCGCTGATTAGCACCTTGTCGCCAAAAGGCAGCGTGTATACGTCTTTTAGCGCCGTAACGTCGCTAACTCCGGTCAACAAACTAATAAAAATCTGCGCACACAGTTCGGTCGTGACAGTATCCGGCGACACTATCATATACGAGTGTCCCGGCTGCCCCGCCTCGAGCTTAAGCTGCTCTGTCACGCTTTGTTGTACCGCTTCGTAGGGCGTCATAGTATACCTCTATCTTCGAGCACAGCCAGCACACTTTCATGCACCGCTGTCGCGCTTGCCTTAGCGTCTATCGTTACCACGCTTTTATCGCTCGCCATTACCTTATAGCCATTATACACACGGGTGTAAAAATCGAAGTTTTCGCACTCCATTCTATCGCTTTTATCCACCCCGCCCTTGCGCTTAAACGCATCCTCGGGCGAAAGGTCGAAAAACAATGTAAGGTCGATTTTTAGATCCCCAAGTGCTATTTTGTTGCAAAAATCTATTACTTCTCTGTCCACGCCTCGACCGTATCCCTGATAGGCAATCGTGGAGTGCGTGAACCTGTCGCAAAAAACAAGCTTGCCCTCGTCAAGCTGCTTATTTATATATACCGAGTGCTGTCTGCGCGCTGCGGCATATAAGAGTAGCTCGGTATACATATCCATATCCGTATATGCGGGACTACTAATTATCTCGCGGATGCGTTCGGAAATTTCCGTTCCGCCCGGCTCGCGGGTAAACACGAAACGAGCATTCCTCGACGCAAGGCTACTTTTAAGCATCTCTATCTGAGTGCTTTTACCGCAGCCGTCGCAGCCTTCTAATGTTATAAACTTACCGCGCATAACTCTTCCTTTAATAAATCTATCTTTTGCGGCGTATCAATGAGCGTTACAATAAACACCACATATCTGTCGTCAAACTTTTCGGCAACAATGCCTCTGCTCTTTAGTCTAAAATACAACTCTTTGCCGCTCAGTCCCATCCTTTTTGCGTCCACGACCACCCTTGTAAAGTCGTCATTTGCTATAATGGGGGCGGATTTTTTGAGCTGAGCTATTCTATTTTTGAGCTCGTCATAGCGACAAGCAAATTCCTTTGTGTACTCGGCGGCATACTCCAGTCCGCTCAAAAGCACATACGACGGGCTTGTCGTCCCGAGCAGTTTTAGCGCGTCGTCTATTCTATCTATAAGCTCGTCGTTGTTGACGGCAAGGTACGCGCTTTGCGTATATGCAGGTAGCGTCTTATGCGCGCTGAGGTTGACCACGTCGGCAAACATCGAAAACGACTTAGGGAACAAATCCTGCCTAAACGGAAAATGCGCGCCGTGTGCTCCGTCGCAAAACAGATACGCTCTATTTTTAACCACCTCGGCAATCTCGCCACTCGCCGCAAATCCGTAATAGTCGGGCGACGTGATATACACCGCTTTGACAGACGGGTGCGCTTTTAGCCCCTCCTCCACCTGCATAGCAGTAAGCGGCATAGCAAGGTCGTCCTTAACTTCGTTTTGCACAGTAAAGGCGTTGACACCAGTCAGCCTCGCCGCCTCAAACAGCGCTCTGTGAGAATTAGCCGCTACGAGAATATCCCCGCCTGCAGCTAATACCGCCGCCTTAATGCCCATGGACGAGCCGCCCACCAAATACCGACAATACTTGCTGCCAAGCAGCCGTGCGGTGTTATTTTGCGCCTCGTCTATAACGCTACCCGGGAAGGTATCGTCTATCTCGGTGATGTCGCTTATACACAGCTCCCCTTTATGTCCGGGGGTGTGAAAGCGCTGCTTAGCCGACTTGGTGTATTCATCTATCTTTTGCTTAATAATGAGCTTCACTTTTTGGGCTTCATTGTGGGGAATAGCAGCACGTCTCTAATTGAGAAACTGTCTGTAAACAGCATTACAAGTCTGTCTATTCCTATACCTATACCGCCCGTCGGAGGCAAGCCATATTCGAGCGCGGTGACATAGTCTTCGTCCATCATTTGCGCCTCGTCGTCGCCCCCTGTTCTGAGTGCCACCTGAGCCTCAAATCTTGCTCTTTGGTCAACGGGGTCGTTAAGCTCGCCGAAGGCATTGCCCATTTCGCGAGCATAGATAAAGAACTCGAATCTATGAGTAAGCCTTGGATCGTCAGCCTTGCGCTTAGCGAGCGGGCTGACCTCTACTGGATAGTCGGTAATAAACACGGGCTGAATGAGCTTTTCCTCGACGAATTGGTCGAATGTCTCATAAACCGCATTGCCCCACGTCTTTTTATTGTTGTCAAGCTCGACACCGAGCTTGGTGGCAGCGGCAACAGCCTCCTCTGCATTCATATTGGTATAATCGACACCGGTGTACTTCTTTACAGCCTCGAGCATTGTAAGCTTTTCCCATGGTGTTTTAAGGTTGATCTCGGTGCCTTGATACGAAATCACCTCGTCAAGGTCAAGCGCCTTGCGAATCTCGTCAAACAATTCCTCGGTGAGTGTCACCATATCGTTAAGGTCGCCATAAGCCTGATACAGTTCCATAGTCGTAAACTCGGGGTTGTGCTTAATGTCCATACCCTCGTTGCGGAACAGTCTGCCTATCTCGTACACTTTGTCAAAGCCGCCTACAATGAGCCTCTTGAGATACAGCTCGGGCGCGATACGCAAATACATCTCTATGTCCAAAGTGTTGTGGTGCGTTACAAACGGTCTTGCGTTAGCGCCACCCGCGATCGTGTTGAGTATTGGCGTTTCCACCTCAATAAAGCCGCGCTTTTCGAGGTAGCGACGGATAGCCGAAATGATCTTCGACCTCTTGACAAACGTCTCCTTTACCGACGGATTGGCGATAAGGTCGACATAGCGTTGACGATAGCGCAAATCATTGTCCTTAAGACCGTGCCACTTTTCGGGGAGCGGCAAAAGCGACTTGCTAAGTAATGTTATTTTATCTGCCGCAACCGAAGTCTCGCCCTTGTGAGTGATAAACACCTTGCCGGTTACGCCGATAATATCGCCTATGTCGTACTTCTTCCAGTCGTCATAACACTCTGCGCCCACGGCGTCAATCTTAACATATATCTGGATCTGGCCCTTTGCGTCGAGTAAGTGAGCAAAGCTCGCCTTGCCCATAATGCGCTTAGATATAAGGCGGCCTGCAATAACCACCTTTTTGCCATCCAGCTTTTGAGCGTTAGCTAAAATATATTCGGACGTGTGCTTAACGTTAAACTTGGTTATCTCGTACGGATTTTTGCCCGCCTCGATAAAAGCGTTAAGCTTGTCACGTCTTATCTCATACAAACTTTGTCTTTCTTGCTCGCTGATTTCTTCACTGATAATCTCGTCCATTTCTTGCTCCTAACTTATCTTGAGTATGCGGAATCTAACCACTCCCGCTTTAACCTTTATTTCTACTTCATCGCCACGCTTTTTGCCGATAAGCGCTTTGCCCACCGGTGAATCGTTGCTTATTCTGTTTTCTACCGGGTTAGCCTGGTGAGAGCCGACTATGTCGTAAGTGAGCTCCTCGTTGGTGTCAAGGTCTAAGAGTTTAACGGTGTGGCCCAAGCCGACTTTGTCCGATTTAGATTTTTCGTAAATCTGAGCGTTGCGAAGCTTTGCCTCGATCTCGGCAATTCTCGCCTCCATTTTAGCCTGTTCTTCTTTGGCAATGTCGTACTCGGCGTTTTCGGACAAGTCGCCGAATTCGCGGGCAACTCTAATCTTTTCTGCCATTTCGGCTCTGCCGTGAACTTTAAGCTCTTCGAGCTCTGCTTCAAGCTCTTTTATATCTTCCAAAGTCAATAATTCAACCATAATTCTATGTCTCCTTTTAATTTAACTTGGATATTATAGCATTAACGGCAACTTAAAGTCAAGCACAAATAATGTCATTGCGACAAAAGGCGATATTCCTATCGCAATTCTTTTGACGAAGCCGCTATTTTTATGGTAAAATGGGTGCAGATTTAAGGAGCAAACGCGATGTTTAAAATTTGGGCAAAAACGATCAAAAACGACAAAGTGCAAAAAAGCCTTATGTATAAAGGCGAAGATAAGTACGACACCGAACTATTCCATAAATATTTAGTAGAAATTTGCGAGCAGATGGATATCCCCACCCCCGTGGTGCTGAAATCTCACACAAGGAACTTTGACACCTTTAACGTTACTCGCTTTTTGCCCTCCGACTTTGTGGAGAATGTAGGTTTTGATGCTCTTACTATCGAATATTGCCGCGATGACCACACTCAAAAAAAGTATATATATAAGGCATACTTGCCTGTAGACTAAAAATCTGACAAACAATTTTGCTAACATTACAATTGTTTTATTGCTTCGTAAAACGACAAAAGGGACACCGACGTGCCCCTTTTATGTATGTTAAATTATCTCCTTAATCTCTTGGCATAGCCTCCACTCTTGTTACGCCCTTAATATCCGACTTCTTGACTTCTATAAAAAATCCCGCACCTGATGCTACTTGCATAAGACTACTACCTCCAAATGCAAATGCATCCACTAACAATACATCATCTTCTTTATAAACACCCTCAAACGAGTACATCCAACCTGTTCCAGTAGTACCTAAGGTATAAATTATAAGGGATTTTTTCTCGAAAAACTTGTCGTCATATTCCCTAATCATTTTATTAAAATTACTATCATAACGATTATCGCTTGGGTTAAAAGCGGAAACATCATGAGCGTTACAGACAACCTTTAGTTCATCTAAAGAGTCTATGAGCTCTAATGTATAGCCACGCCCAAAGCCTCCATAGTTATACACTTTTGTAGGTACTCTATTGGAAGTTGCATTGGTAATTGCCACGCCGACAAGTATTGCAAGCACTAAAAATATAGCAATGGCGTCAACTATTTTTCTACTATCAATATATTTCTTTTCCATTATGTCCTCCTTAGTCTCTTAATGCCTTCACGCTTGTTACGCCTTTAATGTCCGACTTTTTGACTTCTATAAGGAACGTCCCGGTTGTATAATTAATCACTTGTGCGAAATTATTGCCACCATAGCAAACTATATCTAATAGTAACACACCATCCTCTTTGTAGACTCCATCTAATGCAGCCTTCTGCCCGAAACCGGTATATCCATAACTATAATAATAGATAACAAGGGACTTTTTCTTGAAAAACTTTTCGTCATACTTACTGATTATGTCGTCACTTATGTTACCCACTTCATTTAACTCATCTAACGAGTTAACAATCATATTTCCAGTCCCGATTTTTCCACTATACGAATATGCTTTTGTAGGTACTCTATTGGAGAATGCATTGGTAATGACAACGCCGATAAAAATCGCAAACACTAAAAATATAGCAATGGCGTCAACTATTTTTCTACTATCAACAGTTTTCTTTTCCATTATGTCCTCCTATTTTTATAATTTTTACAATTATACCATATAAATCAGCATTTTGTCAATATATTTTTAAAATTTTTTAATTATGGCTTTGTAAGCTGCTTACACACCCGCTACGCGGGAGCCTCCCCCTTACCGAACAAAGTCTGCTAAATATACTAAATACCAAAGGGTAGGCTCCACTTAGAGGATAATATTACTAATAAAAATAACATACGTTATCATAACATTAAAAATCAAGCTAAATAGATAAACCATAAACACGCGACCAAGATTTGGTGTTTAATCGACGACCTTAGTGCGACGGAGGTCGACTCGTTGCGGGGGTGCGGGGACACAGTCGCGTAAGTGTCCCCGCCGCCTTTTGGTACTTTTCAGCGTATGAAAAGTACAATCGGTTAAACAGTAGTTAAATGCGAACTATGCCTACACCCTATGGATTTTAGGTGCGAATAACTTTTAACTTTATTTATATTCACCCTCACCACCGCGACGCTCGTCATTGCATTCCTCGCTCTGCGGAGCCTCCCCCGCAAGGTGGAGAGCTATGAATAGTTACATATATTATCGCTCGGTCGTGCATAAACAAAAAAGCCCTTATGTAAGGGCCTTTGGGAAAAAATAACTTTTTAAAACTCATACGTGAGCGGTCTATCAAATAAAACTTTTAGTAGCTGCTCGGCAGGTATGCCGTCAATCATCTGATTAAGCGCATCGGTTAGCGGCACATCAGCCCCCACCTTTTTTGCGAGCGCCGATACAGCCTTGGCTGTCATAACGCCCTCGGCGAGTTTAGCAAACCTTTCGCCTTTGACATACATCTCGCCCCATTTGCGATTATGGCTATGCTCGGAGAACAGCGTCGTCTCGTAATCGCCAAGGTGGCAAAGTCCGTAAGCGGACAGCTCGTTGCCGCCAAGCGCTTTTATCAGTCTTGCAATCTCGCGGCTGCCACGCGCCATAAGCGGTCCCTTCATAGTGGCAAGACCAAGCCCGTCAAGCGCGCCTGCGATTATACCCATTATGTTTTTGGTCGCAGCGCCAATCTCGGTGCCTATAATATCATTGCCGTGATAAAAGCGAATAAGGTCACTCTTAAACGTATCTATAAGGTAGTCCTTAAGCTCATTATTGTACGCATCTATAACCATGCAGCTCGGCCTGTTTTTGGTAAACTCCTGAATATGCCCCGGGCCTACCCAAACCGCAATTTTGTCCTTGTCTATGCCAGACTCGAGTGCGACCTCGGTAAGACGCTTGCCGGTATCGACCTCTATGCCCTTCATGCAAAGGACAAACTTTTTGTCCTTATAGTCGTACGCAGTAATCTGCTTAAAGAACTCTCTAAGCCCCTGCGAGTTTATGGATATGATTATTATATCTGCGCGCTCAACCGAATATTTAAGGTCGCAAGAAAGCTCTATGCCCTCGCTTAATGTCACCCATTCGTTCCTACCCGTCTCCTTTAAAACGGTATAGCTGGGCGAGCCTTCACGTCCGAAGCTGACCACGTCATGTCCTATATAATTGTTGTACCAGGCTAAAAATGACCCCCATCTGCCACAGCCCAAAACCGAAATCTTCATTTGTCCTCCTTCGTTTTACTTGACATACATTCCGCCCACAATCTTGTCGCAGAAATTGTGCGAGAAGAAGCGCGAAATAAATACCAAAAATTTGTATTTGAAGCCCACCGTATATCGCGGACTAACGTGCTTTTTTAGAGCGAGTTTTTTGACAAGCTTCGCCACAGAGTCGGGGCTCATGCCGTTGATCTCATCCTTTTCCATAACCTGTATGCTCTTATCCTGATTGGCGTACGCCGCATTCCCCTCCGCTTTTACGCGGTTATTGGTAAAGGCGGTCTTTATGTCGCCGGGCATTACGGCACAGGCGGTAATGCCAAACGTCCTGACCTCGTTGCGTAGTGCCGACGTGAACGAATTGATCGCCGACTTCGAGCACGAATAAAATGACTGGAATGGTATCGAAAATACTGCCGCAACAGACGCCGTGTTGATTATTCTGCCGCTTTTTTGCTTGCGCATATGCGGCAAAACAGCTTGCGTGCAGTTGACCGTCCCAAAGAAGTTGACCTCTATCTGGCTTTTGGCAAGCTCGATGGGCGTCGTCTCTATCGCGCCCGCTATGCCAAAGCCCGCGTTATTTACTAATAGGTCTATATGCCCCTCGGTGGCGACCACCTTATCCACCGCCTCGAATACTGCGGCACGGTCAGTGACATCCACCTCTATAAAGTTAGTACCGTTCTCACAGTTATGCCTACTGAAGTTGTATACTTTATAACCGGCTTCTTCCAGCCTCGCCTTTTCGCATCTGCCTATTCCGCTCGACGCGCCTGTCACAATGGCAATCTTAGTCATATTTGTGCTCCGTCCTCAAAGACCTTTTTTATTATGTCCATAGCCTCGTCAAGCAGCGCCTCGGTGTGTGTCGCCATAAGACTGAGCCTTAATAGACACTCGTGAGCGGGCGTTGCCGGCGGCAATACGGGATTGACATACACACCCTCATTAAAGAGCTTTTTGTCATAGTAGAGTGTGTCCATAAGCTCGTATGTATAAACAGGCACTATCGGTGTCAAACTTTCGCGAATTTTTACGCCTCTTGATTTAAGCCCGTTACGCAGGTAGTCGCTAAGCTCATGCAATCTGCTTACACGCGACGGCTCTCTTTTGAGTACGCGAAGCGATGCCATTGCCGCTGCGCATGACGACGGCGGAATAGATGCCGAAAAGATAAACGGACGCGATGCGTGTTTGACGTACTCGCCCACCGCCGCATTTGACGCCATAAATCCACCAAGCGAAGCAAGCGACTTGGAAAACGTACCCATTATTATATCTACATCTTTTTCGAGTCCGAAGTGACTTGCGGTTCCTCTACCGCCCTTGCCCAATACGCCGAGCCCGTGTGCGTCGTCAACCATAAGCCTTGCTCCGTACTTATTTTTGAGCCTTACTATCTCGGGCAGGTTGCATATGTCGCCGCTCATTGAAAACACGCCGTCGGTGACAATAAGTATACCCGCGGTGTCGGGCACAGCAGCAAGCTGACGCTCTAAGTCTGCCATATCGTTATGCTTATATCTTAGCATCTTGCCGCCCGAAAGCATGCACCCGTCGTAAATGCTGGCATGGTTTTCGCGGTCGCAGATGATATAATCGTGCCTGCCCACTATGGTGGAGATTATTCCGACATTGGATTGAAACCCTGTCGAAAAGGTCATTACGTGTTCCACGCCCAAAAACTCGGCAAGCTCGGCTTCAAGCTGCAAGTGCAGGTCGAGAGTTCCGTTTAAAAATCTTGAACCCGAGCAGCCCGTACCGTACTTTTCCACCGCCTTGATAGCCGCTTCGGCGACCTCGGTGTGAGTGGTAAGTCCAAGATAGTTGTTAGAGCCGAGCATTATCTTGCGCCTTCCTTCCATAACAACTTCGGGGGCTTGCCTCGACTCCAAACAATGAAAGTACGGGTAAATTTCCATTTCCCGTGCTTTGTTTATAAGTTGATGATTATCGTTATTGTAACATTTATTAAATAAATCCATGGTCTCGGTTTCCCCACACAGGTATATTTTAATCCTCTTTTTCGACGTAAACGTATCCGTATGCGTTGGGCCCTATATGCGCACCCACTATCGGGCCAAGGTCGGTAAGTTCAACGACCTCGTCCTCTTTTAAGCCTATTTTGCCAATAAGGTCCTTGCTGTTTTCGGGGCTGTAACTGTATAAAAATCTAACGCCGTACTCGGGGTCTACTTTGCTTAGATCGAGCATGTCGGCAACCGCCCTTATGCCCATCTTTGCGCCTATCTTCTTGCCTATGACGTCTATCGTGCCCTGACTGCTTATGGTGATGAGCGGCTTGAC
>JAFLVB010000032.1 GCA_022508465.1 Clostridiales bacterium
ACGCTAAAAGAAAGCAGTATCATTATAATTATATTGGGCTGTTTTTGGCTCGTCACGGCATACACTTCCGCAGAAAGATGCATTTTTACTGCTCGGAGTTTGTAAAAGACATTTTGGAACGCTTTGATATCGTTGATAAAGGGGATTTTGCCAAGGTTGTAAGACCTATTGAGCTTTTAAATATTCGTGGAGGTAAAATCGTTTATCAAGGTAAGCTGTGCGAATATGCAGGTACATAAAAATTATCTAAGACCGCTTGTTATGAGCGGTTTTTTATTTGTTAAAAAGACATAATTATACAAATAAACATATAATATTGCACCTATATGACGCTATAATTGATGTAAACGCAAGGAGGAGTTATGTCCAAAGCAATAGTTTTTTCATCCGGCAAAGGTGGCGTCGGCAAGTCTACTTTAACGTTGAGCGTAGGTAGGGCTCTTGCGGACATGGGGCACAGAGTTGCGCTTATGGACACCGATATAGGGCTTAATAACCTCGACGTGCTTATGGGCGTCGAGCGCAGTATAATTTACGACGTTACAGACGTGATCGAAAACAGGTGCAGGCTTTCGCAGGCGCTCATCGCGGACAAACTCAGTCCGAGTCTGTTTTTGCTGCCGTCTGCCCATAGCTATGAGCAATGTCATGCCGACGGGCAGAACTTTAAGGAGATTGTTTCGCGCCTTAAAGCGACCCACGACTATGTATTTATAGACTGTCCGGCAGGAATAGAGTTCGGGTTTCATAGAGCGGTAGCGGCTGCCGACGAGGCGATTGTTGTTACGAGCGCGCATCTGTCTGCCTTAAAAGACGCGTCCAAAGTGGCGGCGCTCATTAGGTCGTACAAAATTCCCGTGCAGCTTGTACTCAACAGGGTGCGTGGCGATATGCTATTAAGCGGCGAAACGCTCACGGTGGAGGAAATTGGCGAGACAATGAATGTGCAAATCTTAGGCGTAGTGCCGGAGGACGACGCTATTAATATGGTGAGCAGCGGAGCTTCGCAAATAAGGCGGGGCGACGGGCGTAGCGCAATAAAGCTACTGGCGCAAAATATTTGCTCATCGTCGAGCGAGCTTTACGACGCGACAAAAAAATATCGTGGACTGTTTGGCGGAATAAAACGTAAATTGAGAGGTAGGGTATGAGAGAACAGGCGGAAAGATTGAGGCTTACATTGCAAGAGGACGGCGGTGGCGCCGAGCTTGCATTCAGACAGGTGCTAAGAGCTGAATTAGCTCAGGTTTTTAGACAGTTTATGGAGATAGACGACATCTTTATCGACATAAACGCAGACGAAAGTATTTGCGTCAAGGTGACGGGCGAAAACCTTAAAAGAGTGGGATTTTATTCGGTGTAATTTTGTTTTGATCTTAGCCATATAATATGGTATGGACAAGTTTAACGGAATTAAAAAGGCAAATGTTAAGGTTAGGCGAAACAGTTACACTCACGATAGGCCCAAAATTTTATGGCGTTATGTAGTTGCGGCACTCATAGTGCTTGCGGTTGTTTTGATGCCTACATACTTAGGCTTTGATATAAGCGAGTATTTTAAACAGGACTACATAGAGCAGTATGCGCAAGATTAGGTGGTACATATCGCCTTTTCTTATTATAATGATAGCCGCGTTAATAGCGAGCGGCTATTTTTATGACTGCGTTATATACTTTACGACCATTGTGCTTCACGAGCTTGCTCACGCCGAGGTCAGCGTGAGGCTGGGATATACGCTCGACAAATTTGTGCTTATGCCGTATGGAGCGGCACTCAAAGGCGATTTTGAGGGTGTAAGGCCAAAGGACGAAATTCTCATCGCGCTTGCGGGCCCGCTTTTTAACGCTGTCCTTGCAGTAATTTGTACGGCGCTGTGGTGGCTTATCCCCGCTACTTATGCTTTTACGGACAGGCTTGTTGCCGCCAATCTTTTTACGGCGATTTTTAATCTTTTGCCCGTGTTTCCGTTAGATGGAGGCAGAATTGCGCTTGCGGCGTTGTCTATAAAGTCGCCTCGGCAAAAGGCGTATAAGCGGCTCAAAATCTTCGGTTATATTTGCTCGCCGGTATTTGCGCTGTTTTTTATAGCGATGATAGTGTATAATAAGACGGTCAATATCAGCTTTGCACTAATAAGCGTATTTATCTTTGTCAGTACGATTGTGCCCGACAAAAACAGCACATATAGGAGGCTATATTCTATGGCGTATTTAAGCGAGCGGCTCAAAAAGGGGCTTAAAGTGTGCGAGATAATGGTGCCAAACAATGTGACGCTTATTCAGATGGACAAAATGCTAAACAGCAACTATTACACGAGTTTTATTGTAGTGGACGAAAATTTTAAAAGGGTGGGGAAGGTGTCCGAAACTCAACTTGAGGAATTACTAAAAAGCCACACGCCGCTATGTAAAATAGGCGATATAATTCCGTAACTAAGTTACGATGTATTCCGTAACTTAATTACGGATGTATCAAAAGTCCGTAAGCTTTCTTACGGACTTTTACAAGCTATAAGGAATGATTTGTTTTAAGGGTTTAGTAAAACGTACGACTAAACGACTGTTTTTTATAGTGGCCTTAGTCCGTACGACTAACATTCCGTTTAATACTTCTTTGCGTACGACCAATGCTCTTGAACTCTTAAAACGAATCATTGAGCTTGCATAGTTATATTGTGCAGCAGAGAAGAATTATATACTTACTTTTTTAGTAAAAAAGTAAGCAAAAAACTTTTAACTATTAGTTACATAAAAATAAGCTGTAAAAAAGTAATTACAACTTACGAATAAAACCACTCGTTGCGGGGTGACTTCCGTGGCGTTACTATAATTATGTCACCCTCACCACCGCGACGCTCGTCATTTTTCCTCGCTCTGCGGAGCCTCCCCCTCCGAGGTGGAGGCTCATGATAAGGCAATTATTTTGGTACTTTTCAGCGCATGAAAAGTACAATCGGTTAGACTGCTTTAAAAGCGAACTATGCTTAGTTTTTTATTAGCCTTTACAAATTAGTCTCAGCGAAGATTTGAGCTAAAGCGTTATACATACTGTCAATTTCGCTCTCGGTAATGGTAAATGGGGGAGTGATACGAAGTGTATTAAAGTCGGTTTGGTCGAGCAAGAATCCCTCGCTTTCCATTTGACCTATAACCTTTGCCGCTTTAAGGTTGGGGGTGAGCTCTATGCCCGCCATCAAGCCTTTGCCGCGAATGTCGGCTACAAAGTTATGCTTTTTGAACTTGCTCAGCTTGCTCATAAGATATTCGCCTTTTGCCTCGACCTCTTCGAGTAGTCCCGACCTTAGACTGTCTATTACGACGAGTGCAGCCGTACACGCAATTGTGGATATCCTGAATGCGCTTATGCGGTCGGTAGGGGCAAGGGTAGTGGAAATTTCTCCGCGCGACAGTACCGCCGCGATCTGAACGCCTCCGCCCATACCGCGTGCTATCATTACTATGTCGGGTTGGATTCCGTACTGCTCAAATGCGAACATTGTGCCCGTTCTGCCAAGACCTATACCAGTTTCGTCGTAAATAATAAGAGTGCCGTGTGCCTTGCACAAAGCGTAAGAGGACAAAATAAATTCGTATTTGCTGAGCTTGACGCCGCGCTCCACTTGAATGGGGGCGAATACTACCGCACATACGTCGCTATCCAGCGCCTTTTTGAATTCGTTTTCGTCAGGTCTGACCGTGCGTATATCTAAATTATTATTTTGCATTGCGTCGTAGCGTGCGCCCTTAGCGTCGGTCACGACCAAAATCGTACGACGCGAATCCTTCGCCATAGCGCAATATTTGCGTACCATTGTCGCCGCAATAAGCAACGTATCGCATATACTACCGCAAAAGCACGCCTTAGTAAAGGCTGTTGTCTCGCATATAGTTTTGGCAAGCTGCGACTGAAGCTCGTTATAATACAGGTTAGAACAGCTTATCAGCTTATCTACTTGATCTTTTATCGCCTCGGTGAGCATTGGATGCTTGTAGCCGAGGCAATTTTCGCCAAGCCCTGCGACCAAATCGAGGTAGGCGTGGTTGTTGGTGTCGTATAGGTAACTACCTTCGCCGCGAGACAAGCATAAGTTGTGTCGCGGGTATGTGATCATAGAATACTTTCTGTCAAGCTCTTTTATCTGCGAGAAATCCATATATATCTATTATATGATATTTTGTGCTTTTTGGCAAATCTTTATATGGGCGATTTATGTGAAATTTTCATACGAAGGTATTACCAGCGTTTAAGAGAAGGGATGATACTGCCCATTTGGGTTATGTCCGATGTGCGACCATCCTCGTTTACGCCGTATTCGATTTCGCCATTGTAGGAATTAAGAGTAGCGTCAAAGTTAAGGGTGATTATGGATATCAGTCCCATAGTAATGTCAAACTTATAAATTTTTGTGCCGTCGCTCGTCAGTTTTAAATCGACATTGCCGAGGTTAGAGTTGCCTGTAAGCGCCTTTAGGTCAACAGTAATGTCAAACGCCTTTCCGTCAAACGAGTAATAAGTAAGTGCATTTGTAAAATCGAGCTGCTTTTCGCTGCTTTGCATGCTGTCCTTTATCTGCGATTGTATGCTGTTACTGAGCGGCACAAGGAAGAATAGGTAATCGATAAGGTTGTCTGCAAATTCCTCTGGTGTGCACTCGATATATTCGGTATGGCTATATTTGGTAGTGCCTATAATGCTTACCGAATAGCGCTCGCTCTTTAGATACATCATATTGTCATAGTAGAAAATGTAGCTATATGCGCGTGTAAGCAGCGGTATAACCGAAGTTCCCATGTTAGGTACGTCAAGTTTAACGTAAACAAGCGGCTTATTGTTGTTTAGTATCTTAGCTTTTAAGACAAATGGAATGTCTACATTTATTATGTTTATCATATTGAGATTGATTTTGCCGCTTACGTTGTATTGACCGAGGTTTACGGTGTTAAGCGAATAATCGGTAAGCTCGTCAAAACTATCGAAATTGAAGTTATATGCGCCGCTTGGCACGGTTATATGCTGAGAGTAATAATCGATTTTAATATTGCCGCATGCCTTATCTGTGCTTAGAGCAATGCCGCTAATACGGCTATCATAGGCAACCGTAAGCGTAATGGGGGAGTCGGTGTGCAAAGTGAGTGCTATATTGCCGCTTCTTCCGCCGATTTCAAGAGTGTCGATATATTCCAAAATCTTGTTTATGGTTATGCCTTGCGATATAAGCTCGTTTAATTCCTTTATATTGTCGACAAATTCTTGCGGCAATGCGTTGTAGATAATATCGCTTTTTGTTTCTGACGAGCCCTCGGGACGATACTGCTCGAGTAGGTCTGCCTTTAAGCCTATAATGTCTGTAACCTTAAACAGTATGGTGAGTAGCGTGTCCTTAGTGAGTGTAACCTTTAGCGTGTCGTTGTATACAGCTGTTACGTTGTTGCCACGGAGCGTCGCCTTTAGGTTGTGTTTAGCGTCCTTTATAAATGTAAGGTTTATGTCAAGCTCAAGGTCGCTTAGTAGATTTACTGCAACGCTTCCGCTAAGCGAGAAGTTCTCGAACTCAAAGTTATTTAAAGTAAAGGTGAATTGCTTTTGCTCTGTAAGCTGTTTTATTGGCGAAACAAGCTCGGTGACAAAATCCACATCCTTATAGCCGTCAAACGACTGCGGCAAGGGCAGGGGAGCAAGATTAGTTGGATTAATCTGCGCCTCGAACTTCTCTGACGAAATTTTTATGTTTTTAAGATAGTTGGTGACATAGTCGAAGGAAATTTCCATATCTATGTCTTTTATTTTGGCTGCTATTGTAAGTGTGTCTTGCGACTGTTTAATTGTAAAATCGTTAAGACCATTTTCGCCATTAAGTAAGTCGGAGATAATTTCGTTAATATCGAAGTCTGCCTCTAAGCCGATTTGGCTTAAAGCATCAATTACGCTGTCATAGGTAAAAGAATACTTGCCATTGAGATTTTGGAAATACAGTTTGTCATATGCGTACAAATAGCTATTGCCTATCTTTAGGGCAACTCCTTTGTTATTAAGGTCCGGCATTACAAACGCATTGACCGTGAATTTATCGGCGCTAAGCCTAACCTCAAATGTGGGGGAACTACTCATAAAATCACGGGCAAAGTATACAATGGGGTCTAATAAAATAAAATCGTCGGTTATTATTTGCTCTACTTTATTGCCGCTTGTTAGGTGGAGTGTATAACTATTATCGTTAATAGTGACCTTGCCGTTTATATCAAATGTATCGGTTATATAGATAGTAACTTCTATATTCGCGTCGCCGATTAGACCGGCATATTCTATAACAAGCGAGTCTCCGTCGTTATATAGCTCGGTATCGGTTAGTATGGATAATAGCTCCTTTATGTCTATTGACGATGAGGGAAGCTCAATATTATCCATAGATATGCTCTCGTAAGAAATTTTACCTTTTACGCTATCTGTCGCGATATAAATAGCGTCGCTCAGCTGCATTGTAAACTGCTCCGCCTTAGCAACCAAATATCTGTCCGTAAAGTCTAAGGTGAGGTCGATAGACGGTCTAATAGTGCCCACCTCTGCGTCGAGGCGCATATCCAAACTGCCCGCGTTTGCAATGTTATTGGCAAGCATTATAAGGTTGTCTATTTTTACATATTCGCCATTCACTTCCACCATAGCAATTTTATCGGTGGAGACAAAGGTCATGTCGCCTGCATTAAGAGTTATGTTAAGTTTGCCGTCTATAGCTTTAAGTGTAGCATTTATCTTCGTTTGGTTGTATGTGAAAGATAAAGCAAGCTCGTTTTGGGCAGCTGTTATCGAGGCGTCAAGAGGCAAAGATTTTAGCGCAGAAACTGCATTAATTATGTCGCGAATTTCGAGCTGCGGCATCGCTATATCAAATACTGAAAGGTCTGCGCTGAGCTTTTTGCCCATTATGTCAGCATAGATGACCTGGTCTTGATACCGTACATTAATCATTTCGGATGTGATATAAACTGTTCCGTCAAGGCTTATTGAAACAACAAAATCGCCGCTTTCAAGCGAGATAAGTCCGCTATTTATAGTGGCGCTTATTGCTTCAAGCAGCTCGGAGATATCGCTTGCGCTGCTATTGTCAGCGTTTATGATTTGCGTGGTGGGGGACAGCGACATATGTAATGTCTTGCCCTCAAAGGTGATGTCGCCGTTAAGGCAATCAAGCGTGTCGTTTACAACAACCAATTCGACATCAAACTTTATACCGTCAAGGGCAAAGTTTATTGTTATTGTTGCGCCTGATTCGGTAGTTGCCATATCCATGCCGTCGAGTATGCGATTTATCATCGACTCGTTTCCATTTGACTCATCTGATTCTTCGCCGCTCAGCATAGCGGTAACTTCGCCGATAAGTGCCTCGATTTCGGGCGCATTGATTGGCATTGAGTCGCTTAGATCTGTTGGTAGGCGGTCTATGATAAAGTAAATAGTTTCGTACAGGCTGAGCGCCTTAAACTTGACGTTAGTTTCGCCAAGTACATAGATGTATTCGCCTGTATTTTTTATCACCGTGTCGCCGAGTTTTATAGCGAACAGTCCGGTGTCCGTATCAAAGTTAATTATTGCTTTTAGGTCGCCAATCATTGCTTCGAGGTTAACCATGCCGCCCTGGGATAGATTGCTAAAAGCGAGTGTCAGATAGTCTATCGGCTGTTTGGGCTGTTCTATGGAGCCGTTGTCGCCACCCGGCGCATACGCCTCGAAGATCGCTTTGTCGATAATATCCACCTTTTGTCCGACTGTAAACACTTCGGTCGAAGTGCTGTCGCAAGTGACTCCGCCCATAATCGCAACTTTGTACTTTTCTTTGGCGGTGGTGCGGATAACGTTCCAATTGTTGTCCATTTCGATGGTGCACTCTATGCTTATGTATTCGGGGTCGGATTTAGAGCCGGCGAGGGTGCGGACTTCGTTTTTAAGATATTGAGTGCAATCAGTCGAAAGCTCGAACTTGAATGCAAAGTTGTCGCTTTGGAGTTTTTCGGCAGAAAGTACTGTTGTTTCGTCAATGACATACTTAAAGATCTCATTGGGGATAAGCCCATAGTTTTTAAAGTATTCGTCGCGGGGAAGACTCTTTATAGAGTTGCTCCAAGATGTTTTAAGTGTGGTCTTATCGAGCTTGACGTAGGGGCGATACAAGATGTTGTCGCCTCTGTAATATTTTTGCTCGGCAACCGTCTTTACGTTTGAAACGCTTATAGCTTGAGCGAACAAAATGCCGTTATCAAATTGGCGGGTGTTTTCCACTCGCTGTTTTGTGCCTATGGCAATGACTTCACCTGTATAGAGTGACTCCCAGGACGATGCGCGGTTGAATTTGTACGCTGCAAATGCAAGGTTTTCAAGCGGGGAATAGTCATTGGGATTGCCCGACGAAGGAGCTTCCTTTTCAGCAACAAGTTTAAAGTCGCTGCTTAGCACTTCGCCGCCGCTGCTTGCGGGCTTACAGGCTGTAAGAAAGGGTAAAGTTATCAGTAATATAAAAAGCGCCGAGGCGATAAATTTCTTCATATCAAAATTACCTTTGTTACTTTTTGTAAAAAAGCAACCAAAAACTTTTAAATTTATGTATCAAATAGCAAGCAAAAATTCTTGTTTACAAAGGCGCTTTGCGACCTTGTAAATATAGTATACCATTTTTAGTATTTAAAAGTAAGTTCCAAAAATGAATTATTTTCAAATAAATTTGCTTTTGAATATATAAATAGGATAATTTTGGTAATTTATTATTATGTATATAAAAAATATACAATTTTAATATAGTGCGTATATTATATAAGATAATTAAGTTCGCTTTTAATTTATAATGGACAAAACGGAAAATTTGTGGTAATATTATTCTATGCTCGAAGTCAAAAACGTAAAAGTCGAATACTATGGCGAAGAGGTGGGGACACTTAACTTTGCTTTTAATCAAGGAGTAACGCTAATCCTCGGTGAGGTAGGCTCGTTTAAGACTACGCTTTTTAGAGTGTTAGGCGGAATCAAGGAGTTTGACGAGGGCGAAATTATCCTTGACGGCGAAAGAATCGAGGAATTGCCACCAAAAAAACGTGATATGGCTTACGTTGGGCTCGATTCCACGCCGACAAGCGGTAATGTAGTCAAGGCACTTATGCAGCCGTTAAGACTTAGAGGGGTAAGTAAAAAAGAAGCATTTGTAGCGGCGGACGGTGCGGCTCAAAAGTTTGGTTTAGATAGTAAAAGAAAAATCAAGGCTTTATCTAAGGCAGAGCTTGTCTCGTTTTTTAAGGCAAGGTTATCGCTAAGGAATATAGCCGTGACAATGTTTGATGAGCCGTATCATTATTTCGGGACAGAAAACGCTCAAAGTATAACCGACATGATAAAATCTTGCGGCGGTTATGTACTTGTTTCGTCATGCGACGGCGGCGATATAGAGCGACTGAAACCGGACTATCTTATAGTTGTAAGAGGGGATAATCTACTGCAACAAGGCAAAACAGAGGAACTTATAGGTAGTCCCGCAAGCAAGTATATTGAAATGTTTGTTAAATAATATTGACATTTTTGCAAAAACTGTGTTATAATACAAGTGAACAAACTTATTTCAAGGGTTTGCGAGCGCCATATTTCAACATAGGAGGTCTAAATGAAAAATACTCTTTATGCATTGGCAATTGTTTTGCAAGCAATATATTCATTTGTAGGTATTTTTATTTTGGGCTTCATAGCGGGAGTCAACGTGTCGGCTGTGTTTTATGGCGATTCATGCACATCTAACGCAACTTCTTTTTATTTCGGTTTTAGCTTGTTGGTTATCAACGGTGTATTATTGTTTTTAGCATTGAGAGCTTATTCGCAAGGTGGAAACTATAATAAACATAAATGCATAGCTATGTTGATACTAAATTTAGCATTTTGTTTATTAGCACTTACGTTTTTAATTATTATTAAATATTTGGAACGTATTTTCCTATTAATACCTCCGGTAATAATAATTATCTTAATGTCTATTTCATTGGCGATAAAGCAATTGACAAAAGAATAAAATAACCGCCTTATAATAAGGCGGCTCATTAATTGATTAAAAATTACTGCTTCATAAACTGTTCGCAAGCGCAATACTTCTTTTTTGCTTGATTGATCTTGGGCATGGGCGCTGCGTCGGTCGGATACAATCCGCGCTCGTGCATATAAAGGAACGCATCGAATTGGTCCTCTGCACATTCGCTGAGCTGATTGTCGATAAGGTTTCTGAGCTTGGGACACGAAGTCTCGCAAAGAGCTGTGCCGTAGAGCTTTATGAGAGCCTTATGCGAGCCGAGCACGTCGGAAATAATTTCCTTGTCGCTGAGCTTGCATTCATCTTGAGCAAACTCTGTGGAACAATTACAATTTCTGGTAGTCTTAGGTCTCGACGACGAGCCTGTGTTGCTTCTTGTTCTCGGATTGGTGATCGAAGTTGTGTTCTTTTGAGTTGTACTTTGCTTTGTCTTAGTTGGCATAATAATTCCCTCCTTTATGCGTTAGAATTGAGATAACTCAATAGCGCCTCGAATCTTACTCTGTGATTGTTGGCGTATGTTCCCAGCTTTTCCTTAAGCGTTGGGTCTTGACATTCCGAAACATAGTTGCAGCACTTGCGATAAGCAAGGTTTTCGCTGTCGAGAAGTTCGGAAATTTCCTGCAAATTTTTACTTGTCATTTTTGTTGACCTCCGTTTATTTTTATAAACTGAGTATTTGCATTTGCAAAAATTTTATTCATGTGGTAAACTATTACAATGAGCGAAATAACGGAAATCACCTCCCAGAAAAAGGGGGACAGACTGAATATCTTTTTGGACGGAGAATTTGCTTTCGGCGTTGAATACACTACCGCCGTCAAGTTCGGACTAAAGGTGGGTAGGTCGCTATCCGAGAGCGACATTGCCGCCATTGACGAGGAGGAGGGCAACACCGCCGCCTTCAATCGCGGACTTATGTACGCCGTCAAAAAGGTGGTAAGCGAGAGGCAGATGAGGGACTATCTTGTCCGTAACGGTTTTACTGCCGATGCGGCAGACGCGGCGATAGCCAAACTTAAAGAGTACGGCTATCTCGGGGACGCTCAGTTTGCACGGTCTTATATAGCGACATATGCAAAGGAACGCGGAAGTAAACGCATAGAGTTTGAACTCAAAAAGGCAGGCGTTGACGCAAAAATAATTTCCGAGGCGCTTGACGAGGTCGATGATAGTGACTCGTGCATGAAATGTATAGAAAAGTATGTTCGTACTCACAAGCAGGTAGAGCGGCAAAAGCTGATAAACTACCTTGTCTATCGCGGGTACGACTGGGACGATATAAACGATTGTATTAGTAGGAGTGAGCTATGAAAATAAAATTGCCTGACGGCGTAAGGATGGGTAATGTAAACGACGACTATACGGGTGTGACAGCCATTGTTTTTGATAACGGCTGTGTTTGCGGTTGCGACGTGCGAGGCGGTGCGCCTGGTACAAAGGAAACTGCACTTCTTGGTAGCGAAAAGGCTAACGAGCACGTGGACGCGGTTGCGCTTTGCGGCGGATCGGCGTATGGCCTAATAAGCTCGTGCGGCGTTATGCGTGCGCTTAAAGAGGAAGGCAAGGGCGTAAAAGTTATGGACAAGATTGTGCCCATAGTGCCGGCGGCGGTAATTTACGACCTTAATCATAAAGAGTATCACTATCCGTCCGAGGAAATGGGATATAATGCCGTAAAAACTGCGACTAACGAGGTGCAAAGCGGCAAGGTGGGTGCAGGCAAGGGCGCTACGGTCGGTAAGATATTGGGGCCTCAAAACTGCTCGCAGTCGGGGCTTGGCATTGGCAGAGTAGAGATTGGCGGCGCAGAGGTAATAGCGGTTGTAGTCGTCAATGCCTTCGGCGATGTGCGCAAGGACGGTAAAATTGTTGCAGGCGCTAAGCTGGGTAGCGAGTTTATTGACACATTGGCGGTTTTGAGTACTGCCGACCTTAGCGGCAATGGTGCAAATACTACCATAGGCTGTATCATTACAGACGCAAAACTTAGCAAGGTGCAGGCAAATAAGCTCGCTTCTATTGCGCACAACGGGTTAGCCAAGACTATTTTCCCTGTGCATACCGACCTCGACGGCGATACGATGTTTTGCGCGTCGGTAGGAAGTAAAGATGTCGACTTTATCAGGCTACAAGTCGCTTGCGTGGCGGCTGTCGAAGCGGCTATAATTGATGCGGTCAAACTATGATAGGGGCGGACATTGTAGATATTCGCCGCATAGCCGAGGCGATTAAAAGCGAACGCTTTGCCCACCGTGTATTTACTCAAAACGAAATCAGCTATGCCCAAAAAAAGCATAACAGTATAGAGACCTTTGCGGGGATGTTTGCCGCAAAAGAGGCTGTCTCTAAGCTGTCAGGCAAGGGGCTTAGAGGGTTTAATCTAACCGATATTGAGATAGCGCATACCGACTTGGGCGCGCCAACCGTTGTTTTACATGGCAAGGCAAAAGAGCTGTTTCCGAAAGATGTGCATATCAGCATTTCTCACGAAAAGGACTACGCATTTGCAGTTGCGTCGCTTGAGCCGAGCAGCTTTACACCTGTAATGCCGGGTAAGGAAATTACAGACGGCGACCTAACTCTTTTGCCGCGTGAGCGTTTTACTCACAAGGGCGACTATGGTAGAGTGTACGTTATCGGCGGCAGCTCGCTTATGGTGGGCGCTCCGTTTATCTGTGCCGAGGCTGCCGTAAGGTCCGGGGCCGGGCTTACAACGCTGTGCGTGCCGACATCGCTGCTCGATGCGTACAGACAGCGAGTAAAGGAAGTTATGCTTAAAGGCATAATGGATAATGCAGGCGAGATGACATTTGATAAAGGAGCATTAAGCGATATTATAGCCAAAGCGGACACCGTAGTTATAGGAATGGGGGTAGGAAATTACAGCTCTTTGTCCCAAATACTTGAGTTTTTGTTTACTGATTTTGGTGGGACTCTTGTATGCGACGCCGACGCGATAAATGCTCTGTCGGCTGATCCTAAGCTATTAGAAATCAAACGCAAATGTAGTCTTATTTTGACCCCGCATATAGGCGAGTTTAATAGATTAAGCAAGGCACTCGGGATAGAAAACGTAGCCGATTGCGCACTAAAAATAGATGCGGTGATTGCGTGCAAAAGCGCATACACAGTTGTGACAGACGGTGTGACGACATACAATGTCACATCGGGCTGTGCGGCAATGGCAAAAGGAGGCAGTGGCGACACGCTTGCGGGGATAATAGCCGCATATTCGTGCAGAACTACGCCGCTTGAAGCGACTGCGCTTGCCTGTCACTACTTTGGTAGATGTGGCGAAAAGGCAGCTAAACTTAAGGGCGAAAACGCCGTAACGGCGACGGACATCATAAACTGTCTCTAATAATATCTTATTATGCGTGACATAAATAAGCAAAATTATAGTTCTTTGGAGTGCAAATGACAAAACATATCAAAAAAATAGCGATTGCAATAGCGCTGATGTTTGCGGCTTTGATATTGGTGGCTGCCTGTTATATGATTTATGTAGCCGCAAGTTATACGCGCATCAGCGACAATCTGCCGCTTGCTACTAATAATGTAAAAAATCAACCGACCGAGATCATATTAGGCGAGGAGTATGAGATCCTTACATACAATATAGGCTTTGGTGCGTATGGCCCAAACTATTCGTTTTTTATGGATAAGGGCGTTATGACGAGCGGCAAAAAAGTGCGCGGTAAGTACGGCAAGGGCATAAGCAAGGACGACGTGCGCCATAACACCAACGGCATAGTGTCACTTATAAACAACCTCAATTACGACTTTGTCTTTGCGCAGGAAGTGGATGAGGACGGTAATCGCAGCTATCACATCAACCAGCTTGACTTAATAAAAAGTCATATGGAAGGCTATTCGAGTGTGTATGCAAAAGACTTCCATTCGGCATTTCTGTATTATCCGCTTAATGATCCACATGGCAAAAACGATTCGGGACTACTTACATTGTCAAGGTTCAGTATAGAGCAGGCGGTAAGATATTCGCTGCCCGTATCAAGCGGTGTAAGCAAATACTTCGACCTCGACCGTTGCTTTTCGGTAAGCAGGGTAAAGGCGGGGGATAAACAGCTTGTGCTTATCAACGTACATTTGTCGGCATATGACAACGAGATAAAAGCGCAGCAATTATCCGTACTCAATGACTTTTTCAAGAAAGAGGAGGCAAAGGGCAATTATGTGATTGCCGGCGGCGACTTTAACTATGATATTTGCGACTCGATAGGCAGCTTTAAGACAGAGCAGCTTGTGCCCGATTGGGTGTCGGTTTTATCATCGGAAGAGTTGTCGACAGGTTTTAGGGTTGCGGTTGCCGACAACAAGGACGTACCGACGTGTCGCAGCAGCGATATGTCGTACAAAAAGGATGTCAATTTTACTGTGATAGTGGACGGGTTTATCGTAAGCGACAATATAGAAGTCGTTTCGGTCGAAAATCAGAACACGGAGTTCGCTTATTCGGATCACAACCCCGTCCATATGAAATTTGTTTTAAAATAGGAGGCAGTTATGCTTGGTGTAATTTGTGCAATGGATATAGAGGCGGAAGGGCTTATCGCCTTAATGCAAGATATAAAAAAGGTAAATGTAATAGGTTACAATTTTACCTCAGGTATGATAAGCGGCAAAGAGGTGGTAGTCGTGCTTAGCGGAGTAGGTAAGGCGAATGCCGCCGCCGTCACGGCACTGCTTATTAGCAGCTTTAACGTAACCGAGGTCATAAACCTCGGAGTGTGCGGTGGAAACATAAAGACGGGCACAGTAATAGTTGCCGACAGCGTTGTTCAGTATGATTTCGATACGACGGCAGTCGGTGACGAGCTCGGTCAACTCGACGGTTTTGACAGCCCGTATATAAAATGCACTCCGCAAATGAGTGAGCTTATCGGCGGCGAGGTTAGAGGAGTGATTGCATCTGGCGATAAGTTTATCAATGACGAAAGCTTAGCTAAGTTTTTAGCCGAACATTTTAACGCAATAGGATTTGATATGGAGTCGGGGGCTATTGCGCAAATTTGCACAAAGGCATCGGTCAAGTTTGCGATAGTGCGAGTTGTAAGCGACGGTGGCGATATTACCGAATACGAAAAGTTTAAAGTTTTAGCGGCACAAAAGGGTGTAGGGGCAGTTGTAAAATATTTGAATTAGCACAAAGGAGCAATAATTGGAATTTAAAGAGTATTGCGAAATTATGCGAAGTAATGGAATCGGAGACTTTGTATTCCGTTATTTTGACGAAGAATTTTTTATTTCGATTGAATGTATTGGAACATATTTGTCCTATTCGATAAACAGATCAGATAAATCGCAAAGTCATTTTGATGATTTTGAAGAAATGATAAATGCCAAAGTCTTTGAAGAAAAAACTCTTTCCGAAATTTGGAAAGATATAGTAATTTTAAGTATTGATGGTCTTGATGAGTCGGAGTATGATGTAAGTAACTCTTTTAATTACATTCAATGGAAGCGAGAGCAAGGTGAATTGCAATGGCAACATTATATTGCAAGTGATGCTTGGATATTTTTCTATCGCTTGAAATTTGTTTTAATACCAATAGTAATATTCATGTTATTAAGTTGTTTATTCCCTATCTTAAATCTTACAAATTGGAATTTTTTGTTTTTAGCAGGCATTATTGCTGTTATGACGTTAATTATTGCGGGTATAGTAATGCTTAAAAATAAAATTAGTATCAATTATACTGTGACTGATAAACGCATAAAAGTTTTTAAAGGGATATATTTTGAAACCACTTATGACAATATAAAAAATATTAAACTAAAGAGATCTATTTTTAAAAAAGGTTGGGGTAGTATAAAATTGTATGTTAAAAAGGGGTTATCAATCAATTATCATATTATAAATATCCCTGATGTAGAGCATGTTTATAAGATTATAAAAGAAAATTTAAAACGATAATAATGTTTACCCTCCAACGCGATACTCGTTCTCGCTTTGCGGAGAGGTGGTGGGGGAATCATTTAAAATGACTAATAATACATAAAAAAGAGGCAATTATTAAAAGTATTCACAAAAACGCTTGCAAAAATTGCCTTTTTGTATTACAATATATTCCATGAAGTTTATCGAACTCAAAAAGCGTGTGGCACAAAAAACAGAACCCTGCTATTTGCTGAGCGGTGACGACCAGTTTGTCATATCAAGTGCGATAAAAGTCTTTGAGGGTATGTGTCAGTTGCCCGAAATGAATTTAATTCGTCTAACTGCTCCGACTGCCGCCGACATAGTGAACGCCGCGTTGGTGTTCCCCATGATGAGCCCGATAAGGCTTATAGTAGTCGAAAACTTCGAGAAAGACGTCAGCGACCTTAAAACATATTTAAGCTCGCCCTCGCCAGAGTCTGTGATTGTCATTGTCAGTCCGGTCCCCACCAAAAACCTCAGCGGCATATCGGATAAGCTTACGGTCGTAGATTGCTCTCGCCAAGACGCGAGCGTGCTCACGGCGTACATTGCGAGGGAATGCGCAAGCGGAGGGGTAAGCATAACAAGCTCGGCGGCAAGGCTGCTTATCGATAGCTGTAACCGTTTTATGACGAGGATAGCAGTTGAGCTAAAAAAGCTCATCTCGTACAAAAGCGGCGGAGTGATAGACGAGGATGATGTCAAGAGGCTGGTAAATGCCGATGCCGAGTACAAGGTGTATGAGCTCGGCGACTGCATAGCGTCGCATAACGGCGAAAAGGCGATGACAATACTTAACGATATGTTAGGCGATGGCGGAGCTGCGGGAGTATTCGGAATGATATATTCGCATTTCCGCAAACTGCTGTATGTGGCAGTCACGCCAAGTGACGACGATGTCAAGAGGTTTTTGGGGGTGGGCGACTATCCTCTCAAAAAACTTAAAGCGCAGGCAAAGGAGTATAGCCCTAAGCGTCTCAAACGCATTTGCGACGAGCTGCACAAGGTGGACGCCGATTACAAGTCGGGACTTATAGGCGACAAGCTCGCCATCACGACCTTTGCCATGCATATTGTAAATGAAGGAAAGTAATGAACATAATCAAGGAAAGAAAAATAAAAAGCGGAGTGGTTAATTTTTTATTGTACCTGTCCTTTTGTTTGGCAGGTTGGTATTCCGCACGCACGTCGGTAGCTGTCTATATGTCGGCTTATGCATCGTCGGTACCAATGCTCTCCGTTTTAAATAACGAATTTACGGCATTTTTCATTGCTGGCGTAGTGCCGTTTGCTATCTACATTGTGGTAGTAAAAGCGTTTATGTCCATTTTAAAACATACGCCGTTTTTGCCTGTAAACGAAATATTTTATGCCCTGCCGTTCTTTTATATCGGCGCAAATATTGTTACGGGGCTGTTTAACATTTGGTATTATGTAAAGCCCATTGCAAGCATTTGGGGTAGCATTATCGTTCCTCTCGTTTCGACTGCTTGTTTCTTTATATGGTTTTTGGCGTTTATCTGCAAAAACTATATAAAAAATTACAACTGGAAGGCGATAGTATTGTACTTTGGCAGATTGTATCTGTTTATAGCATTGCTATTGACCGGAATGGGACTACTTGTGGAGGTGCTATTATGAAAAAGATTTTTGCTTTTATCATAGCCGTTTGCCTCATCTTAGCGCCAATTGTGACCGTCAATACGGTAAAGGCAGAGGAAGTTAAAAACTATATCGCATCAGAGGCAATCGACAATCTTATAAAGGAGATTTGCGATGGTCTCAAAGACAGAACTTCGTTTACAGATGCGATTGGTCTCGCCGCAGAAAAACTTGCGTCCTATCTTAGCGAGAGCGAAAACCTAAATGTCGATATTCAGCATTTTAAAAAAACTGTTACTTTACCGCAAGGACTTGCTTATGTGACAAAGGAGCTCGAGTCGGATAATATTGTAGCGTCGGTAAAAAATTTTGATTCTAACAAAAAAACAATTTTAATTACCACCAACTTTGCCAATCATTATAGCGATAACGACTTTGGTAAAGGTGTTAAAGCAGAAGGCGCACTTGGCACCGCGGCAACCACCGCACTCACCATAGAGCTTGCTAAATATCTTGCGTCGCTCGAAAATCCCGAATACAACTATAAATTTGCGCTCTTTTCGGGAACGGATGAGGGCAACTTCGGCAGCGAGGCATATAAAGATAAGTATTTGGATGGCGATGTGATTCTTGTCATCAATCTCGAACGTCTCGGCTGCGGTTACACATATTATTATACCGACGAGGTTAGGACAGCACACGGCGACTTTATAAAGACCGTTGCATCGCGTGCCGGTTATAAGGAGTTCCCAACAGTTGGCAGAGTGCTGCTCGATTACTCGACGGTGGACGATCTTCCGTATTCGCACTATGCTATGCGTGGCGACATTTCCACGTTTCTAAGTGCAGGCAAGTCGTGTCTCGAGCTTATAGGCGGCGAGTTTAACGGGCTTGGTGACAGCGAAAGAAGCAGCGTCTATGTTACAAACACGAGCAAGGACACTTACGAAGCTCTTGTGAAAAATCACATAGCCTATGCGGATAAGTTATCTAATGCGGGACAGTTTGTAATCAATCTTACATCAAAAGCCGAGCTTAAGGACGTATGTCTCGGGGCGGCAACATCATACAAAATCTTTACTAAGGGTTGGATAGCGTATGTAATTTGCCTCGGCATAATCGTAATTTTGATACTCATTATGATCTTGGTGCTTCAATCCTTTGAAAAGAAATATCCGCTGCCCACAGCGCCAAAGGTGAAGATAGCTGTGTTTGGCAAGGAGTTTGAGGACTTTAAGGAAAACGAGATCGTAGTAGATATAAAGCATAACGAAAAAACAAACGACAACGACGTCAATCCGTTTGACGTTTAAATAATTTTTGGATAGGTGAGGTATGTTTTCTGTATTAACCGTAGCCGCAGCCGAAGCGGCTGAAGCTCAAGAGTTGAACATGCTGCAAAAGATTGCAGAGAGGTTCAGCGGAATCAATATCATTTGGTCGATTTTGGACATCTTGTTCGTAACCGTCCTGCTGTATGTCATGTTCAGTTTTCTCAAACGCAAAAACTGCACGAGACTTATAAAGTACATTGTGCTTTTCCTTATTGTGGCGGCTGTACTCGGTAGCAATCTGAATAGGGCGGATGGACTTAGAATGATGGGGGCGCTTGCGTCCACCGTTTTGGTGCTTGCCGTCTTAGCGGTTGTTGTCCTCTTTCCGCAGGACATTAAGCGTAAACTGTGGGAGATCTCTTCGCCGCGTGACGAAAAGGAATTTTTCCAGACAGACTACGGTTGCACAGAGGACGAACTGCACGAGGCAATAAATGAGATCGTCAAGGCAGTACTCAACATGGCGAAAAAGAATGTCGGTGCGCTCATTGTCATTGCGCCGACGAGTATTCCGTCCAATGTTATCAAAAGCGGAACAGAACTCGACTCCAAGCTGTCCTATCAGCTACTTGAGTGTATCTTTAACACCAAAGCACCGCTTCATGACGGCGCGGCGTTCGTAAGAGGCAACACCGTGGTTGCGGCAGGTTGCTTTTTGCCGCTCACTCAAAGCCTCGAGGTGGACAAGGAGCTCGGCACTCGTCACAGGGCGGCTATCGGCATATCCGAGACTAACAACGTTATGGCGATAATCGTTTCGGAGGAGACAGGTGTAATTTCGGTGGCTATCAACGGAGTTATTACGAGATACT
>JAFLVB010000033.1 GCA_022508465.1 Clostridiales bacterium
ACCTTATTTCGGCTTTGCATAAATCTATGCGCAACTCCGATCCCGACGCGGCGGTGTATTGGCTGGCACGAATGCTCGAGGCGGGCGAGGACCCTATATATATTGCTCGGCGTGTAACGAGATTTGCGAGCGAGGATGTCGGACTTGCCGACCCGAGAGCGCTGGAGATTGCGGTAGCCGCATATCAGGCTTGTCACTTTATAGGTATGCCCGAATGTAGTGTTCATCTTACGCAGGCTGTAATCTATATGTCGCTCGCGCCCAAGTCCAATGCGATGGAAGTGGCGTACAACTACGCAAAAAGTGACGCGATCAATATGCTTGCCGAGCCTGTTCCGCTTGTTATTCGCAATGCGCCCACTCGGCTTATGAAGGAGCTTAATTACGGCAAGGGTTACGAATACGCTCACGATACCGAGGATAAACTCACGACCATGCAATGCTTGCCCGACTCGCTGATTGGCAAAGAATATTATCGCCCTACCGAGGAGGGTGTGGAAGGGCGGTTTAAAGCTCGGCTCGAATCAATCAAGGAATGGAAACAAAGTCATAAGAAATAGAACTAAGGAGGTATATTATTATGTATTATAATCGATTTAAGGACAAAAAGTTGTCCGCGCTTGCGTTTGGCGCAATGAGGTTGCCCGTTGACGGTGAGGGCAAGATAGACGAAAAACAAACATTTGATATGGTTGACTATGCAATCAAGAATGGTGTCAATTACTTTGATACTGCATATCCGTATCACGGCGGACTGTCCGAAGTGGTGATGGGCAAGGCGCTCGGCCGCTACCCGCGCGAGAGCTACTACCTCGCGACTAAATTCCCTGGACATCAGATAAGCTCGAGCTACAATCCCAAGGAGATTTTTGAGGAGCAGCTTGCTAAGTGCGGCGTCGAATACTTCGATTTTTACCTTTTACATAATGTTTACGAGAGTTCGATCGACGTGTATCTCGACGAGAAGTGGGGGATTATAGATTACTTCTTGGAGCAGAAAAAGAATGGTCGTATTCGCCATCTCGGATTTTCGACGCATGGCGGATTGGAAGTAATCGAGAGGTTTTTGGACTACTGCGGCGAGAATATGGAGTTTTGCCAGATTCAGCTTAACTACTTAGATTGGACGTTGCAGGATGCCAAAGCCAAGTACGACTTGCTCACTTCGCGCAAAATTCCCGTTTGGGTAATGGAGCCGGTTAGAGGGGGCAGACTTGCAAAGCTCGACGAGCAGTCGGAGGCCGAAATGCACGCCATTCATCCTGATATGAGCATTGCTTCCTGGGCGCTGAGGTGGCTGCAAGGTCTTAACAACGTTACGACGGTGCTCAGCGGCATGTCCAATATGGCTCAGGTACAGGATAATATCAGGACGTTCGAGGCTCGCAAGCCGCTGCTTAAATCGGAAAATGTGATTGTTAAGCGCGCGATTGACAGAATGAACACTTCGGTGCCGTGTACCGCTTGCAAATATTGCTGCGACGGCTGCCCGATAGGACTGGATATCCCCATGCTGTTGTCCTTTTATAACGATATCAAGTTTTCGCCGTCGGTCAATACGTCTATGAGACTGGACAATGTGCCTAAGGAAAAGTTGCCGTCTGCTTGCATTAAATGCGGTAAGTGCGCAAAGGTTTGTCCGCAAAAGATCGAAATACCGACTGCGCTTAGCGAGCTAACAGAGTCGCTTGCAAAAATGCCTAAGTGGTCGGACATCAGCCGCGAAAGGGAAGAGACAGCAAAAAAATTGAGAGAGCAAAAATTGTAATAGGCTTGTATAAAACAAATATCAGGCGTGGCAAAATGTCACGCCTTTTTCTATTTGCTAACGGAGGAATTTGCTATTTGTAGCTTAGTGAGATAAAAAAATTGCAATCGCTTGCATTTTCGCTCTTCATATGCTATAATGATTGTAGAGGAATACGATATGAAAAATGATTTCACAATAGATGAAATAAAAAATAGCGTAGAATATCAATGGCGAAAACACGAAATAAAGTCTTCTTGGATATTGTGGTTAGTAATAGCGTGTTTTGCTTTTTCCATTCCCATTATTTTGATTATTATTAATTTTGATTTAGGATTATTTGTAATAGGCATAGTAGCTTGGTTATGTTTAATAGGCTCATTGGGGTTGGCTTTCTTGTTTTTATCCTTATACTATTATAGGAAAATGAGATATTTATTGAAAAACTATCAGAGATTTACTTCCTATGAAGTAGTTTTAGATAAGCCTTCCAGTTCATTTGTCTATAAAAGTTCAATTTATTATACGGTGACAGTTAATGATGAAGGCTTTCCAAAAAAAGTAGATACTAATCCTTACTTTTCAAGCTTTTTGACTTCTAAATTTACTTTTGAAGATTTCAATAACAAAAAAGTGGTTGGGCTATATGATGACGAGATGGATATATTTTATATTGTAAAAAGGGTTGGTTAATTTTCGGTTAACTAATGTTAGTAAAAAGCTCTCGGAAATTTTCGAGAGCTTTTGCATTTGAGGTATAGTTCTTTGGGCTTTTTTATTCGACTGTGACCGACTTGGCGAGGTTGCGTGGTTTGTCTATGTCGCAGCCTTTTGCCGCGGCGGTGTGATAGGCGAGCATTTGGCATGCAACCGACGCAAGCAGCGGTGACACGAATTGAGTGGCAGGAACGGTGACAGTAACGTCGCATACTTTACTTAAGTCAAAGCAAGATATGCCTATAACGAACGCGCCGCGCGCCTTGACCTCTATAATATTGGATATTGTCTTGTCGAGCAAAGCTTTGTCAGTAGCAATTGCCACAACGACAGAGCCTTCTTCTATAAGCGAGATAGTGCCGTGCTTTAATTCGCCCGCCGGATAACAGTCGGCATGAATGTACGAAATTTCTTTGAGTTTGAGCGCACTTTCCTTAGCCGCGGCATAGTCTGCGCCTCTGCCTATAAAAAAGGCATAGCTGTGTGGCGCGATTCTTTTGCCCAGCTCTTTTAGTTGAGGTTCGAGTGTAAGCGTTTGCTGCACAAGAGTGGGGAGCGCCTCGATTTCCTCAATGAGTGATTGCACTCTGTCGTCGCCGCGTTTTTTAAGTAGCTTGGCGGCTATTATGTATAAGTTAAGTAGCTGTGTGGTGAACCCTTTTGTCGTTGCAACCGCCACTTCGGGACCTGCAAATGTATACATTGGGGTCGATTTGTGCGTAAGCGTGCTTTCGGGCACGTTGACAATGCAAGCCGACTTGCATTTATTTGCGCCTATTTCGAGTGCCCCTATGGTGTCAGCCGTTTCGCCGCTTTGACTGATTGCAAGCAGCAGGTCGTCCGGCTTGATTATTGGGTTGCGATAGCGAAATTCGCTTGCAATGTCGGCGTTGACGCGTATTCCCGTAAGCGCCTCTATGATGTATTTGCCCATAAGCGCGGCGTGATATGCCGAGCCGCAGCCTATAATATGTATGCTGTTTATGTCGTACAAAAAGGGCAGGGGCGCATAAAGGTGTGCCTTTAGTGTCCTCTCGAGCGCTTCGGGCTGTTCGTATATTTCTTTGAGCATAAAGTGAGGATAACCGTTTTTGTCAGCCTCCGTTTTGTCCCAAGTGGCGTGATAAATTTGCTTTTGTATATGCTCTCCGCTTAGATTTAAAATATCTACCGTGTCGCCGATAACAGCGATTTCGCCGTTGTCCAAAATATAAAAGTCGCGCGTTTTATCTAAGAGCGCCTGCATATCCGAGGCTATAAAAGTATCTTTGCCGCACAGTCCGACTACTAACGGGCTGTCTTTTTTTATGGCAAAAAGTCGGTTGTCGTTATTACAAATTATTCCGAGTGCATACGAACCGCTAAGCCTATTAGCCGCCTTGATAAGTGCGGTTATAACGTCGCCTGTATAATAAAAGTCGATAAGGTGGGCGATAACTTCGCTGTCCGTGTCCGATACAAATGTAAAGCCACGCGCCTCCAAAAATGATTTAAGCTCTTTGTAATTTTCGATAATGCCGTTATGTACAAGTGCAAATCTGCCGCTTTTGGATATATGAGGGTGAGCATTGCGCACTTCGGGCGCGCCGTGAGTCGCCCAGCGAGTATGCCCGATACCAATAGACCCGTGCATATCAGTAGTTAGTCCTATAAGATTGCTTAGACGTCCTTCGGCTTTTTGGACGTCTATTTTTCCGTTATGTAAAACTGCAATGCCTGCCGAGTCATAGCCTCTGTATTCGAGGCGTGATAGTCCGTTAATGAGTAAAGGCGAGGCATCTTCGTTACCGTAGTAACCGACAATTCCGCACATATTAAGTCTCCTTTATGCCGACTTTTTTGGTCTTAAAGTTTTAATCAGCATAGACAAGGCGGCAACAAACGCAATGAGCGTGAACGCCGCCATTATGATATTAATATATTCGCTTAGCGCGAGTGTTATGATTAGTATTATAAGTGACGCGATTAAGTTGCCGCCTATGACCGCAAGTAGCGCCTTTACATACTTTATGCCGAGTACGCTTGCGACCGCGCTCCCCGTCCACACTCCGGTAAGCGGGAGAGGTACGGCAACAAACGCCATCGTGCCAAGCGCTCGTTTAAGCTCGGAGTTTTTACTTATCCTTGACGCTTTATCGTCCACGCGAGTTAATAGCGATTGCCCGATTTTACTAAGCAGCTTGGTGGAGGCAAGCCATTTTATGAGCGGGAAAAGTACGACAAGCAGTAGCGGCACGGCAAGCGACGAGCCTATAAAGCCGTAACAAAGCGCCTCTATCGGTGACAATCCGCATTTGAGCGCAACGGGAATGGCAAGGCGTGCTTCGGCGATTGGCAAGACAGCAATAATAACTATTATAAGTCGTGGATCGATGCCCGACGCCGCCAAAAAATTAAAAATATTGTCTATCAAATCGTTCATTCACAATATCTCCCTTTTCCTCATAGTATATGTTGAGAGAACAAAATAATTACATATCGGAGCTTTTATGAAGTATTTCGGAACGGATGGAATAAGGGGAGTTTACGGCGAAAATTTAACCGATCAGCTCGCGTACAGAGCTGGGCTTGCAGCGTCGCAGTTTTTTAGCGACTGTTTTGTGGGCATGGATACGAGGAGTTCCGGCGATGCACTTGTCGCAGCGCTTTCGGCCGGGCTTATGCAGGGTGGTTGCAATGTCAAAATCGTGGGCACTGTTCCGACGCCTGCCATATCCTTTTTGGCGGCGAAGCATAATGCCGGCGGCATAATGGTGAGCGCATCTCACAACCCGCCAGAGTATAACGGCCTCAAATTTTTTTCATCCAAAGGATATAAACTGACTGCGTTTTTTGAAAGCAGTATCGAGGAGTACATAGATAAGCCGCCTGCTCGCGTGGGCGGAGGCAAAATCATATCGTACAAAGAGGGGCGTGACGAATACATATCTTGGCTTATCGGAATGGCGGGCGACCTCTCGGGCAAGGAAATCGCTCTCGATTGCGCTTACGGCGCAGCGATAAGCGTTGCCGAGGAGGTTTTTACTCGGTGCGGCGCTAATGTAAAGTTATATGCAGCGGAAAGGGACGGCGATAGAATAAACTGCGGAGTCGGGGCGCTTTATCCCGAGCATATAGAGAGTAAAACAACCGGGCTTGGATTTGCGTTTGATGGAGATGCGGATAGGCTTGCGGTCACATGCGATGGGATTTTGGACGGTGATTCGGTTCTCTATAACCTTAGTCTTTTGCTTTCGCCACACGGAGTTGCAGGCACTATTATGAACAACATCGCGCTTGAAAACGAACTTAAACGCAAGGGGATCGAGTTTATCAGGACGGCTGTCGGCGACAAAAACATAAGCGAGGCGATGCGCCGTCATCGCTTTACGCTTGGCGGTGAGCAAAGCGGTCATTACATAATTTCGCCGTCGGTGTCGGGCGACGCACTCTTTGCTTCGCTGATGCTTAGCAAAATGGACGATTTTGTTCGTCTCAAGCTTGTTCCGCAAAAGGCGGCGTCGGTAGAAGCCTCTCCCAAAGTTTTATACTGCGAAAAGTTTGTTAGGGCAAAAGAGGAGTGCGAAAAAAGACTGCTCGGCATAGGCAGATTGGTGGTACGAATGAGCGGCACAGAGCCTAAGATTAGGCTTATGGCGGAGTGCGAGGACGAAAATTTGTTAAGCGAAATAATAGACAGTTTGAGCGAAACAATCAATATTTGTAATAAGGAGCTAATATGAAACTTGCAGTAATCTTCGGCGGAAAGTCGTCCGAACACGACATCAGCATTATAACGGGCGTTATGGCGGTCAATGCCGCGAGCGTGAGACACGAGGTTATCCCCGTTTACATCACTCGTAGTGGCGAAATGATTAGCGGTAAGCACTTTGACAAGGTGGAAACTTTTAGAGGTGAGGTCAAAGGTAAGCGTGTCAACTTTATCCCCGGTAGCGGCGGCATGACGGTTGGCAACAAGTTTATTAGGCCCGACTGTGTTATCAATGCCTGCCACGGGCATGGAGGCGAGGACGGAAGCTTAAGCGGACTACTTGAGCTTGCGGATATTCCTTATGTGGGGAGCGGAGTGCGTGCCTCGGCAATCGGCATGGACAAAATGCTGTTTAAGCAGGTGATGAAAGATTGCGGTCTGCCCATACTGCCGTACTTTGGCATTAGTCGCTACGAATACGCAAATGTCGACTTTGACATAAGTGCTAAAGCGAATGAGCTCGGTTTTCCGCTTATCGTCAAGCCGTGTAACCTCGGCAGCAGTATAGGCATAGGCATAGCCGAGGACTATCGCCGGCTGTTCATTTTGCTTGACGGCGCGTTTATGTGGGACCAAAGAGTGGTGGTCGAAAAGGCACTATCGAACTTTACAGAGGTCAACTGCGCCGTGCTTGGCTATGACGATATAATTTCGTGTAGCGAGGTCGAGCAACCCGTCGGGTTTAAAGAATTCTTGAGCTTCGACGACAAGTATTGCCGCTCTATAAAGACAGAAGTGAGGAAAATGCCCGCCGATCTTCCGGACGATGTGAGAATGAAGATACGCGACCTTGCAGCTTCGGTGTTTAAGGCGGTGGGGTGCAGCGGCATTGCGCGGGTTGACTTTTTGGTGGACGGCGATAATATTTATGTAAACGAAATAAATACGATCCCCGGCTCGCTCAGCGAGTATCTATTTGCATACAGCGGCGTCACATTCACAGAGCTTATCGACAAGCTGGTGACCGATGCTATCAAGGTTAAAAAGAATAAGGATAGTTTAAAATACTGCTATGAAAGCAACGTACTAAAAGATAAAAAAATTTGTAAATAGCGCGAACGAAATCGTAAAGTGGACACTATGATGTCAACATTAATGTGATATATTAAGCGTGTAAAAATCAATGTTGGAGGAGTTGTATGAAAAATTGGATTAAAGTTATTTTCGCGCTTAATAATAGGCTCGACGCATTGACATATTCTATTGATAGGGAAGTGGAAGGAATGTCGGCGCTACTTACCGTACCTACAATGGAGCTATTTGACAGCATTATAAAGCTCAACGACAAAAAGGTGCGCATCATCAATTTGAGGGTGCTGCACGATAAAATGAAGGAGACGCTTTCTCCGCGCGAATACTATATTATAGCACGTTCGTCGCATGGAGCGTCGTTTAGCGAAATAGCCGAGGGGTTGGGGCTGAGTAAGGGTCACGTTTACAGACTGTATCAGCGGACTATTCAAAAACTTACAAGAGTACTTTCTTCTTACGGCTACACCGAGGGCAAGTTTTTTGACGACTACAATGATATTGTGCTTATCGCAAGGATGTATAAAAAGCTCGCTCGGACCATTGAGGCAGCTTAAGAGCTATTCTTTATAGCGCGGCTTTTTTTCCTTGTCCCTGAATATTAGGTACATAATAAGGACGGAGGGCACGCACAAACAAGCAATTAGTAAAAAGTCGGTATTGGATAGAGGCGAAGGAATCAATTCTTCGCCTTCGTCTTTATGCTCGACTTTTTCTATTATGTTAGGCGTGATTTCGGACACAGTCACCTGCGACGTATATACATAGCCGTAGTAACTATCCAAGCCGTCGGTGTAGCAGACATAGTGCCATTTGCCACCCACCTGCGGGATGAGCGCCGTGCCTTGAATGTCGCCGTAGTAGTAGCCGCTTTTGCCTGCCGGAACTTCGATCACGACGTTGCTCGTGTCGGTAGGGCCGGATCTTAGCTTTACGGGGTAGCCGTCGTTGTTGACGTTAAACCTTGCCGACGCGTATTTGGTGACAGGCTCATAGTCAACGATATCTATGTCGGTCACATAGCCGGTAACATCTTTGTAGCTCACTTTGTGGACGCCCCCCTCGGATTCGAGCACAATTACAAAGTATGTTGCGGGCAGCGAGGTCAGTGCATTGATGCACCCGGGGTCGGTATACAGCGTGGTATTTGTATGCATATAGCCGTATGTAAATGTACTATTCGGCATAGCAAGCAGTGCGATTAAAAGTAAAATTTTCATACTGTAATTATTACACAAACGCGCAAAAAAAGATTGACACAAAAATAAGAAAAAGGACGTTTTTACGCACAAGGCGATTATGGAAGAGAGAGAAATCATAGCAAGAATAAAAAGGCTGGACAAGGCTTTAAGCAGTTACCGCTCAAAGAACAAGCTCGAATATTACAACAAAGATGTTGTGCACCAAAAGCAAATGGCGTTTCATAGATGTCTTAAACGCAATCGCTGGGTGTTTGGCGGCAACCGCAGCGGCAAGACCGAGTGTGGCGCGGTCGAAACGGTGTGGATGGCACGCGGCAACCACCCGTATAGGCAAAACCGTCCAAACACCGAAGGGTGGGTGGTGAGTGTCAGTCGTGATGTTCAGCGCGACGTGGCTCAGCGTAAGATTTTGCAGTATCTCAATCCCGACTGGATAGCAGACGTCGTAATGGTTAGCGGCAAGTCGTCTAACCCCGAGGGCGGTGTTATCGACTATATTTCGGTAAAGAACGTCTTTGGCGGATTGAGCCGAATCACATTTAAAAGCTGTGAGATGGGCAGGGAAAAGTTTCAGGGTACATCGCTTGACTATGTGTGGTTTGACGAGGAGCCGTCCGAAGATATTTACGACGAATGTCTTATGCGCGTCATCGACAAAAAAGGCGAGGTCTTTGGTACAATGACGCCGCTTAAAGGACTGACGTTTATTTACGACCGAATCTACCTCAATAGCGGAAACAGCGACGACGTGTGGCACATCTTTATGGAGTGGGCGGACAATCCGTATCTCGACAAGGGCGAGGTGGCGAGACTCTCCGCCGTGATGAGTAAGGATCTGCTCGACAAGCGCAGATACGGACACTTTACCGCGGATACAGGTCCCGTGTATCCCGAATTTGACGAAAGCGTAAATGTCATCGAGCCGTTTGATGTGCCGCGCGAGTGGCAGGACAAACTCAGCATTGACCCGGGACTCAACAATCCGCTGTGCTGTCTGTGGTTTGCCGTTGACGGCGAGGGCAATATTTTTGCGGTCGCCGAGCACTTTGAGGCGGGTAAGGATATAAGCTATCATGCCGAAAAAATTAAGGAAATTTGCACTCGGCTCGATTGGCATACTGATTCCTTTGGCAGATACGAGGCACTTATAGACTCTGCCGCCAATCAAAAGACGCTCGCCGCCTTAAAAAGCGTAACCGAGCTTTTTTGTGAGCACGGTATCAACGTAAACCCAAATGTCAACAAGGATTTATACAGCGGAATTAACAGGGTCAAGGAGTATCTTTGCGGCGCATACGGCAAGCGGCTGTATATTTTCAGCAGCTGCGTCAATCTTATCCGCGAGATCAAAGCATATCGTTGGGGTAGCGGCGATACGCCCAAAAAGGTGGACGATCACTGCGTCGATGCGGTAAGTAACCGTTAAAATTATAATTTATAGTATGGTTTTTGCGTATATAATGCGAAAAATTGGGTATTATTCATCGTTTTTTGCCGATTTTATGTGCAAAATTTACCGTATAGATAGTTTCATCTAAAATTGCTATGCCAAAAAGTTGGCAAATTTTACTGTGCCAAATTTGATATGGAGGTTTAATATGAAGAAAATAATGTGCAGATGCCCGTCGTGCGGGAAAAGGTTAATAGAGGTAACAGGCTCGTGTTCAGGCGTATTTATTGTCTGTTCGGAATGCGGCGCATCAGTAAAGGTTGACATCGAAAACAATGGAAAGATTAGATTAAGTCTTGAACCTGTAACATATCCCAAAGGAGGGGAAGTGGCATAGAAAAAGACGACATTTTATGTCGTCTTTTTTGCTTAATGAAAATTGTATAAGTAGCCCTGCAATGACTTGTAAAAAATGAGCATATATGCTATAATATTTGCAATACCATTTCTGATTGGAGGTTTCCTTATGACTTTCGGCGAAAAGATTAAAGAAGCAAGAAAGCAGTTAGGATTAAGCCAAGAAAAATTTGCCGCAAAAATGGGAGTTTCCTTTTCGACAATAAATAGATGGGAAAAAGGGCATTTCTTGCCCAGCTATTTGGCGCAAGCACAGTTTGAAACATTCTGTAAAGAAAATGGAATAGTGTTTGAAGCAGATTCAGGAGCTAATCAATGACATTAAATAGCATAACAGAAATAAAACGGAAAAGCCCTTACGCAGGATCGGGCTCTCTAACACGCGAACAGTTTTTGTTCTTTGAAATGAGGACAACGGCAAAGCTGTTAATGGAAGAACTTTCGGAAGAAGAAATATTCAAGCGGATTTATGATGAGAATTTATTTCAATTCCCAACAGAAAAATCTATTCGTCTGATTACAACAGGTTGCATCCGTAGATTAAAAGCAATGAATGACGATAGTCTTATTACTGCACTTGCGACTCAACCGACCGACATAGCAAAACAAATATGCCTGTACGCAATGATGAAGCAAAGTAAGCTCGTTTGGGACTTTATGCTTTCTGTCGTAGGCGAGAAATACAGGCAAAAGGATATGTCATTCGGCAAAAAGGAAGCGAACATCTTTCTTATGAGATTGCAGGAGCAGGACGATTATATTGCAACTTGGTCAGAGTCAACGATAAGTAAAATTCGTCAAATCCTTATAAAGATATTGGTAGAAACAGAGTATCTTGACAATATCAATACCGACCACCTAAACCCTGTGTTACTATCAAGGGTTTTGGAAAATGGAATACGAAACAATAACGATGAGATCGTATTTCCTGCATTTAATTATTTCGAGTAAAGGGAGCAAGATATGAGCGATATAAAAGGACGTTTGGATAGATTAAAACAGAAAATACAAACAGACAATTTCTTGTTTGGTAAAGGTTTAAGCAACGAGGTCAATATTTGGATTTTCTGTTATGAGCCAAGCGAAGAAATGGTTATACAGCATTTTGTTGATTCTCTCGTTACCGAGCAAGACTTAAAATGCTTTGTGCATAACAGCAATTTATATAAAATATTCCTTTCGATCTGCGAAGATAAAAGAATACTTGCTTCTATACCGCAGATGGAAGAACGAAAGGGGAAAGATTACCTCTTGCGGCAAATGCACTCAATAGCAACGGAGTCGGCGTTTATAAAGAAGATTTGGTATGAGCCACAAATTCGAGGAAAAGACGTTTTGCTATTATCAGGTATTGGCGACGTGTTCCCGTTTATGAGGGTACACGCGCTACTTGAAGCAATGCAACCGCATTTTTCAAACATTCCGATACTTGTACTGTATCCCGGTAAGTTTGAAGATGCACAACTAAAACTATTTAACAAACTCAAACCGAACTCGTACTATCGAGCATTTAACATTGTTTAGGAGGGTAAAAGGAATGATAATTAAGGACTTATTTCAAGAGGACATCAATAGACCGATAAACGGTGTTATTAAGGTTGACCAAAACACCATAGATGTCATAGAACAGGAAGTAAGGGAGTACGTCATAACAAAGGAATTGAAAAAGCATTTCATTCAGTTCTTCGATTATTATGGCGATGCTTTTGCCACGCCGACGGCAGACGTGGGCGTTTGGATTTCAGGCTTCTTTGGAAGTGGTAAATCTCACTTCTTGAAAATGCTCTCCTACATACTTGAAAACAGAGAAATTGACGGTAAGCCTACCGTAGAATATTTCCGTAATAAGTTCGCAGACGATCCCGCAACGTTTATGCTCATTGATAAAGCAACGAAGAACGTTACGGAAACTATACTTTTTAATATAGATATAGAGGGCTCTATCAATAAAGATAAGACCGCAGTTCTCCGTGTATTCGCAAAGATGTTCTATAATCATCTTGGCTTCTACGGCGAGAACTTGAAAGTTGCCAAGCTCGAACAGTTTATTGCTAAAAAGGGTAAGACCGCAGAATTTCATCGTGTATTCAAAGAAAAGAACGGCGAAGATTGGTTGAACGCGCGAGATGCCTTTGCGTTCTTTGAGGACGACGTCGTAGCAACATTACAAGAAGTTCTCGGAATGAGCGAAACGGCAGCGCATAATTGGTTTGACGGTACTGAAACAACCGAAATGAGCATTGCTCAACTTGTATCAGAGATAAAGGATTATGTCAACAGCAAGCCGTCAAATTTCAGATTGCTCTTTATGATTGATGAAGTCGGACAGTATGTTGGAACAGATACCGACTTGCTTCTCAATCTGCAATCTTTGGTTGAAAAAATCGGTAGTGAGTGTGGTGGAAACGTTTGGGTAGTTTGCACAGGACAGGAAGCGATCGACGAGATTATTCGTGTCCGTGAAAATGAGTTTTCCCGCATTCAGGCACGTTTCAAAAATCGCTTGTCGTTGACTTCTTCTTCCGTGGACGAAGTTGTGCAGAAGCGTATTTTGAAAAAGAAAGATACAGTAGTTCCCGATCTTGAAGCGGTATATTCGAGAAACGACTCGGTACTCCGCAACTTGTTTACGTTTACGGACTCAATGCTCGATATAAAAGGGTACACAGGCACGACGGATTTCGTTGTCAATTATCCTTTTGTACCGTATCAGTTTACTCTTATGCAGAGAGTTTTCAACGAAATTCGTAAACACGGCAATGCAGGAAAGCACCAATCTAACGGCGAACGTTCAATGTTGTCGGGCTTCCAAGAAACAGCACAAAGATTGCAGGACAAGGACGAAATGACACTTGTTCCGTTCTTTATGTTCTACGACACGCTTCATACGTTCCTCGACGGATCTATTCGTCGCGTAATAGAGCGTTGCGAAAGAGCGGCTGAAAATCGTGATGGCATAGAGCTGTACGATGTTTCCGTCTTGAAGCTCCTGTATCTCGTTAGATATATAAATAATGATATTAAGGCTACGCTTGATAATATCGTCATTCTTATGGCAGATAATATCGGCACAGATAAGATTGCTTTGAGAGAGAAAGTTCGTGAGTCTTTGAACAGACTTCTCGGACAGAACTATATTGGCAGATCGGGCGAAGTTTACAACTTCTTGACCGATGAAGAACAAGACATTCAGAGCGAAATAAAGAAAACGGTAGTTGATACAGCGTCGATTGTAGAGAAAATCGGAAGTATCATCTACGGCGATATTTACACTAATAAGAAGTTCCGTTACGGTAAGTACGATTTCTCGTTCGATGAAATGGTCGATGGAGTAAACATCGGTGTAATGACGGGCGGTATGCAATTAAGATTTTTGTCCGTAGCTACCGATGCTATTGAAAAGACGGAAATGCGTTTGATGATGGAGTCTGCGGGACGTATTATAGCAGTTCTCGGAGAAACGCAGTATTATACCGCTTTGGAACAGGCGATGAAAATTCGCAAGTACATAAAGCAACGTAACGTGGCGCAGTTGCCTAAATCTGTGCAGGACATTATCCGCGCACAGCAGGACGAAGCAACTATTTACGAAAATGAAGCGAAAGAAGAACTGCAAAAGGCTATTGAAACGGCAAACTTCTATGTCGCGGGCGAACACGTTACCATAAAGGGTGGAGATGCCAAAGCAAGGATAGAACAAGCCCTCGAATACCTTGTCGCACACGTTTACAGCGAGCTCACGCTGATTGAAAAGAACGTTGAATCGGACGAGGAAGTAATGAATATAGCGCAAGGTCTGACAGGTCATCTTGCAGGACTTATGCCTAATCAGAACGCCGCGGCAAAGGTAGAGGAGTACCTTGAAATGCAATCGCGCAGACACCTGCCGACTTCTATGGCAGATGTTCAGTCGAGGTATCAGGCTATTCCTTATGGTTGGAAAGAGCTTGATATTGCGGGCGTTGTTGCCATTCTCATACACGATCAGAAAGTTACACTCAAATACGCAGGTGTAACCGTTCAGCCTGATAATCCCAAACTTGCCGATATGCTTCGCAAGAAAACGGAAGTGGGCAAGGTGCAAATTTCCAAGCGCGTTGTCGTTTCCGAAACAAAGATGAAACAGGCAAAGACGTTCTTGCGTGAATACTTTGACGTTATGGACGTTCCCGAAGATGAGGACGGACTTGTTAAGTTCATTGTAAGCAAATTCGAGGAACAGCAAAAGCATTTTCAAGAGCTTCTCAATAGATATAACGGACACAACTATCCCAATAAGCGCCTTGTAGAAGAAAGCATTAGATTGATGCTTGACGTGCTTTTACAAGCAAAAGACAATAGTGCGCTCATTGATAAAGTGCTGAATAGGCAAAATGATCTGCTTGATAACAAGGATGATATGCAAGCAGTAGAGTCGTTCTTCAAAAATCAGGTTGCTGTATATGACTTGGCGACGAAGTTTGAAGCAGATTTGCGCAACGATTTAGACTATATTTCTGCTGATGAGGAAGCAAACAAATCGCTCAATCGGATTCGTGCAATCGTTATGGGACAATCGGCTGAAACCGTTTATAGAAGCATTCCAGAACTGAACGGGTTAATGGATATAGTCAAGACCAGCCACGACAAGATGCTCGACGAAAAACGTGCGGAAATCCTCGAAATTGTACGTCAATGTATGGCAGAAATTCATCAGGGCGTACAGCACCATATAAACTTACAAACGGTTAGTAATAAAGCGGATGAGTTCTACACTCAAAGAAAAGCCGATATAAATTCCTGCCAAAGCCTTGCGCTTCTTGACGGTATGGTGCAACGTATTCTTAAATATAAGGATGATACGGTTTCGTATATCGAAGTGATGACTCGACCTGTTCCGCCGAAGCCCGTTGTTGCTACCAAAGAACCTGAAAAGAAGAAAGTTTACAAGCCTGTTCATAGGCAGATTTTGTTCCCTGCAAAGAGATTGGAAAGTCAAGAGGACATAGATGCCTACGTTGCAAAGGTAAAAGAGCAACTTGAAACGCTTATCAAAGGTTGCGACGGCGTAGAGATTAAGTAAGGAGAATTACAATGGATAAAAACGCGATAAAGAAATATGCGGTATGGGCAAGGCGCGAACTCATTTCTCGTGTTTCGCAGAAAGCCTTACAGTATGGTATAACCGAAACGGAAATAGTTGATGCCAATGCAGATAGCGTAAATGGCAAACTTTTGACTGCCGAAGAAAAAAGTCAGCGTTCCGCCCTGATCAAACAGGTAAGAGAAAACGGCTACGAGCAGGTAATGGAAGAAGTTGCCTACACTTGGTTTAACCGTTTTTGTGCGTTACGTTTTATGGAAGTCAACGGATATTTGCCGTCGCATATTCGCGTTTTTTCCGATGACGAAAACAACTTTAAGCCGCAGATTTTAACCGAGGCTATCAATTTGGATTTAGCGGGATTAAATCTCGAAAAGGTTTATAAACTGAAAAGCGAGAACAAGAACGAAGAACTGTATAAGTATTTGCTTATCGTTCAATGCAATGCCTTGAACGCGATTCTTCCTGCAATGTTTCAGAAAATTTCCGACTACACCGAGCTCTTGTTTCCCGACAACCTTTTGCGCGATGGAAGTGTTGTTGAGCAGTTGGTTTCACAGATACCTGCGGATAATTTCGACGTGCAATCGGAAAGCGGACAGATTGAAATAATTGGTTGGCTCTATCAATACTATATTTCTGAAAAGCACGAAGAAGTTGTCAACCCTTTGCACGGAAAGAGTATCAAGAAAGAGGAAGTTCCTGCGGCTACACAGCTTTTTACAACAGATTGGGTAGTTCGATATTTAATTGATAACTCTGTCGGTCGTTATTGGATAGAAAGAAATCCTGATAGCAAATTAAAAGATGATTTGCAATATTTTGTCGCGCCAAAATCAGGAGAAGTAAAGCACATAAATGAAAAGATAGAGCCGAAAGATTTGACGGTTTTTGATCCTTGCATTGGTTCGGGGCATTTCCTTATTTATGCCTTTGACGTGCTTGTAAAGATATATACCGAGTATGGCTATTCCGCTCGTGATGCGGCTCAAATTATTGTTGAAAATAACTTGTACGGTCTTGATATTGACGAAAGAGCTACGCAGCTTGCATACTTCTCGGTGATGATGAAAGCCCGTCAATATGATCGCCGCTTCTTTGAGCGCGGAGTGCAACCGCAAATTTTTGCTATACAAGAAAGCAATAACCTGTCGAGAGAAACATTTAACTACATCACAGGCGGTAACGACAAATTAAGAAATGAATTGCAGAAGGTTATTGACGTATTCCGCGATGCAAAGGAGTATGGCTCAATATTGCAAATGCCATCTATTGATTTTGAAGTGCTGTATAATCGCTTTGATGAGATTTTTGATGATGTAAGTCTTTTTCAAAGAGAGGCACTTGAAAAGTATTTGCCTCTTGTTAAGCAAGCTGATTTGCTTGCTCGCAAATATTCTGTTGTATCAACAAATCCGCCTTATTTTAATAAGTACGATGCAAAATTGAAGAACTTTGTCGAAGCGAATTATAAAGAGTATGGTGGGGATCTGTTTAGTATTTTTATTTATCATAATTTCTCATTCTGTATAAAAGATGGATATGTTGCTTTTATGACACCATTTGTGTGGATGTTTATAAAAACCTACGAGAAACTCCGCGAATATATCATCAATAACAAATCAATAGCAACACTTGTCCAAATGGAATATTCTGCTTATGACGAAGCGACTGTACCGATTTGTACTTTTGTTCTAAAAAATGGCAAAGAAACAAGTAAAGGACTATATTTCCGGTTGTCAGAATTTAAGGGCGGAATGGATGTTCAAAAACAAAAAGTATTGGAAGCATTACAATCTAATAATTGCCATTATTTTTATGAAGCTACTGAAAGTAATTACTCAAAAATTCCAAGTAGTCCTATTGCTTATTGGGTAAGCGAACAGTTAATTTATGCGTTTGATAGAGGAATTAAATTAGGGAATATCGCTGATTCTAAACAGGGCATAGCTACAGCGGACAATAATAAATATCTGCGTTTGTGGTATGAAACAGAGATAGAAAAAATCTGTTTTTCGGCTCAATCACACGATGAGGCATTCCAATCGAAGAAAAAGTGGTTTCCGTATAACAAAGGCGGTGAATTTAGGAAATGGTATGGGAATAATGACTTTGTTGTTAATTGGGAATATGATGGTTATAGCCTAAAACACGATAAAAAAGCGGTTTTAAGGAATCCTAATTACTATTTTAAGCCCTGCTTTAGTTGGTCATTGGTTTCATCAAGTGTGGCAGCTTTTAGATATAAGCCCAATGGACATTTATTTGATGTTGCAGGGATGAGTTGCTTTTCCGATAAGAACTTACTCTATCTGCTTGCATTATGTAACACCAATGTTGTAATGAAGATATTACAGTTTATAGCACCAACTATAAATTATCAATGTGGAGATATTGCGAATATCCCTGTCATTATAGATGATGAAAAGAAAATTAGAATTGAGAAATTAACTGACGAGAATATTTCAATTTCAAAATCTGATTGGGACTCTTTTGAAACCTCGTGGGACTTCAAAAAGCACCCGCTTTTACAACATTCCATTTCCAAAGTCGTCCTTGATGAACGTAAACTTGGACAGCAACATTGGCTGATAAAAAATGATTTCAAAATGTGGGAAGCACTTTGTGAGCAGAGGTTTACCCAACTCAAATCAAATGAAGAAGAACTAAATCGCATTTTTATCGAAATCTACGGTTTGCAGGACGAGCTTACGCCCGAAGTAGAGGTTAAGGATGTTACGGTACGCAAAGCCGATTTACAGAGAGAAATCAAGTCGCTAATTTCCTATGCCGTTGGATGTATGTTCGGCAGATATAGTCTTGACGTAGAGGGACTTATTCTTGCAGGACAAAGTTTTGACAGCAGGTTTGTTCAGGATCCGCACGGATATACTGACGGAGTTCCTACAACATTAGCAGGGTGGTATATCAGAACAGAGGATAACAGCACGGATATAAAAGTCTGCACCTTTGCTCCTGATGTCGATAACATTATTCCGATTTGCGACGATGAATACTTCGAGGACGATATTGTAGGTAGATTCGTCAAGTTCGTAGAGGTGGTTTATGGCAAGGAAACACTCGAAGAAAATTTGAGATTTATCGCGGGAGCACTTGGCGGGAAAGGACTTCCGAGAGATGTCATTCGTGATTACTTCCTGAACGGCTTTTATGCCGACCACCTGAAAGTATATCAGAAACGTCCTATTTATTGGCTGTTTGATAGCGGCAAGAAGAACGGATTTAAGGCACTCGTCTATATGCATCGTTATCAGCCTGATACACTTGCAAGAATGAGGACGGACTATGTTCACGAACAGCAAGCAAGATACCGTACTGTCATTGAAGATTGCAATCAAAGGCTACTTTCTGCCAATGGATCGGAAAGGGTTAAGCTGTCCAAGAAGTTGCAGACTTTGACGGCACAGGCAGATGAGATAGTGAAGTTTGAAGAAAAGGTACACCACCTTGCGGATATGATGATTTCAATAGACCTTGACGATGGTGTTAAACATAACTACGAGATATTTAAGGACGTTTTAGCACCTATCAAATAACAAGGAGGGGAGCGTA
>JAFLVB010000034.1 GCA_022508465.1 Clostridiales bacterium
GTACTATACTCTATCGGTCATCAGGTCGTATTTAGCCTTGGGAGATGGGCCTCCCGCCTTCCCACCGAATTTCTCGTGCTCGATGGTACTCCGGATTTAACTCGCACGTAATTTGACTTTCGCCTACGGGACTTTCACCCCTTTTAGTCGGCTTTTCCAATACCGTTCGGCTAATCTCGTTACTATACTTTACCGTTAATCCATACCCCTAAGATATTTCTATGTTAGGTTTGGGCTCTTACCCGTTCGCTCGCCACTACTGAGGTAATCGTTTCTTTACTTTCTCTTCCTCCGGGTACTAAGATGTTTCAGTTCCCCGGGTTCCCTTCACTTTTAGTGATACTCATTGCTGAGTGCGTTCCCGCATTCGGACATCTGCGGATCGAGGCTTATTTGCAGCTCCCCGCAGCTTTTCGCAGCTTGTCACGTCCTTCTTCGGCGCCTGATGCCTAGGCATCCTCCATACGCTCTTATTTGCTTAATCTTCGTGATACTTATTGTATCTCCGTTCTCTTGCTCTAATGTTTCTTATTACAAGACTACTTTCCAGCTTTCATTTCGTATTTATGTTTCCATATTACTCTATTTTTTGCTTTACTCGTATCAATATTTGTTTGTGTTATGCAGTTGTCAATGTGCCATTCCCGTATAAAAAAACATAAGTCCCTTTCGGTTCCCTTATGCTTAAACCAGAGGTATTTCTATACTTGGTCCGCATACACCGTTTGCTCTTAGCACTGCCTGTATGCTTTCTATACGGTGCCGCCCTTTCTGGGGGACAGCTTGGTTATTCTACCATACCCCTTTATATATGTCAAGCGTTTTTCGCCACTTTTGAAAATTTTTTTTAAGAAATTTAAAAAAATTTTTAGCGGCTCTTTTTGCATTATATTATGCAATAATATTGTTTACCGAAAGTGTCATTATAATGCATCTATCTTAAAATATACATAAATACAAAAGCTAAAATTACAGATAATATGCACAAGAGTGTTAGCACAACTTTTTTGCCTTTCGGTAAATTTCTTAAACAACCATTGGGAATAATATTTAAAAATGGCAATGGTATTATAAAAAAATAAAAGCCACCCATAAACGTAATCACACCGAAAGCGATCGAAAGAAAAATAGCTATAATTAATCCTGCCAATGAAGTTTCACCAATTAAATAGACAAAAACAGATATTCCTATAAGAATCAAAGGATATAAAATACTTGTTATAATTGATTTGGTTAATTTGACAGGCTCTTCGGTATCTATGTGGTTATCTACTTTGTTATTATTATCAGTATTGTCTAAATTGTCCACATTATCAAATTCATCTAAATTCATGATAGTCTCCTATTTTAAGCGCCTCCATATCAATGGAGGCGCTTGGATATGCCTTAAAAGGCTATTAAGTCAACTGATAGGTATTCTGTCTATAGAAGATCATACCGCACGAAATATCACTTGCAAAGTCCTTGTCGCTAAGCGATCTTACTATCTGAGCATAATCAACGATAGTATTCATTCTCTGCGTTGTACGAGAGCCCATAACGTACTGGTGATATTCCACTCCAACGTTGGGAGCAACAGTATAGTTAAACCTTACCGTAAAGTTATCGTAGTCGTTGTCGTCGTACGGCAACACGAGGCGAACGGTGTCGTTTCCGTCGTTAGTAAATTCGAGCTCGTCCCTACCCGTAACAAGCGTGAGCGACGTAATTCCCGACATATTGGTAAAGGTGATGTCGATAAAGCTATCTGCCGCCGAGTCGTATGTGGTGAACACAAGCGAATTACCGGACACAGAGATATTAAGCGGAACGTTTGTACCGTGTAATTCGGTGCTGTTGCCGAGATAATCCTTTTCAAACACACCTAAGGTCGGGTTCCAGGTAAAGTCGTTGTCAACAGTACCAAAGTAGCTATAAGCGATCTGGTCATAAACTCTGAGCTTCTCGCTTACAGAGCCGCTGCCGATCTGCTCCCAATAGTACACAACCGAATCATTCTTTACAGCCTCACGATACGAATACTCATTAACGATGTTGGTGCTGAGCTGATTGGTCGGGCAAACTGCGAAGATTATAATAAGGATAGCCGAAAGCACTCCGAGGATTGTCACGCCATAGCGGTTGCGATAATTCCACTCAACCTTCTCGTTGACAACCTTCTTATGTGTTACCTCTTGGAATCTGCCCTTCTTAGCGCCCTCAACCTGCTCGGTAACAACCCTCTCAACGCGAACGGTGTGCTTGGGAAGTTTAGCTGCAACCTTGCTAAGTGCCGGCTTGAGCAATCCGAAGTACGGAGCGATTGTCATAAATCCAACAACTGCAACCAAAAGAATGAGCGGGAAGTATACTGCGCTAAGTGCGCTGCTTGCAAGTACCAAGACAGGTATCATTGCGGGAGTGAGCACAATAAGCGGCAATGTGTAAAGGAACAATCTTTCGATATCCGCGCCATTCTTCTCCTTAAACGCCTTTGCACGAGCAGCGGCGATAAAGAGCATAAATCCTTCCAAAATAGCGGTCAAAGCGAAAATAAACGATGCTGCGGGCATTACGAACGCAAGTACAATGCCGATAAGCGAGATAATAACTGCGCTGCCGCGAGCCGCATCTGTCGCCTTAAGCTGATAGAATCTGCGCATAAGCAGGAACACGCCCGCATATGCAGCAAAAGCAAGCAACAAGCTCGAAATAAACAGGCCGATGTTCATATATCTGATTGTCGTAAGTGCGTGAATTGGTACAATACCAAAGCCCGCAAGAATCAACGTAAGCACGAAGTAGCATGCATAAAGTATTATAGCCGTAAGCAATATGGACGCGATCTGAGCAACGATACCGCGGAGCAATCCGCCAAATTTACCGCCACGAATAAGCATAAAGATCGAACCGATCAAAAGAACAAGCGCTATACCGCCCAACACATACGAAATAACAGCCGAATACGACAAGGTTAAGCCAAGATATGAGAATGCGCCGATACTGTCAGACTCGCCAACATTATTAAAGCCGTAAGCGTTTACGAGCGAGCTCATAGCGCCGCCAAGTGCCTTGATCTTGGAGTCTGATACCTTAGCTATAGTGTCGCGGCCCGTATTAAGATACGATCTGTTGCCTGTAAAGAACACATTAATCTTAGCAACGTCATAAACGTCGTAGTCGGTTACGCCGTCAAAAGCCGCGTCAATAGCGTCATTAAGACCGGATGTAGCAGCTTTAACCGACGACACATTGAGCTTGTCCGAAGAAACGGCAAGCGCACCCGTACCTTTAGCACCGAAGTTTACCGCAAGTTTGATATTGCCTGCAACATAATTGAAGCCCTTGAATTGGTTCTTGAACGCATATGCGCCCAAAGCGCCTTCATGCTCGGCGTCGGTGAAAACAAACGCAAGCGTCTTGCTCGGCAATTTACCGCTTTCGTACCTATCGGCAACGTCAAGGACGGTTTGCAGCATAGCTGCAGCTTCCATGCTCTCAATGCCGCTTTGACTGCCTGCAGCCGAATCATAGTTAGCTGTAAACAGCACGGTCTCGGAGCTGATGCCGGGTATAACCACTACAATATTGTACAAGGTTCTTATCGCAATAACAAGCTCGTCGTCCGATAAATCTTCAATAGTCTCGGTGCCAAGCGTAACCTCTTGAACAATGTAGCTCGGTCCGTTAAGCTCGAGCGAATCCGAATAGTCCTCGGACTTGCTGCCCCTACCGTTAAGAATTCCGCCCTTAACGAGCGTGTCGGTGATATAATCTCGGACAGCAGTCTGATTTTCGGGCTCATAGGAGTTGTGAACGGTGTTCATAACCTCCATATGAACCTTAACATGATCTGCAAAGGCTTGGTCCGCTTTAGCGCCGACGAGATTCGTTTGGGATGCAACAAATCCCAAAACAAGCGCAATCGCGAATACGACAGCTAAAATCGGATAATAGATTTTTTTCAGTTTAATCATTGTTGTCTCTCCGTAGATAAAATACGTACTGTAACATTTTACCACAAAGGCCGGAAAATAACAATTCTTTTAGCGTGATTTTTTGCTAAAATTTATATTTTTTGTACCTTACATAGGCAAAATAAGCAATTAAGCACGCCTCATAGCCGCATAGCGACGCGGCATTTCATTTAAGATAGGGTTTTCGGTATTAAATAACGCCACATTGCCGTTGAGAATAACCGCTCTGCCTATCACCCTGCGATCGCCTATACGATTCTCGATAAACGCCTTGGAGACGCACCCCTCGGGCTGACGGTCGGTGATAAACCCCACAATGCCGCCGCCTATCATCTTAGCCGCCACCTCTCCAAACTCGGCGCTCTTTTCCAATATGATAATATCCCCCGCTCTCAAATTTCCGGTACACGATACACAAACGTACATCCTCTTGTCCTCCTAAGTTTTTCTGTATTGTAGCACAATAAAGTTGACACCGTTATGTCAAGTATCGTATAATATTTATGTGAAATTTTTTGGAGGCATGCTATGAAAACGGGAATAATGTTTGGAATACTACTGACTATACTTAACAATCGCAAGGTCAAGCGCGAATATCTTGCCGAAAAGTTTGAAATAAGCACGCGCACCGTTGCAAGACACGTAGACACATTGTGCGAGGCAGGCGTGCCAATAATAACAATGCGCGGCGTAAACGGCGGATATATGATTGCAGACGATTTTAAACTCGAGCGCTCCTTTTTTACCAAAGATGAATTACATAGACTACTCACCTGCCTTAATGCGACTGCGACGTCGTTTGATGGGCAGAATTACGATCTTATCGAAAAGCTCAAACACATAGGCGCAGTAAAAGAGAACGAAAAATACCTGTTAAAAACCGACACTTTGATTATAGATGTTGGCACCTGGACAAATCCGCAAAACTATCGCGGCAAGATAGAGGCTATAAACAAAGCCATAGACGGCGACTTTACAGTCAATATGGCGTATACGGACAACAAGGATCACTACACCGTGCGTGACTTTGACCCCTATTGCCTTGTACTAAAAGAGGGCGTGTGGTACACTTATGGTTTTTGTCATAAGCGCAATGATTTTCGACTCTTTCGTCTGACGAGGATAAGCAATTTGAAGTTGACCGAAAACAAGTTCGTACGCCGAGAAAGCGATGTCTATGAGAAGCTAAACGGAAGCTTTGATGACCAATCGCTTGTAGAAGTAGAGTTTGAATTCTTTTCTACTGCTCGCTCCGAGATTGAAGAATGGTTGGGCGTTGAGGCGATAAGCGAACGCGGCACAACGTACATAGCCAAGGCGTCGCTTTACGGCGGCAATTTGCTTATAAATAAGCTACTATCCTTTGGCAGTAGCATAAAGATACTAAAGCCCCAAGCGTTAAAAGAGGAGCTGCTTATCGAGTGCAACCGAATACTGAGAAGGTATTGAGCGGTTTTGTTGGAAAATTCAACTTCCTCCACCTATTCATCCAACCTTATTAATTGCAAATTATTTTAATAGTCACCCTCATCAGGCGCTTTGCGCCAGGTCCCTCAAGGTGGAAGCCTACACAAGGATAAATATTTTAAAATAATAAAAAAGGACTTGGTAAAACCAAATCCTTTTTTGTTTAGTTTTAAGTATAGACGATGAAGAATTATTTCTTCAATTGGAACATAGCAACATATTCGGGGTCGCCCCAACGATCCAAAACGTCTTCGTTATAGAGAGAAGCTCTTAACTCATCTTCACCCCATTCAGCGAATAACATGCGATAGTTTACACCGTCTAATTCGAGCGTAACAACCAATTGCGAATAACTACCAGTTTCCGGATCGGTATAATGTTCCCATTTTGAGCTAACAATTGTCATTTCCTTACCAGCCCAAGTAATAGTGGTTGCAGTAACAACAAGAGTCTCTGTATCGTTGCCATACCTTTTGTAAGTACCAGCAAAATCAGCAAGAGTTAACTCATCAGACGGTCCATCGGGATTTTCGTCTTCAACAGGCATAAATGCATTAGAATATCCCCAAGAATCAAGAGCTTCGTTAACTAAAAGGAATGTGCCTTCAAAAGTGATACTCAAATTAAAGGTATATACTGTCTCGTCAGCACGAACTACAAGCATATTAAGAGCTTCATCAAGATCCAAGGAGATAAGACCACCGAACGGATTTGCAAACGCTTCACCAATCAATACAATCTCACGAGAACCCCAAGTAATGCCATTTTCATTAATTACGATATCATCCTCATCATCAAGCCAAAGTGATTCGTAAGTACCATAGAACGGAACAAGATTTACAGTAACGAGCTGCTCATCATGCATATGAGTTGCAGGTACGCAAGTCGAGCAATGCTCTCCACAAACAAGCTCAACGCCCATATGCCACTTGCCATCCTTATTCAACTTAGAACCTTCGATAGTACGTCTGTCACCGTAATCGCAACCGTCGTTAACACAATATACAACTGCTTCACCATCTTCGGTGCAAGTGGGCCAAGTTACCCAAGGACCTTGCTGCAAATTATGATCAGCCTTTTTGCCATTAGTCCTGGTCTCTTTTGTATGACATACAGTACATTCTTTCTCGAAGTAACCTTCTTCTTGGCAAGTACCTAATACTTCTTTTTCCTCGCCCCATTTATGACCTGTCGCAGGGATTTCCTCAGAGTCTTCACCAAGTGTACCGCACATCGAGCACTTTGTGCCTTTGTAACCGGGTTCAGTACAAGTAGGTTCACTATTTGCATCAGTATCATCTACCCAATTATGCGGAAGCGTTTTATCATTAATCTCATAATGATATCCTTCGCTATCAGCAGTTGCGGGGATATAGCAAGCCGGGCAATAGTCACCGTGCTGACAATTTGCAACAACACCAGGCTTAACTGCCTCTAATTCTTCACGAGTAGAAACACCAGGAGTAGCCTTTAAGTATTCCTCGATAGATCTCCAATGCAATCCCTTAGAGAATATTTCTTCGCAAGCATCGCAATAGATTTGACGCGAGCAGTCGATATCGAAACGGCTGGTACCGTCGTCATACCACTTATCTTCTCTTTCCCAAGTTTCAGCGTCTACTCTTACTCTTACATACAAATCATGGTCTTCAACAGGCTTCTTTAATCCGCAACCATTTGCGCAAGCATCATAGTATTTACCATTTGCATCGGTAAGTTCAGGTTTAGCTTTGCAGACGATAGCGTCCTCGTCCCAAGCATGGCCGGTAGCAGGAATAGTCGCAACTGTCTTATCTGTATCTACAGTCTGGCAATCCTTGCACTCATAATGAGCAGAACCAGCGGTTGTACAAGTAGCCTTTACTATTGTATAGTCCCATTTATCTTCATCAGTTGTATTCTCTGTTCTTGTCCAAGTATGTCCAAGAGCTGCAACGATCGGATATTCGCCTTCTGTATAATGTTCCTTGTTAGTATCAACTTTACGGCATCTTGCGCAAAGGTGAGCACCTGCGTTAAAGCCGTCTGTGGTACAAGTAGCAGCTACTGCTTGATCTTCAGTAGCAGTAACAAACTTATAGTCTGCGCCTTCAGCTTCCCAAGTATGGCCAATACCATTCGCGTAAGTTACTTCGGAATCAGGCTTTTCCACACACTTAAGTGCCTTAGCTACGCTTCCGATATAATCATCAGGTTTGCATACGGAGCAAATATAAGCAATTCTTACATTTCCTTCACAAGCACTACTCTCTACGTTATAATATGCATCGCCACCAGGAACCATAGGACCGAACCCAGGAAGAGTTCTCTTTACTACCATTAAATCAAACTTATGAGGAGCCATTGCAAGCTCAGGATACTTATCGTAGAAAGCTTCTACACGGATTACAGAATCCTCTGCGTCCTTAGCATCGGTGAAAGCATATGTAGCATCATTAAGGTGCCAATAGTCATCGGTCTTACCGCATCTTATGCAGGAAGCATGTGCAAGAACTCGACATGCTGCATACTCTTTGCTTCTTGAATATGTGCCATAGTTGATAGCATGGCCAAGAGCTGCAGTTGTCTCATGGAGCTCATAGCCGCAACCATCTCTTGTGCATACTGCATCGACACGACCTTCGCCTTCGCAAGTAGCTGCAAGGTTAGTGGTGTAGTTAAGGTTATGTCCCAAATCCTTGAGAGTAACGATATATACGTCGCCGCAGTTATCGCACTCATATCTCTCAAAACCGAACTCTACGCAAGTAGGTTCTTTTCTGAACTTATAACCATTGTAGTCATAGCTGTGGCCGCTTGCCTTTATGGGTTCGATCTCACGAACAGTGCCACAGTCTTTACAAATTTCAAGGGTATAGCCTGCTGTTGTGCAAGTAGGATCAATCTTCTTGCTGAATTCAAATGTATGCGAGGGTGCCGAAAAATCACTTTGATAAGAAGTGTGGCAAACCGAGCATTCATGCAAGATATAACCTTGTGTTGTGCAACTAGCGTCCACCTCGGTTTCAGTCCAGGTATGACCTATTTGCGGAATAGCTACAGTATAAACATCGCCGCAGTTTGTACATTTATAGACCTCAACTCCAGCAGCGCTACATGTAGCATCTTTTGACAACTCTGCATCACGTTGATAGTTATGCTTAAATGATGTACAATTTAAATTACCGGGGGTACCAGTAGTATCGCCACTACCGTTGTTGTTGCCATTAGAAGTACAACCACTTACTGTAAACATAAGTGCGCCGATAGTGATCATAAGCATTATTACCATAAACAGAGTAGCTGTTTTTGATTTAATAAACTTACTCATTAAATCATCCTCCTAAAAATATTTTTGTGCTGCGTATAACCTCTATTTATATGCAACTACTATACATTTTACCAAAGCAAATTTTCTTTGTCAAGTATTTTATGCGAGAAAACTTAAAATATTTTCTGCCATTATATGTTTTTTATAGTTTATTATTGCGTCTGACAGATTATGCCAAATTTTTGGACGCTCGGCTTGTTATGCGCTCCGCTTGAGCATGGACAAGCATCGCCTATATATAATAAGGAATAAGGCAGACTGACACTCACCCGTACTCGCAAGCTCGTACACCCTCCCTGCGCTCCGCACATGCTTTATCTGCTTTTATCTGCGTTTCGTTAGGGGGAGGGTTTATATGGTTACGCCGTTAGTAGTTTGGCGCATTGTACACTACAGGCTATGCGGGGAAAAAACATAGTGTGAATGAATAACAGCCCCCTCAGTCGCCTGCGGCGCCAGGTCTTACACAGGGGAGCCTATGACAAGGTTTAAAGCTTTTTTGCCTACTTTTTTTAACAGCCCCTCAGTCGCCTGCGGCGCCAGCTCCCCTTACACAGGGGAGCCTTTTTTTAAAGGTTACCACAGCTAAAAAGCTGCAACATTAAGTTACAGCTTTATTTATACTTCCTGCGTAAAAATTCGTTATTGCCGTCGGAAGAACGCTTATAGTAATCCAATCTATCGCTGTACTCGTACACAAGCACATTGGGGTCCTCACGCAGACGGAAGATTTTGGGAATTTCGTCGGACACAGGTTCATTATAAGACATCGGTCGGTTGTAATCATCCATAGGTCTATTGTCCATAGGCGCACCATAATTATCCATCGGCCTGTTGTAGTCGGACGGTCGGTTATAGTCATCCATAGGTCTGTTATAGTCCGATCTATTATCCATTGGCCTATTATAATCGTCCGGTCTATTATAATCATTATAATTATCGTAATTTTGCGGCTCGCCCCGTCTATTGTAGTCAGGTCTATAATTTTGTCCGTTTTGACGTGGCTCTGACCTATAATCGTCAAACGGCTCGTCCCAACTTCTTGGACGGTTCCTACTGCGGTCGTTTTGACGGCTCCAGTCGTTTTTTGGCTCGTCATAGCGAGGCATGTTCCATTCTGTCGATTTTGGCGAGTAGTTAATACCATCGTCCCAGGCGCTTTTGTCGCGAGGTCCCCAATCTGTGTCGCCCCAATTATTTTTAGGCTCATCCCAATTGTTGGTTCTTCGGTCTCGCGAACGCGGCGACCAGCTTGTATCATATAAGTCGGGATTGAACTCCGAACTTGTATCGTTTGAGGCGTCATTTGTATCTGTATCGCTTATAGGCGCACCCCATCTATCTGTTTTCGGTTTTTCCTCGCGTGTAGCGGGCGTGATAGTATGCCATAAATCGGGGCCGCTTTTTGGCTCACCCCAAGAATTTGAGCGTTGCGGATCCTCCCATGTCTGCCTTATAGGCTCTTGAGGTTCGTCCCACATACTGCGCTGAACAGGCGGTTGCTCGGTTTTGGGCTGAGCCACGTATTGAGCCTTTGCCTGCTCCTCGCGGAATTGCTGCACTTGCTGCTCCCAGGTCTGTTTGATCGGCGGAACGGGATCATCCTCGGGAGGCTCATAGTATGTATATTCGTTTTGAATGGTGGGCGGAGTCTCTCTTTCGATGGGGTCTTCGTCCTTGCGTTGGACTTCGGAGATATTGTACCCCGTCTGCGATTTATGCTTGCGCTCCTTGGCCTTTTTGGTGCTGCGCATCAGGCTAAAGAGCATCGCTCCTACAACCGCTATGAACAGACCGAAAAAGTATACCGTGCTTAGAGCCGCCATTGTGTACGATGTGAACGCCACCACCACCACGAAAATAAGGGTGTATACGAGCGGTATCCACAGCCCGAGCGCAATCAAAAGCCAGGCTATGACCTTTGCCACAGCATCTACAACAGCTTTTATTCCTCTAAAAATCGCGTTGAGTATCATTATCTTATGATTTCCGCCCCCATGTACGGTTTTAGCGCCTCGGGAATAGTCACCGAGCCGTCCTCGTTCTGATAAGTTTCGAGTATGGCGGCTGTCGTTCTGCCCACGGCAAGTCCGCTGCCGTTAAGCGTGTGAACAAACGCAGAGCCGCTCTCACCCTTGAATTTTATGTTCATTCTTCGAGCCTGATAGTCGAAGAAATTGGAGCACGAAGAAATTTCCACGTACCTGTTGTAGCTCGGCATCCATACCTCGATATCGTACGTCTTGCCGGACGAGAAGCCAGTGTCGCCGGTGCATAAGCACACTACTCTGTATGCAAGTCCGAGCTTTTGGAGTATGGATTCCGCATCGTGAGTGAGCGCCTCTAATTCTGCCATGCTCTCTGACGGGCGAACAAATTTGACAAGCTCAACCTTGTTGAACTGATGCTGGCGGATAAGTCCGCGCGTGTCTCTGCCCGCGCTGCCCGCCTCTGCTCTGAAGCACGCCGTGTATGCGCAATACTTGATGGGCAGGCTCTTTTCGTCGAGCACATCTCCCCTGTGCATGTTGGTTACGGGAACTTCGGCTGTCGGAATAAGGAAGTAGCCGTTGTTCTTTACGCTGAATGCGTCCTCCTCGAATTTGGGCAGCTGGCCTGTGCCGTACATACTGTCGCGGTTGACCATAAACGGCGGTAAAATTTCGGTATAGCCGTTAGCTGTGTGGCAGTCGAGCATAAAGTTGATTATTGCACGCTCAAGTCTCGCACCAAGCCCACGATATATGGTAAAGCGTGTACCGGTGATTTTGGCAGCTGTGGGCTGGTCCAAAATTCCGAGGTTTGCGCCTATGTCCCAATGCGGTTTAAGCTCGAAGCTCGCCTTGCGCGGCTCACCCCAGCGTCTTACTTCGACATTGTCGCTTTCGTCCTTGCCCACCGGCACGCTCGAGTGTGGAATATTGGGTATGGACAAAACTGCCTCTTTGAGGACAGGATCTATTTGAGCAAGCTCGTCGTCGAACTTCTTTATCTCTTCGCCGAGCGCCTTCATTTCGGCTATAAGCTGAGTGGTATCGCCCTTGTTCCTCTTGATAACGGCGATTTCGTCGCTGACGCGGTTGCGCATTGCCTTGCGCTGCTCGGTCTCCACCAAAAGCTCCTTGCGCTTAAAATACAGGTCTCTGACCTTGTCCACGTCATATGTGCCGCTACGGTGCGACATGATTTCCTTAATTTCTTCTGCGTTTTCAGCGATATACTTTACGTCAAGCATACTCAAACCTTCTTTTACTTATTAATACGGCATTCGCAAACCCGTACCAAGTTTGCTCGCTTGTATTATAACAAAATGCGTCTAAAATAGAATTTTAGACCAACTAAAGTCGCTTTGGCTCTGCTTCGCATAGCCCGCATTTTGTTGAAATACGGCGTTCGCAAATCCTTGCGAGCAAATTTGCTCACTTGTATTATACAACAAAATGCCAAATAAATCAACATTTAGGACAGCATTTCTCGTAATAAAATACATTTTGTTTTGGTTAGCAGCGCCAAATATATTCCGCCCGCTATCGTCAGCGCGCACATAAAGGCGATTATGTCATTCATAAACAGCGTAAGCAAGTTATATGAGCTTAGCGCTGCCGCAAAGACTGCTGCGCATAAAAAGATTTTCGCCTGTTGCTTGTGGTTTAGATATGACCCTAAGTATTTTTTTGCAAAAAGCGCGTCGAGTGCGCACGTTACTCCGTAGCATATCACATTGCCTATCGCCGCGCCATATATGCCTATTACCCGCAACAGTACGAGCGTCGCCGCCACCTTCATCAGAGCGCCGATGAGCAGATTAAGTACGGGCACTCTCGCCTTGCCCACGCCTTGCATCATCGCAGACGTGAGCTGTATCAGTCCCAAAAACAACAGGTCTATGCTCTCTATACGCAGGATAACCGCCGCTATGCTTAACTCGGCATCATTCAGTCCGCGTGAGTACAGCACTTGGAGCACGGGACGTGGCGTTATAAGAAATATCGCGACACAGGGCAGCATAAAGGCGGTGAACAGGCTAAAGCTCTTGTCAGTCGCCTCGGCGTGCGAAACGCCCTTGCTGTTACAAAAAGCTATGCGCGGCAATAGCGACGTGGCAAGCGCGATCGTCACCACCGTAGGCATATTTAGTAGCGAGCCGACGGGGCCGTTAAATAAGCCGAACAGCGAGGTCGCCATCTCCACTTCCGTTCCGTTTTTTACGAGCAGATTGATAACCAAAAAGCTGTCCACTACTTGACTGATCGGAATTACGAGCGAGCCAAGAGTTACTGGCAGCGCGACCGAATAAATCTCTCTTAGCACATGCGAAAATTTTATTTTATTTGCGGGCTTTATAACGTCGGCAGCCGCCTCAATCGCGAGGCTCTGCGTGCGTTTTACTCTGCCCTTAATGTTATATCTTATGACAAGATAGACTAAGGCGGCCGCCTCGCTTACGCTTACCCCCATAAGCGCACCGAAAACGCCGTATTCCACCCCCATATCTACAAAAATGGCGGCGAGCAGCAATCCTACTCCCACTTTTACACCCTGCTCGATTATCTGACTCACTCCGCTGGGCAGCAGGTTTTGCAGCCCTTGAAAGTATCCTCTAAAACAAGCGATTAAGCCCGAAAATATTATAGCCGGAGCTATTGCGGCATACGATAGTCCGGCCCTCGCATTGCCTTGAAGTGACGCTATGCCCTCCCTGAATATAAAGACAAGTGCGGCAAACATTATTCCGAATATTGTCAGTAGCAAAGCGCTACATCTAAGCGCTTGCTTTGCGCCATCACGGTTGCCCGAGGCGTTAAGCTCACTAACGTACTTGCTTATCGCCGCCGGCAGTCCGCCGCAGCTTAGTGCCAGTATTAGCGAGTAGAGCGGGAAAATCATTTGATATAGCCCCATGCCTTCTGCACCCAAGATATTGGTAAGCGGGAGACGATAAAACACTCCTATGACCTTGCCGACAACGCCGAGGACGGCAAGCATTCCCGCACCGCTAAGAAACTTTTTCCAGTTCATTATCGTAGTATGCTTATTTCTTGCCCATTAAATCAGGCACAGTGTCATATTCGCCCAAATCCGACAATATAGTTTAATATGAAAAAGATACTTTCGCTCTCTATGCTAATTGTCGGAACAATTATAGGCGCAGGATTTGCATCGGGTAAAGAGATTTCTTCGTTTTTCGGTAGCAATATTTCGCCGCTCGTAGCGCCGCTTGTCGGGCTCGGGATATTCCTTTTGTGCTATCTGTTTTGCACGATAGGACGAGTTTTCAGCAGCCGCGATTTTGGCGAGGTCAACCAAAAACTTCTCGGCAAGCTGCACGTCATTGCCGACGCATTTTTACTGCTTAATAGCCTTATCGTATTATCGGGTATGTTATCGGGCATGGACAGCTTGTTTAACTCTATCTTCCCCATTGCCCCCGCGTATTCGATAATAAGTGGGGTACTGTGTGCGATTATCGTCGCTAAGGGACTCAAAGGACTGCTAAAAGGCAACAGTATTATTGTGCCGTTTATCATACTTTTTATCGTTCTCATATGCTGCTTTAATATCGGTCAGCCAAATTTTTCGTTTGCATTTAAACCGTTCACCGTGCCTGCCATAATCATATATGTGTGTATGAATATTATGCTCGCCTGCACCGTGCTCACCACGGTAGACGAGAAGCCCAAAACGGTGTTCTGGGCTTCTTTGATTGCCGCTTTGATTATGACGGCGCTTATGCTTTTAATTATTCTTACGCTTAATGGCAGCGAGACAAATTCCGAAATGCCGCTTATCACCATCGCATCGTCGACGAGCAAGGTGCTGTACTACGTAGCTGTGGCAGCAGTTGCCACCTCTATATTTACGACCATGATGACGGCGCTCAGCGGACTGTCCGGTTGGCTCACTCCGCTTACCGGCAACAAGCATTTTGCCGTAGCCGTTTCGCTCATTGCAGGACTCATTGTCAGCAATTTGGGGTTTGAAAACGTCGTTGCCTACCTCTATCCCGTGATTGGTTTGGTTGGGCTTATATACGTCATACTGTGCGCGTATTTTCTTGCCAAAAAATCATTTGCGTTTAAGAAGCCTTTCGGCAAGCGCAACCGCAAAGTACATGATGGCGGCGAGAAAGCATAGTATAACAGTCGATGTCATTACAAGGTCAAGTTTAAACACCTGTCCACCGTAAATTATAAGGTAGCCAAGTCCGGCGCCCGAAACAAGATACTCACCCATGATCGTGCCTACCCAGGCAAGCCCGACGTTAATTTTGAGTACGGACAGAAAGGTGGGCAGACTTCCGGGCAAGACGAGCTTGGTTAATATTTGCCACTTTGTCGCACCCATTGAGCGCATTAAGAGGATTTTGCCTTCGTCGATTTCCATAAGTCCACCGAGCGCGCTGATTATCGTTACAATGAGGCATATAAGCACAGTCATCATAACGATTGCCTTTGCGCCCGCCCCTACCCATATAATGATTATCGGGCCGAGGGCGATCTTAGGCAGACTGTTTAAGACGACTATATACGGCTCGAGCACTCTGCGCAAAAAGTCAGACCACCACAGCACCACCGCAATCGCACAGCCTAAAAGCGTCGAGATGACAAAGCCGATAACGCACTCATACAGCGTTGTGCCTATATGCAACCAAAGGTTTTGTTTAGACAAATCTCCAAGCATAGCTATTACTCTCGATGGAGACGAAGTTATAAAGCTGTCTATCCAACCAAGCTGAGCAGCAAGCTCCCATAACCCCAAAAAGCAAATAAGTATCAGGATTTGAATGACTACAATTTTCACCTTGCGAAAATTGCTTTTTTGTATATACAATTCGTGTTCGTTCTTTTGTTTTTTCATACGCTTACTTCCTTCCAAACTAAGTCAAACCACTTGGCAAAATCGCTGCTTTCTCTGCGTTTTAGCGGAGTGGGGGCGGAAATATCCACAGTAAAGGTCTTTTTGACAGTAGACGGGCGCTGGCTGAGCACCACTATCCTATCGGCAAGACTCACCGCCTCGGATATGTCGTGAGTGACAAGTAATGCCGTCTTTTTTTCGCTCTTGATTATGTTGTGTATGTCATTGCACACGCTAAGCCTTGTCTGAAAGTCGAGCGCCGAAAACGGCTCGTCAAGTAGCAGCAGTTTGGGATTAAGCGCAAGCGTGCGTATAAGCGCCGCGCGTTGCCGCATTCCGCCCGAAAGCTGCCCGGGATAATGTTTACGAAATTCCCACAGCCCATACTTCTTGAGCAGTTCTTCGGTTTCCTTCTTTACATCCTCGGTTAAATTACGCTGAATTTCGGGGCCCAGTAGCACATTTTTTTCTATCGTGCGCCACTCAAATAGCATATCCTTTTGGAGCATATACCCTGTCTCGCACCCCGGCTTTTCCACAGGCTTACCCATAAGGGTGACGCTCCCGCCGCTCGGCTTAATCAGCCCTGAAACGATGGACAGTATCGTGGTTTTGCCACACCCCGACGGGCCGACCAAAGCTATAAATTCACCGTCTTCTATGCTGAGCGAGATGTTTTCTATCGCCTTTGTCTCCTGTTCGACTGTCTGGTAAGTCAGGCTTACGTTATCCATTTTCAGTATTTCCATGGTTTACCTCTATAGTAGTGTCTGTTTTTTAGCCGACAAGTTCCTTTGCAATACTGTTGTCCACCGCAAGAGCAAAGTCCGCGCGTCCACTAAGATTGCCCGAGTTCTCCATGATTTCCTGTAAGCGGTTAAACGAACTTTCGCTCATAACAGGAGTATGGCACCAAGCGTCAATGCTAAGGTAACGCTCTACCGACGACGCCATAAGCTCGAGGCTTGTGCCTGCAAACGATGCCTCAAGGGCAGCCGCAACTGTCATACTGTCGTTGTTTTTGATATACTCATAACCCTTGATAACGCATGCAAGGAATGTTTTGACAAGCTCTCTGTTTTCGGTCAAGTAGCTTTTTGAAGCCGAGAATGCCGTGTACGGGATATCACCGCCTGCCTCGCCTACCGACGCTACAATATACCCCTTGCCTGCTTTGACAAAGTCGCTTGCCGTCGGCTCGAACATTGTGCAATAGTCAATGCTCTTGTCGCCTTCAAACGCGCCCACCATTGCATCAAACGCAACGTCGGTGTCGAAATTAAGCTCGCTTAAGTTCAGTCCGCCCTTTGTCTCCACAACATACTGAAGCGTCATAGCGGGAACGCCGCCCGGACGACCGGCAAGCATATGTTTGCCCTTAAGATCACTCCACTTAAAGTCCTTTTGCTCGGTGCGCGCAACGAGGAAGGAACCATCACGCTGAGTGAGCTGTCCGAATATAATAGGATAATCCCTCTGCCCTTCCACATGGCAATAGATGGTCGCTTCGGGACCCATAAGTCCTATGTCCGCGCTTTTTGACGCGATCGCCGTCATAACCTTGTCGGCACCACCACCATTAACTAACTCGATTTTGATACCCTCATCCTCGAAGTAGCCCTTATTGATAGCCACATACAAAGGCGCATAGAATATGCTATGAGTTACCTCATTAAGCCTTATGGTCGTCATAGAACTGTCTTTTTGACAACCGGTAAGGGTGATGGGCAAAGCAAAAAGCAAAGCGCACATAAACAAAACTGCAAATTTTTTCATAAATTCCTCCGTTAAATAGTCATACCTCATACTATGCGATTTTGAAATTGCTTGTTAATAATTGTTGCTTTATTAATTATAATGTGGTATACTTATATTTGGAAAATTTTCCAAATTAAGGACTTATAAAAATGAACAAGACGTACGAACCAAAAGATTTTGAACAGCGCATCTATGACAATTGGATGGACAAAGGGTACTTTAAAGCAGCACCAAACAAGAACAAAAAACCGTTTACCATAGTCATGCCGCCCCCGAACATTACGGGACAACTCCATATCGGTCATGCCCTCGACTGCACAATGCAGGACGCTATAATAAGGTATAAGCGAATGAAGGGGTACGAGGCACTTTGGCTGCCCGGCACGGACCACGCTTCCATTGCAACCGAAGTCAAAATAGTGGAAAAATTACACGAAGAAGGACTTACTAAGCAAGCCATCGGACGCGAGGGCTTTTTGGAGCGCGCCTTTGATTGGAAGGACAAATACGGCAGCAGAATTGTCGAGCAGCAAAAGCGAATGGGCGTTAGCTGCGATTGGGACAAGAGCGCATTTACTATGGACGATAGATGCAGTAAGGCTGTAAGAGAAGTCTTTGTCAAGATGTTCGACGAGGGCATTATCTATCGCGGCGATCGTATAATAAACTGGTGTCCGACATGTAAGACTGCCATATCTGACGCAGAGGTTGAACACGAGACATCTGAGTCGCACCTTTGGCATATCAGATATCCGCTCTCCGACGGTAGTGGTGAGATTATAATTGCCACCACCCGCCCGGAGACCATGCTCGGCGATACAGCCGTTGCCGTTCACCCATCCGACGTTAGATACAAAAAGTTTATAGGCAAAATGCTTACTCTCCCGCTTACGGGCAGAGAGATACCCATTATTG
>JAFLVB010000035.1:0-14450 GCA_022508465.1 Clostridiales bacterium
TGTATGTACGAAAAGTCCTGGGCGCAAGAATATTATAGAGTGGATCTATCTTTATACTACTATCCTGAAAACGAGATTGGTTGGTGTCCCGATTTTTTTATAGAACATGAAAATGAGCATTTTGAAATTGACACAAATCGAACCATTAAGAATAAAGGGTGGTATGGAGAATTTATTAAATTACTTCCATTAAAATGTAGCGATTTAGGTGCAAAAGTTATTATTTCTTATGACGACTTTAAGAACTTAACCAATAAAGTTGACTTTTTATGCAAAGTTCTTAACAGCGAAGACTCTATTTGTAGACAATCAATAACAGATACGCCTATATTGATTATATTAGGACCATCTAACAAAACAATAAAAGAAGATTCAGATGTTGATTTTAAAATTGTTTTGTTTACTTGTAAAAATGGTAAATGGGATTGTAAATGTCAAACTTCAGTAGAAATGCTTGGCAACAGCAGCATAAAGGGAATTTTTCAAAGAATACATAAAGAATATAAACAATGAAACTGCAAATATATAGTCGCAAAGGAATAGAAAAGAGAGCGAAGGAGCCGTGGGGATGTATGGTAGCTGTAATAAGTATAGGCGATATAGACAGCATTCCGCCTAAGTTTACGTATAGACCGGACCATTTGCTTAGGTTGGAGTTTGACGATATTTCTTTGGATGAATATTACGACCACAAAACCGAAAAGGATCGATTATTTAAATATAGTCAGGCGCAGCAAATCGCAGAGTTCGTCTATAAGCATAAGGACGAAATTGATGTGCTAATCTGTCATTGTGAATACGGGCAGTCGCGTAGTGCAGGTTGCGCAGCAGCTATTGCCGAACACTTTAGCAAAAGAGGAATAGAAATCTTTGCCGATGACAGATATTGTCCTAATAAGCTCGTCTTTCGCAAAGTCCTTCAGGCTTTGAAAGAATATAAGCAAAACACAAATAGTTGATTTTGAAAAGCGTTTTCTGAAATTAATGAAGACGCTTTTTTATGTCGAGCAAAAAGTGACAGAAGACGAAGACTACATTAGGCGATGTTGTTATTGTGGTTATGGATGATGAACTTCTCAAATAATCTAAAAACAAGAAAAACCAAACTTAGATATGTGTAGTGGCAAAATTTGGGTTCTTATTTGGTTAATTTCGTAAGACTTAAATTAGGGAGATAACTTGGGGGCGAGTAGAAATACTTGTCCTTTTTTTATGAAAAAATTAACTATTGCAGCAATGATAAATTGTTTTTTTATATGTTTGAGACAATAATAAAAGTAACAAAAATGCCAAGTTGTGCATATATTAGTATATGCCACGGTTTAAAAAGAAAAGTATGATAGCGCTTATATCGGTTGCCTCGGTGCTGTTACTGCTCATACTGCATATAACTTTAAATGTTAATCCAATAATAGAGCAGGTTTCCGAAAAAGAAGTATTGGCGCTTGCCGAAGTCGCTGTAAATTCGGCTTGTGATGAGGTGATTGGCGAGTACTTTACGACAGATATTGTAGGCTATCTTATGGATAAGGACGGCAATTTGCAAATGGTAACTACTAATACGGCGCTTATGAACTTGATTTCTCGCAAAGCGACCGAAGTGTCCCAGCAAAGAATAGAAACGCTTGGGCAGCAAGGCGTGCCGATCCCGCTCGGATCATTGTCAGGAATCACCGTTTTGACGGGGCAAGGTCCGGACGTTTACATAAAGGTTTTTCCTATAGGCTCTGTAAATGCGACATTTACATCCGAATTTGTTGCCGCGGGGATAAACCAGACAAGGCACAAAATCATTCTCAATGTAACCGCCGATATTAAGGTGGTTATGCCGGGCTCAAACAACGTCGTTCAAACGCAAACTCAAATTCTTATGTGCGAAAATGTAATTATAGGCAAAGTGCCCGACGCATATTTTGATATGCATAATTTGTCTGATTTGCTCAATCTTATCCCGTAATTTATGTCCAAACACTTGATTTTAAAGCAAAATTGTGTTAGAATATAATAGGTTAAGATTGCGGCATAAGATATGTTCGATTAACAGAGAGCGCTTATATGCTGAAAGAGCGCATGAACAGAAAATATTCACCGCAGGAGCTTGTCGTTGAAGTAGTAGTAGACGACCGTCAGGATGCGTCAATTCCGTAAATGAGGCTTGACTACAAGCGAAATTAGGTGGTACAGCGTTTAATTTTAGGCGCCCTAATAGTTTTATTGGGGTGCTATTTATTTTTTCTTGGAGGAAAAATGGAACAAAAAATAATCGAATTAGTAAAAAATACTAAGGCAAAAGTAAACGATATTGGTTCGGCAAAAGAGCTTAACGATTTAAAGGTGGAAGTATTGGGTAAGAGCGGCGAACTCACTCTCATATTGCGCGGCTTAAAAGATTTAAGTGCAGATGAGCGTCCCGTTATGGGCAAGATTGTCAACGATGCAAGGGTTGAGCTTGAGGCAGTTATCGGTGAGAAATTTGCTCAGCTTGAACAAAAAGAGTTAAACGAAAAGCTTTTAAAGGAAAAAATAGATATTTCTATTGACAAAAAAACTCCGTTAGGAAAGCTTCATCCGCTCAATATAATAAAGCGCAGAGCCATTGACTTTTTCATATCTATGGGGTTTATAGTGACAGAGTCTCCCGAGATAGAAACGACTTATTACAACTTCGACATGCTCAATATTCCGCCAGATCATCCGGCGCGCGAAACGCAAGATACGTTTTTTATTACAGATAAAATCTTGCTTACAACACAGACTTCGGCAGGACAGATTCGCACTATGGAAAAGATCAAGCCGCCAATCAAAATGATTTCTCCTGGTAGAGTGTTCCGTAGCGATGAGGCGGATGCGACACATACGCCTTGCTTTCACCAAATGGAAGGACTTGTAGTTGACAAGGGTATAACAATGTGCGATCTTAAAGGCATATTGTCGTCGTTTGCCAAGCACTTTTTTGATGCAAATACAACGATACGTTTTAGGCCTTCGCATTTCCCGTTTACGGAGCCGAGTGTAGAGGTTGACGTTTCTTGCGTGCATTGCGGCGGCAAGGGCTGTAACGTTTGTAAGGGAACAGGCTGGATAGAAATTCTCGGTGCAGGTATGGTAAATAGGCGCGTTTTGGCAGGCTGCGGCATAGATCCCGATGTTTATACCGGTTTTGCGTTTGGCGTTGGGCTTGACAGAATAACGGCGATTATTCATGGAATAAACGATGCGAGAGTGCCGTTCGAGGGCGACATTCGCTTTTTAAAACAGTTTTAGGAGGGGATTATGAAGTTACCTATAAGTTGGCTTAAGGAATTTGTAAATACCGATGCTTCGGTAGAAGAAATAAGCAATGCGCTCGTAAATGTTGGTTTTGAAGTAGAAGAAGTTTTAAATTACGGCGAAGGCATCTCCGGCGTAGTTGTAGGCAAAATTTTAGATATACAGCCTCATCCTGATGCGGACAAGCTTAGGATTTGCTCTGTCGATGTAGGCAAGGAAACTCTTACGATTGTTACAGGCGCTAAAAATGTTAATATCGGAGATGTTGTTCCAGTCGCTTTAGATGGAGCAGTTTTGCCGAGCAAAACAATAACAGCGGCACCTCTTAGAGGTGTAATGAGCTATGGAATGATGTGCTCGGGCGGCGAGCTGAATATAAGCGAGGCGTTTGTTGACGGTGCGTCTGTTGACGGGATATTAATCCTAAATAGTAGCTTAACTATCGGTGAGGATATCATTACTGCACTTGATTTAAAAGAAACCGTTTTGGATGTTTCCATTACGGCAAATAGGTCCGATTGCCATTCGATTTTAGGACTTAGTAGGGAAGTAGCGACGGCTTTAAAAACTAAAGTTAAAATGCCGTCGGTAGACTTTACTGTAAATGACAGCAATCTAAAATTCCCATCTGTAAAGATTACTTCTTCCGATTGTCCGGTATATTCAAGTGCACTTATATCTGACATAAACATAGCGCCAAGCCCAAAATGGCTTCAAAAACGCCTGTTTATGTGTGGCATAAATCCGATAAATAACGTAGTAGATATAACAAACTATGTACTTTTGGAAATAGGACAGCCTTTGCACGCATTCGATCTGAATATGATTGAAGACGGTATTATCGTTCGTAATGCAAAGGACGGCGAAAAAATTACGGCTCTCAACGGCGAGAGCTATGAGCTTAAAAGCGATATGACGCTTATCACCGATACCAAAAAGCCGCTTGCCATAGCAGGTGTTATGGGTGGAAAGTACAGCGGAATTAGTGATAATACTAAGGCTGTATTTTTGGAAAGTGCGCGCTTTAATAGAGGCAGCGTTCGTAATACTTCGAGAGAGCTTGGGCTTAGGTCGGACTCATCAACTAAGTTTGAGCGTGGCGTAGATTATTTTAGCGTAGAGTTTGGACGCAAAAGAGCGCTTGCTTTATTTGAGCAATTGAATGCCGGCAAAGTCGTCGGTGATAGACCGATTGAGCCGCGTGAGGCAAAAGTGATTTCTACAACTATTGATGACATAAATGGCTTGCTTGGCATAGAAGTCCCCAAGAAAAATATGATTGATATCCTTCAAGCGTTAGGAATGGAAGTGACTACCGATTGCAGAACTTTGACGGTTAAAATTCCCGACTATCGTGAAGATATGGACAATTACACCGACCTTGCCGAAGAGCTTATAAGGTTCTACGGATATGATAAGATGAACGAAACGTTTATGCCGACTTCGGCTGTTACTATCGGCGGTATGACGCATAGACAAAAGCGTTTAGAAGAAATCAAAGATTTGCTTTGCGCATTCGGTGCGTACGAAATAATGACTTATTCATTTACAGATGATAAGGTTTTTGATAAGCTGAATCTTGCGCTTGGTGATAAGAGAAGGAATGCAATCCGCATAATTAATCCTATAAGCGAAGATCTTTCGGTTATGAAGACCGAGCTTATTTCGGGAATGATTTCTGTTATTGCTACAAATCATACCCGTAAAAATGACAACTTTAGGTTGTTTGAGCTTGCAAAAACTTACGAAGCTAAAAGTTTTCCGATGACCGAATTGCCAATCGAAAACGATATTCTTTGTGTAGGATTGTCGGGTGATAATGAGGACTTCTATGAGCTAAAAAATATTTTTACTTCCATTTTGGAGCACTTTAATATAGATTATAAAGTTCAGCCAAGTCATGAGCCGTATTTGCATCCGGGCATAAGTGCGGATTTAATTGTAAACGGCAAAATTATTTGTTCGCTTGGTAAACTTCATCCCTTGACGAGTAAGAATTTTGGCATAAAAAAATCCAATGTTTTTGTTGGTTATATTAATTGTGGTGTCATTACAGCCGCAAAAGATTGTATTGTAAAATACAAGCCTTTGCCAAAATTCCCGTCAGTAGAACGTGACCTTGCTTTTATAGTCGAGGAAAATGCTGCCGTAGGTGAAATAATTTTGGCAATAAAGTCAGCAGATCAACTTATCGGTGAGGTAGAGCTGTTTGATATTTATCGTGGTGAGCAAATCGAAAAAGGATATAAGAGCGTTGCTTTAAAAATAAGACTTGTGCCCAAAGATAAAACGCTTGTTGACTCTGAGATTGCTCAGTCGATGCAAAATGTTGTGGCAATGATTAAAGATAAATTCAATGCCAAGGTGAGAGAATAATGTCGGAAATTCTTGCTCCGGCAGGCAATATGGAAATGCTTAAGGCTGCCGTAATCAATGGCGCAGACGCGGTGTATTTGGGACTGAGTAAGTTCAGCGCACGCGCAAAAGCGGCAAATTTTGATGAGCAGCAGCTAAAAGAAGCTATAAATTACGCACATCTTTTCGGCGTAAAGGTTTATGTTGCAATAAACACGATTATAAAAAACGACGAAATGACAGACGCTCTTTTAGCGGCAAAACAAGCGCTCGCGTGCAAAGCAGACGCACTTATCTTGCAGGATTTGGGTTTAGCAAGTCATATAAGACGCGAATGCCCAAGCGCTGTTTTACATGCGAGCACCCAAATGGGAATTCATAATCTTGAGGGAGCTGTTGTAGCTAAAAAGCTTGGATTTTCCCGCATAATTTTATCTCGGGAAACTCTCCTTGAAGATATAATCAAAATTAAAAAGTCGGTGGATATTGAGCTTGAATGTTTTGTTCAAGGCGCACTTTGCATAGCGTTTTCGGGTAATTGCTATTTTAGCAGTTTTGCGAGTGGATATAGCGGCAATAGAGGCAAGTGCATGCAGCTTTGTCGCAAACAATATTCGACTAAAATCAACGGACAGACGATAGAAGGATATTTGCTTTCAGCAAAAGACCTTATGCTTGCGGATAGAATTAATGATCTTGTTAATGCCGGCATAGACTGCTTTAAAATAGAAGGAAGACTGAGACGCTCGGAGTACGTTGCCGAAGCAGTAAGAGTATATAAAAAGGCGATTAAAGGAAGCTTCGATAAAAGCGATTTAACTGCCTTAAAAAAAGTATTTAATCGTGGCGACTATACAGAGGGGCATTTTTTTACCGGTACAAACAAGGTTTTAGATATAAAGATCTGTGCCAATAAAGGTGCATACTTTGGCAAGGTGCTTAAAGTTGTGGGGAAAACTGCCAAGCTTGATCATTCGTTAAACAAGGGAGATGGCATAAAGTTTCTACGTAATGGCGAAGAAGTGGGCTCGGCAAGTATAGTGCGTAGTGGGAATGAAACGGGATTTGAAGGTAATATAAGACCAAACGACGAAGTCTTTATAACTACCGATAGCGAATTTAATAAAAATGTTTTATCACGCACAAAAAAGTTGCCTGTTAAAATCAGTATCAACTTTGACAATGCAAAATTAATAGTTAAATTTCAAAACGTAATAGTTGAAAAGCAAATTGACAATGTTCAACCTGCAAAAAATTCTCCTGTTAGTGAGACAGATATAATAGAGAATTTTAATAAATCGGAGTACTTTTATGTGGAAAAAGCCGAAGTAGTAGGGCAGCCATCGTTTATATTAAGATCGGATTTAAATGCTTTAAGGCGCTCTGTTTATGAGACTTTGATTGATATGATTATTGATAATTATAATGATAATATGCCTAAATATAATGGCAACCCCCTGTTTTTATCAGACATAATCAGTAGTAATATCGATCAATTTCTTAAAAGTAGAACGATTTATCAGGTCGAAGACGTAGAGCAGATAACCGATGATATGGAGGTTATCGCAATCAATCCACGTGAGTATTCGACTGAGTATCTATCCAAGTTTAGTAAGTATTATGATAAAGCGATTTTAAATCTGCCTTGCATTGCAAGAGGTAAAGATATAGATATTTTAAAAGATATAATCAAAACTTGCAATTTTAAAGGCTTTATTGTAAACAATCTTTACGGATTGGAGATATGTAAAGATCGTCCCGTAATTTTTGGTTATGGATTAAACCTCATAAATGATGTTATCAAAGCTCCGAAAATCTATTCAATAGAGGCGGATGCAATTTTAGATAACGGATATATCTATGCCAAAGGAAATGTTCCGCTTATGAATTTTTGCCATTGCGAGAAAAAAGAACTTGCAAACGGTTGCGAAAATTGCCGCGGATATGATATAACTTTGTCATACGAAAATAGGAATTTTTATCTTCGTAGATATAAAATTCATTATTGTTATGGGCAGCTTCTTAACTGTTCCGATCTTGATATAAGCAGTAAAAAAATCAAAAAAGCTTTTATCGATCTTTCGTTTAAAAGGACAAATTCTATTACTAAGGGTAATTACAGTAGAGGATTAAAGTAATGGACGCAAAAACGCTGAAGACATTAGAATATGATAAAATATTAAGCAAAATTCAAAGTTTTGCCGTTTCCGCATGTTCTAAATCGGCAGCTTTAATGCTATTACCGTTTGACGGCGCAGATAATGTCAAAAAGGCTTTAAACGAAGTCATTGAGGCGTATCGAGTTAAATATCAACATGGAGTTAATCCCGTCGAAGAATTTGACGAAAGTAGTGCAATTTGCCAAAAGGCAGTAAAGGGCGTAATGCTTACGCCCGGAGAACTACTCAGAATTAAAAGCTTATTAAGAGCAGGTCGAGTTGCGCAAACTGTCCTTGCTCCGCTTGAAGTTAGCTTATTAAAAGCGTATTCGGATAGTTATTTTGTAGACCGAGGCTTGGAAGACGAAATCGACAGATGTATACTTTCCGAGAATGAGATAAGCGATAATGCAAGCACTACGCTAAGAGATATAAGGCGCAAGATTGCAGATAAAAAGAATGCGCTTAAAGAAAAGCTATCAAGCTATTTCCGTAAAAGCGAATTTTCAAAGTTTATGCAGGACAATTTGGTTACAATTCGTAACGACAGATTTGTTTTACCTGTAAAGTCGGAATATAGATCTGCCGTCCCCGGACTTATTCACGATATGTCTTCAAGCGGCGCGACGGTTTTTATTGAGCCGTTCGCGGTCGTAGAAACCAACAATGAGATTAAAAGTCTCACTTTAAGTGAAACGGCAGAAATAGAAAGAATTTTGTCAGACCTAAGTAACAAGGTTGCAAACATAAGCGATAATATTGTTAAGATGCAAGATGCAGTCATCAGTATTGACATCATCTTTGCCAAAATGAAATATTCGGTTGATATCAAAGGCTCGGTGCCCATTTTTAATGAGGTTGGAGCAATCAATTTAAAGTCTGCCCGTCATCCGCTTATAGATAAAAAGACGGTTGTTCCGGTCAGCATTTCGGTCGGGCAAGATTACAAAATTTTGATGATAACAGGTCCCAATACGGGTGGAAAAACTGTTTGCTTAAAAACCGTTGGACTTGTATGTCTTATGGCATATACAGGTCTATTTATTCCTTGCGAAGATGGTAGTGAAGTTGCCATATTCGATAATATCTTTTGCGATATCGGCGACGAGCAAAGCATCGCTCAGTCGTTAAGTACGTTTTCTTCGCATATAGTCAATTTGGTTAAAATCACCGAGAGCATGACAAAAAACACGCTTATGCTTTTGGACGAGTTGGGCGGCGGTACAGACCCGCAAGAAGGCGCGGCGCTCGCGATAGGAATAATAAAGTATATAGAAATGTGGAGATCGACGGCTATAATAACAACGCATTACGGCGAGCTCAAGGAATATGCGCTTGTTTCGCCGAGCATTTCCAATGCCAGTATGCAGTTTGACTCAGACACTTTTAAGCCGACTTATAAACTCATGCTCGGAATCCCAGGTACAAGCAATGCCTTAAATATTGCCCAAACCTTGGGGCTTAATGAAATGATTTTAAAATTCGCGCTCGAAAATATGAATGAGGAAAAAATAAGGCTCGAAAACCTCATTAAGAGCGCGGAAGATGTAAAGAAAAAATCCGAAGAAGAACTCGCTCAAACCGAATTGCTAAAGGCTGAGCTTATGCAGACAAAAGCCGATTTAGTCAATAAGCAGCAACTGTTAAACGATAAGCTGGACAAAATCAATTTCGGAGCTAAAACCGAAATCAAAAGGTTGGTTTCTGCCGGGGTTGAAAAGGCGGACGAACTAATAGAGGAGCTTAAAGCGAAGGTCAGACAAGGTGACGAGCGTGCCTTGCTTGAAGCTAAATCAATAAGAAAGCAACTTGAAAATATGGTTTATGAAGCCGATGCCACTCAAGATGTTCCATATGAAGAATTAGATTTAACCAAATTGAAAGTAGGTGACAAGGTTTTTGTAAAGAGCCTAAATTCGGTTGGTACAATTCTTTCGATGCCAGATAAGAAAAAGGAAGTTTCGGTTACTCTTGGCGCTATTAAGACTAAAGTGAAAACGAGCGAGCTTGCTAAGCCCATTATCGCAGAACAGCCCAAAAAGCAAATACGCAAATCGGAATACAAGCCGACGCCCAAAAACAACGAATTTACTATGATTCCGGAAGTGAATGTCATCGGATATACAGTCAGCGAAGCAATAGAAATTATAGAACCGCACTTAGTATCTCTTGCAAGTACGGAAGGTGTAAAAACTTTGCGCATAGTACACGGCAAAGGCACGGGCGCACTCGGCAAGGGGCTGCAGCAATACTTAAAAACTTCGCCATGCGTAAAGTCGTATAGATATGGCGGTTACGGCGAGGGTGATCGCGGCGTGACTGTGGTCGAATTGAATTAAAAGGAGGGGCTATGATATTTTTAGATAACGCGTCAACTACAAAAGTTTGCACGCCTGCGCTTGAAATTGTAAGATCAGTCAGCGAGCAGCTATATTATAATCCTTCGGCACTTTACGGCGAAGCGCTCAAAGTCAAAAATTTGCTTGAAGTAGCACGAAAGGATATTGCAAATATTCTCGGATCCGATGCTAACGAAATTTACTTTACTTCTTGCGCAACCGAAAGCAATAATTGGGCATTTGAAAAAGGAATAAAGAACAGGAAAGGAAACATCGTTGTTTCTTCATCCGAGCATGCTTCCGCTTACGAGTGTGCAATTTTGCAAAAGAGCAAGGGCATAGACGTCAGATTTTTATCTTTGAATAAAAACGGTACTGTAAACGAAGACGATCTTTATAATAAAGTTGACGAAAACACTTGCTTTGCTTCGATAATTCATTGCTCAAACGAAACAGGGGCTGTAAACGATATCGCAAAACTGTCAAAAATTATAAGAGGAATAAACAATAAAGTAATAATACATTCTGATGGCGTGCAGGCTTTTGCTAAACTTGGGTTCAACATAAAGTCGCTTGGCGTGGATATGTATAGCATGAGCGCTCATAAGATAGGCGGCTTAAAGGGCTGTGGTGCGCTGTTTATAAAAAAGGGCTTAAATCTTGCTCCGTTTATTTCGGGTGGCGGGCAAGAGCGTGGACTGCGCTCGGGTACCGAAAATGTTGCCGGAATATTGAGCTTTGCCGAGGCTGCTAAATACTTTAAGCAAAATTATGATAGTGGGCTTATTAAGCAAATGCGCGGGTATTTGATACAAGAGCTTAAGCCGCTTAACGTCATAATAAATGGGACTGCCGATGCGGAAAGTATCTTGTCTGTTACTGTGCCGGGAATTAAGGCCGAAATATTACAGCACATGCTTTCGGACAAAGGCGTGCTTATAGGACTTGGCTCGGCATGCTCGTCTAAAGCAAAAAATAATAGAGTTTTAAGTGCGATTGGATTAAGCCCAAAAGAAATTGAGGGAAGTATCCGTATAAGCTTTGGGCTTGAGAACAATATGGAGCAGATTAAAATAGCTGCCGAACTTATTAAAACTGATATAACTACATTGAGAGGAAATATAAAATGACGGATAAAGTGATTATTATAAGATATGCCGAACTGTATCTTAAAGGTAAAAATAGAGGCTTTTTTGAAAAGCTATTAATCGAAAATATTTGCAAAAGCCTAAAAGGAATAGAGTGTAAAACAAGGTTTAACAGAAGTCGTTATGAGGTCTATGACTACACCGACGAGGCTGAAATACTCCAAAGGCTTCAAAAGGTATTTGGCATCCATTCTGTTAGTGTCGCGCGTAAATGCGACGCAGATATAGGTGCGATTTGCGAAACTGTCAAAGAGTACGATCTAAACGGCACCTTTAAGATTAATACAAATCGAGCTGATAAAAGCTATCCTCTAACATCTGTCGAAGTTAGCGCAAAAGCGGGCGGAGCTGTTTTAGCGTCCAATCCCAAGCTTGTTGTCGATGTTCATAATCCGCAAACAATAATAAACATTGATATTCGCGAAGATGGCTGCGCGTATATATTTAAAGATAAAATTCCTTGCTCCGGAGGTATGCCTGTCGGCAGCGCAGGCAAAGGTCTACTATTGCTTTCTGGCGGATTGGATAGTCCGGTTGCCGGATATATGATGGCTAAGCGAGGCTTAAAACTCGATGCGATTCATTTTCATTCTTATCCGTATACGAGCGAGAAGGCTAAGCAAAAGGTGATAGATCTTGCAGAAATACTGACCGATTACACAGGTCCTATCAATTTAACATGTATTCCTTTTACTAAAATTCAGGAAGAAATACATAGATGTTGCACCTCTAACTATATGATAACTATTGTTAGGCGTTTTATGATGCGCATTGCAGAAAGAGTGGCGCACTTAAACGATTGTGGCTGTCTAATTAACGGCGAAAGTCTTGGTCAAGTTGCCAGTCAGACGCTACAAAGCATTACTGTTACAAACGATATTATAAAGACAATGCCTGTATTTAGACCGTGTATTGGAATGGACAAGCAGGAAATTATCGAGACTGCTCTCAAAATCAAAACTTATGATACTTCGATTTTGCCGTATGAGGATTGCTGCACCGTATTTCTTCCAGACAGCCCGGTTACAAAACCGACCATATTAAGAGCGGAAGCAGAGGAGAGGAAGTTGGGCGACTTCGAGGCCTTAATCAAAGAAGCCATCGACAATCGTGAAGTTATCCATATCGAAAAAGTCTAAACCTTTTTCGTAATCACTTCGCTCATCACTTATTGAAGGAAGGTTATAAATAGGGAAGCTTGCCGTTATTCTATCTTTTTTCGGCAAGTTTTTTTCTGCTGCAATAATCTTTTGATTTTTGTTATATTGCAATGCGTTTATGTCCATTTGCACAATCTTAGCCGGCATTTTAAATGTTTTATCGCATATTATGTCTGACATAATTAGCTTTTTTGCGATTTTAGTCGGCAAGCCGCCGCCCGTTATACTGCCATTATCTTGCATTATATGAACGCCTATTGTATAGTCCGGCGAATAAACAATGCAATAGGCGTCGCTGTTTCCGATCTCGGTTCCGACTGTACCCGTTTTTGCCGCCCAATTAAAGTCGGTGACATTCAGTCTTTTTGCCGTTCCGCTTTTAGCGCATTCATTAAGCATTTCATTGATGAGATATGCGGTTTCTTCCTGCATTATTTTTTTTGTAGTTTGTGGAGTGGAATATACAAGATTGCCACCGGAGAAAATGGCTTTTATATATGAGCATTTAATTTTACTTCCTCCGCGCGCAAATATAGAATATGCTTCGGCTATAGTTTTTAACGACGTTCCGTATTTCATCCCGCCTAATGCTAATGCAAGTCCTTCGTCTTCGACAGTTATTCCCATATCGGTTGCAAAATTTTTGGCATAGGTGGTTCCAACACATTCAAGCAGTTTAACAGCCGGAATATTAAGCGATTCTTTGAGCGCATATTCACACGAAACCCAACCGTAATACCTATCTTTATAGTTAGATGGAGAGTAATCTCTAAAGTTAGTTTTTTGATCCAAAATAGGGGTTATAGGTACAATAATATTTTTCTCGATAGCCGGAGCATAGCAGACTATCGGCTTTATGGTAGAACCGGGACTGCGAACAATATTAGACGGATCGCCTTGATATTTTGCCTCATGAGCGATTATTCGTCCGGTCTTATTTTCGATAACTGCGACTTGCAAGCACTCAGCCTCATACGGAGCAAGATATTCGGCTATACGATTTTGTAAATCAAAATCACAGTTGCAATAAATCTTAATGTTGTTATGAAGCAAAAATTCTTCGCTGCAACCTAAAATTTCGCATGCTTCTTTTATAACAAAACAGCGATATTTATCGTACAGCAACATTTCTTTTACCGAAGTATTTTCTTTTAACGCATCATTAAATTGTTCTGCTGAAATTTTGCCGTTATCTTTCATTAATTTTAAAACCAATTGAGTGCGCTTATTCAGATTTTCCATATTATCGTATGGACTATACTTAGCCGGATTGTTAATTATGGATGCAAGCATTGCGCTTTCCTTAATAGTGAGTTCTTTTACGGTTTTGCCAAAGAAATTATGTGCTGCGCTTCCGATGCCATAAGTGCCGCTACCGAAGTAAAGGATATTGAGATACATTTCCAAAATCTCGTCTTTACTGTATTTTCGCTCAATTGCTCTGCTTAGTCTGACTTCCTGAACTTTACGAGCTATACTTTTTTCGTTACTAAGATGAGTATTTTTTATAAGCTGTTGGGTGATAGTCGAAGCACCTTGACTAAAAGCGCCGTCCTTTAAATCTTTAATCATGGCGGCAACAATTCGAGAATAGTCTATTCCTTCGTGCTCAAAAAATCGTTTATCTTCGGCACACAAGAATGCGTCAACAGTAAAGCTGTTCAATGCTTCAATAGGGACATAGTAAGTCCCGCTTAATTCACTTTTACCGTCATTGCCGTAAATAACAAGAGTATTCTTTATATTGTTAAGTCTGTTGTCGTCGAGCTGAGTAAAACCAAATACTTTTATGCTCGGTTCTAATAGTAGTGCTATGCTTATTACGGCTGTAATAGATAGCGCGGCAAAGACAAGAGAAATCGTTTTTAATACACGTTTCATATAAAATAGTATGTTAATAGAGCAATTTTTTTATAATACAAGCGAGCAAACTCGCTTGCGAGAAATTGCGAACGCCATATTTGAGTAAAACGGCAGTTTTGCAATAGCAAAACGAGAGGCGACAGCCGAAAAACAAAA
>JAFLVB010000035.1:14550-17905 GCA_022508465.1 Clostridiales bacterium
AAACGGCAGTTTTGCAATAGCAAAACGAGAGGCGACAGCCGAAAAACAAAAATTTTAATTTTTGTGCCGTTCAATACTATTATGCCAAAATTTGCTGTACATTTTTTAAAAATTATGCTAAAATATATACTGAAAAATAGTATCGAGGCTTAAATGAAAAAGTTTTTTATCAACACTTACGGATGTCAAATGAACGTCCACGAATCCGAAAAGCTTGCCGGTATTTTATATCAAAGAGGATATATTCAGGCAAAAAGCAATGATGACGCCGATGTTATTCTGCTAAACACATGCTGTATTCGCGAAACTGCCGAAACTCGAGTTCTCGGCAATCTCGGCATAATCAAAAAGATAAAGGAAAAGCGACCCGAAGTTATTGTCGGCATTTGCGGTTGCATGCCTCAAAAGCCGGGTACTGCCGAAATGCTCAAAAAGCGTTGTCCGTTTATAGACATAATTTTCGGCACTCATAATATGTACTGCCTTAACGAATATCTTGATAAGGCAGAGGCTCATCACAAAGTTGTCGAAATTTGGGATAAAGAGGGCGACATCGAAACCGCTCCTGTTCATAGAGACGGCGGCGTAAACGCTTGGGTCAATATTATGTATGGCTGCGATAATTTTTGCTCGTACTGCATTGTTCCGTATGTTCGTGGCAGGGAGCGCAGCAGAGACTTTAACGAGATAGTATCCGAAGTCAGATCGCTTATAGAAAGCGGGTACAAAGAAGTTACTTTGCTTGGACAAAATGTCAATTCATATGGCGGTGGGTCTCCTCAGTTTGCAAAACTATTAAGAGCGCTTTCGGAATTTGACGGAGAATATCGCATAAAATTCATGACTTCGCACCCCAAGGATTTGACTGAAGATGTGGTAATGGCTATGGCAAGTAGTGACAAGATAGCGAACTACATTCATTTGCCGGTGCAGGCGGGTAGCGATCGCATACTTAAGCTAATGAATCGAAAGTATACAAGTCGTGAATATCTTGACAAGATAAAAATGATTAGAAGCTATATTCCGGATGTAGGAATTTCGAGCGATTTAATGGTAGGCTTTCCGACAGAAACCGAAGAAGATTATCTTTGCAGCGAGAATCTTATAAAGGAAGTAAAGTATAACAATCTTTATACGTTTATATACTCGCGCCGCAGCGGCACGGTTGCCGATAAGATGGACGATCAAATCGATCTAAAAACCAAAACCGAAAGGATAGAAAGGCTAATTAAGCTTCAATTTGAAATAGGCAACGAGCTTGCAAGAAGTTATATCGGCAACACTTATAGAGTGCTTTGCGACACAGTCGAAAACGGCATCGGCTACGGCAAATCGTCTTGCGATAAATCTATTTCATTTAAAGCCGAAGAAAACCATAAAGGAAAGTTTATAAATGTAAAAATTACTGAAGCCAAAAACAATAAGCTGATAGGAGAAATCGACTAATGGCATTAGTACCAATGATGAAGCAATATCTCCAAATAAAAGAGCAGTATAAAGACGCGCTGCTTTTATATAGACTCGGAGATTTTTATGAATGTTTTTTTGATGACGCAATCACGGCCAGCAAAGAACTCGACTTGGTGCTGACCGGACGCGACTGCGGACTTGATGAGCGAGCTCCTATGTGCGGCGTGCCGTATCATGCGGCGGATAATTACATAGCAAAGTTAATCGAAAAAGGACATAAGGTCGCTATATGCGAGCAGATGACACCGCCGGGTGGCAAGGGGCTTATAGAGCGCGGAGTAGTCAGAGTTATAACTCCGGGCACATTGGTTGATCCCACAATGCTTGACGATGAGTCTAACAACTATCTTGCATGCCTTGCTCTTGTAGATAACGAAGTGGGCATAGCTTGGACGGATATTTCCACAGGCGAATTTAATCATATAGCAATGGACGCCAAAGTCAATGTTAAGATAAACGAACTTTTGGCACGAATTACTCCTGCCGAAATTATTTGTAACGAACAAATGCTTACCGAAAGTATCAATCTTTCGATTGTTAAGTTTGGCGGAGTGTGTCCGTTTACATTATATAATGAAGTCGCATTTGATTACGATAATGCAAGCAGCCTTATATTGGAAAAATTTGGCAAAGAAAATTATAAAGACATAAATAAGAATAAGGCTTGCGTGAGTGCTGTCGGCGCATTGCTTAAGTATCTCGACGAAACGCAAAAGCGCAATCTTATGAATATAAAAGAGTCTGCGCGCGAAGAACTTAGCGGCACCATGAGCATTGACGGCGCTGCGCGAAGAACTCTCGAGCTTGTTGAAAGTGCTTCAAACGGCAAAAAGCGCGGCTCTTTGCTTTGGGTAATAGACAAAACCTGCACTAAAATGGGTGCTCGAAAACTTAGATCTTGGCTGGAAATGCCCTCGACTGATGAAGTCGAAATTAACGAACGCCTTGATGCCGTTGAAGAACTATATAATAATATAGATAGTAGAGCGGCTGCAGAGCAGTTGCTTAAAACAATCAATGATATAGAAAGAATTTGCGGCAGGCTTTCTTTTGGCAATATTTCGCCCAAAGACTGCTTGGCACTCGGACAATCTTTGATAGGATTTCCGTTAGTAAAAGATATTCTTTCTCAGCTTAAATCTATCGCATTTGAAAAGATAAATGCGTCGATAGTCGATTTGAGCGAATTAGGCAGTTATATTTTAAGCGCAATCCAGGACAAACCGTCCACATTTATAAGAGACGGCGGTGTCATTGCAGACAATTTCGATCCTAAATTGGACGAATATCGAAACTATGCCAATCACGCCAAAAGTATCATAGAAAAAATGGAGCTTGACGAAAAGGAAGAAACGGGAATTAAGAATCTTCGTATTTCGTTTAACAAAGTTTTCGGATATTATATAGAAGTCCCCAAAGGACAAGTTTCTTTAGTGCCGTATCGATATGTGCGCAAACAAACAACCGTAAATACAGAGCGCTATATAACCGAAGAGCTTAAAGAAGTCGAAACAAAAGTTCTTAACGCCGGGGAAATGGCGATTAAGCTTGAGATCGAGCTGTTCAACAGACTTTTGGGCGTTATAAAAGAGCATTTTGACGAGCTTACAGAAAGCGCAAAAGCTATTGCGGTATTTGACTGTCTATTAAGTAATGCGTTGGTGGCGAGGGAAAACGATTATACTAAGCCGATAATAGGCGAAAACATAAAGCAAATAAGTATTAAAGAAGGGCGTCATCCGGTAGTAGAAAAATTACTCAAGGGTGAATCATTTGTACCTAACGATACATCGATTGATGATGATAGCAATATCATGCTCATAACAGGTCCGAACATGGCGGGCAAAAGCGTTTATATGAAGCAGGTTGCCTTAATCACAATCCT
>JAFLVB010000036.1 GCA_022508465.1 Clostridiales bacterium
TAGCGGTCTCCAAAACCGTAGGTTGCGTGTTCGAATCGCGTCTCCCCTGCCAAAAAATTGAGCTGTACAAAGTACGGCTCAATTTTTTTGGCGTGGAGACGCGATTCGTCCGAACATGCACGTGTTCGTGGTCGCCAAAGAAAACATAATTTTGGCAGAAAAAGTTATTATGGCGACCGAGGGAGCGTAGCTTGTGACACTAACGTACATTCTTTTTAGCCGCAGAGTATGCTGAACAATATAACGATAGTCTACTACAAGCGAACGCCATCGCGTCTCCATAGCAAAGGCCGCACTTTCGACTATAATAAAGGATTAATTATGAAACAAGTTACCATATATACAGACGGAGCGTGCAGCGGCAACCCGGGAGCGGGAGGCTACTGTGCAATACTCTCATACAAAGGACAGCAAAAAACGGTGAGCGGCTATGAGGCCAATACCACCAACAATAGAATGGAACTGCTTGCCATAATTGAGGGTCTTAAAGCACTAAAAGAGCAATGCGAAGTTCAGCTTTATAGTGATTCGAGCTACTGTGTAAACGCCTTTACTCAGGGCTGGCTAAAATCTTGGGAGCTAAAAGGCTGGAGAACAAGCGACAATAAAGACGTCAAAAACGTCGAGCTTTGGCAAGAACTTCTTCAACTGACCAATTATCATAAGGTTTTTTTTAATAAGGTAAAAGGTCATAGCGACGATGAACTCAACAACTTATGTGACAAAATTGCTCGAAAAGAAATAGAAATTCACCAAAAGCAATAAAATAAAAACGCCATATTCTACATAAAATATTACTATGGCACAGCGTAAGGATTTTATTTACAGGATAATACTTGCATTACTCTCGGCAGCAATGATTGTACTATCCTGTATTTTTTTAACTTCCTTGCACCGAGCTATAAAAGTTATAGTCATTTTTTTATTTACGGTAGGCTTAGTGATTTTTTGCTTGGTTGACAGTAAATACAAAATTCCTTTACGCATTACGACTGTAATAATAGTAGGTGCATCAATCATAGTCGTAGTTTATATGATAGCCGAAAAGTTTGACTGGATAAAGTATTTGGAAGACTTTGACTCTATAAGAAACTTTATTTTAAGCACCAAGCAATGGGGAATAATTACGTTTTTGGTGCTGACAATTCTTCAAGTGGTGTTTTTGCCCATTCCCGCAGCTGTGACAATACTTATAGGCGTCGCCATCTATGGACCGCTGATGGCTTTTGTGTTGTCACTTGTGGGGACTTACATAGGCTCTATTATTTGCTTTTGGATAGGCAAAAGCTGTGGCAAAAAGCTGGTAGCTTGGATGGTTGGTAAGGACAGCGCCGAAAAATATGCCAAAATGCTTAACGACAAGGGCAAATGGATTTTTGCACTCATGCTTTTGTTTCCGTTTTTCCCAGACGACACTTTATGCCTTGTCGCCGGCACAACAACAATGAGTTGGAAGTTTTTTTTGCTTGCAATGCTATTTACGCGTCCCTTAATAATAGCGTTTACGAGCTTTTTCGGAAGCGGCGAAATTATTCCGTATTCGGGCTGGGGAATACCTGTTTGGATCGGGATATTTATTCTTTGCATTGTGCTACTTATTATAGCTGCCAAACTCAAAAACAAAATTATAAACAGCCTCGAAAAGAAAAAAAATTAATATTTATAAACAATATTTAATATCAAACAAATGAAATTTTCATATTTTTTGCTTGACAATGCATTATACATATTATATACTTGTCTTATATGAGCATATACGACTTGCTATTTTATATTAACTTGATGGTTATGATAGGCATAACCGCGTATCATTGCTTTAGAAAACAAACTAAAGTAATAGTTTATAATTTTGTCGTTTTGTTCATTTTTATACTCATAAAGGTTGCCGAAGTTCATTACATAACAATTCGTACCGAACTGTATGAGTTCTTGGGCGAAGAACTGTTTGCAACTGTAAAAGAGCTTATAAGCGCTATGCTGTTCTTTGGAACTTCCATAACAGTTGGCGTACAACTGCTTAGCGATTTTGCCAGTATTATTGTTTTTGTAATTTTGGCGGCTAAAGCAGCCAAGTTCATCGTAAGGAAGTGTTCTAAGTGCATTTATGCCAAGACCATTACTCCCGAAAACGAAAAAGTAGAAGATAGGCACAATAAGCCTATATATAGATCTTATCTCCTTTTTAGCAGATTGATAAATTAAGCTACTGTTATAAACGAGCTTTGGCGCTTAAGTGAGAAGCGACCGGTAGAACAACTATCTTTCGTTTATGATAGTAGAATTTGATGAGTTTTTTGCAATCTAAGCCTTTTGCGCTTGGGGAAGTGCAGATTGTTTTTAGGTTGCGCTTATATGGGGGAATTATGATGTAAAGGACAGTTATTTGGTATCGGGGGATGCTAAATTAAATTGCCTTTGCCGAAATTGTGGCACATTTATATGGCTTAAATAATTTAACTATATAGGAGAATTTTGTGATGAAAAAGAATAACAAAAAAGGTTTTACCTTAGTAGAACTTGTAATCGTAATAGCGGTTATCGCTATTTTGGCAGCAGTCCTTGTTCCGACAATTAGTAGCGTTATCAATAGTGCTAATAAGAGTGCAGCAGAAAGCGATGCAGCAACGCTTCGCACAGCTTGTATGTTAGTTGAAAACAAAAGTACTAACAATGCCTTTGGTAGTTTTGATGATTTCTGTGCGGCTGCTTATAATGCAGCAAAAAAAGATGACGACACTTTTGATTGGAAGAACGAGGATAAAGAAGGATATTTATCCATATCCAATAATGTCCTTAAAATAGGTGAGTGTGAAATTAGTCTTTATAAAATTGCTGATAATGAAGAAAAAACAAATTTTCTTATTGAACCAAGTGGCGATGGATATATGATGAAATATATTACAGCATCAGGATTTACTGTTAAAATATATTCTTCTAAAATTGATGTTGCCAAATTAACTGATCTTTTTTAATTATAAAAGTTTGGACTAATTAACTAAACAAAAAAACATTTTACCGCTCTGATACTCCGGGCGGTTTTTTTATTAAGGCAACAACTAATTGTTGCAAGAGCAAACTTGTTTATTATTTCCCGCTTAGGTCATTAGACAATTTTAGTACATTTACCCCTTGACATTTTACACAATATATGTTAAACTAAATATAATTACAAATTTTGGCAAATTATAAAGCGGCTAAGCAGATAGCAAAAAGTATAAACTATATTTATAAAATTGACAAGAGGAAACTATGCAGGAATCTTTGTATACAAACAAAACAGACTTTAGTCTTATAGAGCCTAAGATATATAAGATGATAGCCACTCGTGGCGTCGTAATATTCCCCGGGCAAACGGTCAACTTTGATATAGCGCGGGACAAGTCTTTGTCTGCCTTGCAGCGTGCTGCCGAGGATAACGAAGACATCTTTGTCGTTGCGCAAAAGAGGGCAAGCATTGCTAAACCGGGGCCAAAGGATATTTACAGAGTTGGTACCGTTTGCAAAGTAAAGCAGGTGCTTAAGCTGCCCAACAACACGGTGAGAATTTTGGCAACAGGACTTTCGCGTATGCAGATAGAAAGCTATGTGCAAATTTCACCATTCTTTGAAGTGCAGCTTACTCCGTTCGGTGAGCCGACCGAGGACGCTTTGATGCTCGAAGCAGCCAAGCGCAATGCGCAGGAAAACTTTGAGCTTTACAAAAAGTTGGATAACAAAATTCCTGCCGAGATTTCTGCTTCGCTTACGGCGTTTGAAAGCGACAAATTTATCAATACAATAGCGACTTTCGTATACACGACGGATACGCAAAAGCAAGAGCTTTTACAAGAAAAGACGGTTGCCGATCAACTTATCAATATTTGCAAGTTCTTTAAAAAAGAGTCGGAAATCATGCTTGTCGAAAAGAAGATTGCAGCAGATGTAAGAGACAGCGTTGCTAAGGGGCAGCGAGAGTTTTATTTGCGCGAGCAAATCAAGGCAATCAAAAAAGAGCTTGGCGACGAAGACGAAGAATCATATTTAAAAAAGGCGGAAGAGAAAAAGTTGCCGCCTGTCGTAATGGAAAAGTTCAAAAAAGAGGCGTCAAGACTGGAAAAGATGTCGGCAACATCTCCCGACGCTGCCGTTATAAGGACTTATCTCGAATGGCTGCTTGATTTGCCGTGGACAGAGGAGACAGAGAACGCAGTTGACCTTAAGCGTGCAAGAGAGATTCTGGACGAGGATCATTACGGTCTTGAAAAAGTCAAGGACAGAATTATAGAATTTTTGGCTGTTCATAAGCTGACAAACAATCTCAAGGGACCGATTCTTTGCTTTGTAGGACCTCCGGGCGTTGGTAAGACATCAATAGTTGCCTCAATCGCAAGAGCGGCGGGCAAAAATCTTGTATCCGTTTCGCTTGGCGGTGTGAGGGACGAGGCAGAAATCAGAGGACATCGTAGGACATATATAGGCGCGTTGCCGGGCAGAATTATCTCATCAATGAAAAATGCAGGCGTTACAAATCCCGTATTTTTGTTCGACGAGGTAGACAAGATGTCGAGCGACTTCCGCGGCGACCCTGCAAGTGCCATGCTCGAAGTTCTTGACCCCAACCAAAACAATCACTTTACCGACCACTATTTGGAGCTTCCGTACGACCTCAGCAAGGTCATGTTCGTCATGACGGCAAACACAATGGAAAGCATTCCGTTGCCGCTCCTTGACCGTATGGAAATCATAGAGCTTTCGGGATATTCGTACGCCGAAAAGCTGCAAATCGCCAAAAAATATTTGGTTAAAAAACAGCTCGAAAACAATGGCTTGGCTGGCTCCAATCTTCAGCTAACCGACGATGCAATTTTGAAAATAACTACCGGCTATACTCGTGAAAGCGGTGTAAGATCGCTTGAGCGCGAAATCGGTTCAATCATGCGCAAGCTCGCCGTAAAAGCTGTCGAGACCGGCGAAAGTAAAATGGAAGTTACAATAGACGAAGGCGACATAGAATCGTATCTCGGACCGATTAAGTTTAAGGACGACGATAAGGCAACCGAAGGTGAAGTCGGCCACGCAACAGGACTTGCTTGGACGAGCGTTGGCGGCACGACCTTGTCAATCGAAGTGGCAATGATAAGCGGTGGAAAGGGCGAATTGACGCTTACCGGCAGTCTCGGCGACGTAATGAAGGAATCGTGCATAACCGCATTGTCTATGCTCAAAAGCAGAGCCGAACAATATGGCATCGATAAAGAAAGATTTACAAAAAACGATTTCCACTTACATTTCCCCGAGGGCGCAACTCCCAAGGACGGCCCGAGCGCAGGTATAACCATATCGACCGCACTCATGTCCGCACTTACAGACAAAAAGGTAAGAGCTGACGTCGCAATGACGGGCGAGATAACTTTGCGCGGCAAGGTTTTGGCGATAGGCGGACTTAAAGAGAAGTCGCTTGCCGCACTTAGACACGGCGTAAAGACATTGATAATCCCTCGCGAAAACGCCACCAATTTAGAAGATATTCCGCAAGAGGTCAAGGACGCGATAAACATCGTTATGGTCGACAATATCGACGAAGTATTCGATGTTGCGTTAGAAAAATAATGATAATCAAAAAAGCCGAATTTTTAAAAAGCTACGCCTTTGGTTACAGCGGCGGAGATAAAGACGAGATTTGCGTTGTTGGCAGGTCCAACGTTGGCAAGTCATCATTTATCAACGCACTTTGCAACAACGGCAAACTCGCAAAGGCGTCGTCCACACCGGGCAGAACAAGACTTATTAATGTCTTTTCAATCAACGGCGGCGAGTTCAATCTTGTCGACCTTCCCGGTTACGGCTATGCAAAGGCGAGCAAGACGGAAAAAGAAACTTGGGACGAGCTTATGGGGCATTATTTCGAGAACGCCAACACTCTCAAGCAAGTCATAGTGCTAACCGATATTCGTAACACGTCCGAAAAGGACAGGCAAATGCTCGGCTACTTGTACTACTATCAAATCCCGTTTACCGTGCTTGCCACCAAGTGCGACAAGGTGACAAAGTCGGCTCTTCACGGCGAAATCGGTAAAGTCTCGACTTACTTAGGACTGGGCAGGGACAACATAATTCCGTTTTCGGCGGTGACAAAGTTCGGACTTGACAAAGTTTTGGCTCGCCTTGACCAAATTTTACATAGCGAAAATTCGAACTAATTCGTATATAAAACTAAAAGTAACACTTGCAATCCTCCTTCATATACTGGCAGTATATGGAGGATTTATTTATGGCACAAAAAGCTGGACCGATTAGCGGAAATCCGCTTTGCGGGTTGTGCGAACGGATATGCGTCAATGTTAGAAAAGTTTTTGATGGGTGCATAACACGCTATCAGGACAGGCGATTTTCATTGACATTTGCGGCAGACCTGAGCTTACAAGGAGACCCGCCTTATACATATGTGGAGGCACGCAGTTCGGGCCCGTCGCAGATAAGCAACTTGATCGTGACGCCAATAAGCGACGACCGAAATCGTATTCAAATGAACGTTACAACGCCTGTAACCGTCACTTATAGAGACTCAAACGGTGACACCTTTACGGCAGATACGTCTGTCACGATAGCGAGGGATATAGTCCTAAACTTGCCCGAGGACTCGTTAAGTCCGTACACGATAGAGGTTGCCACCAGTCTTGCGAGCAACATAGGCGAATTTGTGGGCAATAATACGGTAGTGATCACGGCGTGCGTGGTGCAGATAATACGAGTTATCGTGAATGTCGACGTGCTTATTCCGTCATATGGCTACTGCACTTATCCGTCTTGCGAGGAATTTTCGGACGAAGTTTGTCAAGGATTGTTTAATTTGCCCATTTTCCCGTCGGGAACTTGATTTTATTTGATTTGTCATTTGGTTTATGCTACAATATAGATATGAATATCTATTCGATAAGCGACTTTCATCTATCGACAAATTGTCCCAAGCCAATGAATATCTTTGGCAGAGTTTGGGACAATTATCTTGACGAAATCAAACTTGAATGTGACAAACTTAATGACGATGATATTCTGCTTATTGCCGGCGATATTAGCTGGGCTATGACGCTCGAACAGGCTTTGCCGGACCTCGAATTTATCGGGTCGCTTAAAGGGCAAAAAATTCTCATACGCGGCAATCATGATTATTGGTGGAAGTCGATTTCCTCTGTAAGGAACGCTTTGCCAAACGGTGTTTACGCGCTGCAAAATGACAGCATAAAGATAGGCAATGTTGTTTTTGCAGGCAGTCGCGGCTGGACAACACCCGAGCGCGGCTGTGCTTTGCCCGCTGACGAACAAAAAATTTATAATAGGGAAGTTTTGCGGTTTAGAATGGGACTTGTCGAGGCTTCAAAAAAGCGAAACGAGGGCGACAGTCTTGTCGTTATGTGCCACTATCCGCCGTTTAACAGCACTTTTGATAGGACACCGTTTACAGACTTGTTTGACGAGTTTAAAGTAAGCGCCGTTGTTTACGGACATTTGCACGGGCCAAACGTCAAAATATGCAAAAAGGTCGAAGTTGGCGGAATTGCTTATTATCTAACTTCGTGCGATCTTATCCGCAACCGTCCCGTAGTTATCGAAGTGTAAACCACATTTTAGTCGTATCTTAGATACGACTTTTTTATATAATTAGCTTGATTAAAAAACGACATTATGATACAATATTTATATAAACATGATAAAACAAGGTATAAAAAATTATTTTAAAAATCTAAAGCACTTTTTTACGCCGTTAGGCACAACGGCGTTAGGAATGATGTTCGGATTATCCGTTTTATTACCGGGCATTATTTCGTCAATTAATACTTTATCGCTTAGTATTAAGGCAATTTTGCAAAGTATAGAAATCGACTTTTCGGTACTCGAAGATTCTTTAATTACGGCTGTCAGAGCATTAGATTGGGGAGACCCGATAAGTTCTGTGCGAAGTATTTCAAGCAAAAGCTGGCTAATTGATACATTAAACCAATGTATTGGTGCGCTTGTAGGCGAGACGGATATTTATGCAGCACAAATTAGTGAAGCAATAAATATATGTGTAAACCAAATCTTTGGGTATTTTATTGTTTTTATTTTATTTACTATTTTGGGAATGATAGGCGGATACTTCCTTACTAAGTGGATAATTCAAAGAAATATAGCAAAAACAACAACCCCTAAATGGATTGTTACTAACATAATAGATTCTTTATTGTCGGTAGCCTTGATTGTCTTATCACTTTGGCTGACCTCATTATGGAAACCGAATATTTTTATTTCGGTAATTGCTTCGGTTATTATAATCGGAATTGTCGGGCTGATAGAGGCGTATTTACTTTATGCGCGCAATATAGTAGACATAAAGCAGATAGTAAATTTAAAAAACATAGCAAAGCTGTTTTTGACAAACATAATTATCCTTTTATTGTCTTGCCTTTGCATAATGGTATCTATATTACTAACTAATGTCTTGGTAGGATTATTTGTAGGCATTGCGTTTATAGAAATTGTCTTTATCGTTATTGATGCTAACGCAGAGCTATATGTTTTGTCGCTTATAGAAAATTAATTTTATTTTAACTTATAGTCGTGTCAATGATACGACTATTTTTTTACTAAAAATTATTGACAAACTATCAATAAAGATATATAATTATTATGCGACCAAAATAATATAGCATTAGAGATAATCTCGGTAGAGATGTATCTCTTTCGCCTCATATAAAAATCTCTAATGCAATATTTATATGTTTTGTGTCGCAACAAAGCGGAAGGAACATTTTTGCAATGTCGTTCCGCAAGGGGCGGCATTTTTACTTGAAATACTTTATATAAGGAGCAAACGAATGAAAAAGAAAATTACAATTTTAGCAGTGCTTATTGTAAGTTTGTTAGCTTGTCTGTCTTTGCTTGCGTGTGAACACTCAAATAAGCCTAACACGCCGAATGAGCCGGATAATCCTACGCATTCTCACAGCTACGGCGATTGGAAACATGATGAAGCAAATCACTGGAAGGAATGTAGCGGTTGCGATGAAAAATCCGAGCAGGGCGAACATAACTTTAGCGGCGATAACAAGTGCATATGCGGCTACGATAAAAAGAGCAACGCAGAAGCACCTACGATAGATGAAATAGAAGGAATATATTATCTTCCAAGCTTTAACGATGATACTAATGATTTTGAATTAACTAAAGATTGGTACATTCAGCTCAATTCTGATGGAACGTCAATAATGACTTTTCTTGCAGGAGGATGGCCATCTGAAACTGTTTTAACATATACGTTGAAAGAAAATATGGTACAATTTACATTAATGGATGATGATACAGATACCTCTGAAGACGAAAATTTTGTGGGATTTATTAATGACGGGACAATAGTTTTATGGGAAATTAATTATGGAGAGGAAGATAGTAATTATGATATAATGGCTGTATTCTGTAAAGAAGGCATTGACATTCCATATAAAATGTATGACGATATTCTTTATTGTAGAATTTTTGGCTTTGAATTTGATGGCACTTTTTCTGTTGTAGACGTAAGAAAAGAAATAATATCTGCATCGATAAAAGTTGAAATTGATGATATAAGTGTAACAAGCATAGGCGCTAGGGCGTTCAACGATTGTGATAGGTTGGAAAGTATAACCATTCCCGACAATGTCATAAATATAGGAGACTATGCGTTCTGGCATTGTGATGGCTTAAAAAATGTGACAATAGGTAATGGCGTAATAAACATAGGAAAATATGCGTTTTATGAATGCAGTAGCTTGGAAAGTGTAACAATCGGTTATAGCTTAACAAGCATATGTGAATCAGCATTCCGTGCTTGCGATAGCTTAGAAAGTATAACAATATCCAAAACCAATTCTGTCTATCATAGTGATGGAAACTGCATAATAGAAACAGCAACAAAGACATTGGTATTAGGGTGTAAAACAAGTATTATACCAGATGACGGTAGCGTAACAAGCATAGGACGTTATGCATTCGCATATTGTAGTAGCTTAGAGAGTGTAACAATTTCAGATAGTGTTACAAGCATAGGATCGCATGCATTCTATGGATGCAAAAATTTGCAAAATATTATATTTAAAAATGCTACAGGCTGGCAAATTGATAACAATCTTGAAATTGACGAATCATTGTTATCTGATTCTTCTACTGCAGCAAAATATCTTGTAAGCACTTATAGTTCATACGATTGGTCAAAAGCAAAAAAATGAATAAATTTATTCAAATAACATAGGGCTATACAAGTACAGAAATTAATGGCATTAATTTCATGCAAAGTTTGCTTTACAAAAGGTATTGATACGTTTAAAATTCTTCCTTATCAGCCTCAAAACGCTTGACAATTGTCCACAAATGTCTTATACTTAATGCTGTAAAGTGATTTTGCTTTACAGCTTATTTATGAAAAAAGACCTTTCCATTTGTAAATTGAACGACGTTTACGGCAAACTGCTTACTTCTAAGCAGACCGAGATGATAAGGCGTTTTTATGATGACGATTTTTCGCTCGGGGAAATTGCCGAAAACGAGGGCATTACTCGGCAGGCGGCGCACGACGCAATCAATAAGGGAGTAACAGCTCTTAAAAATTACGAGGCTGCTCTAAAACTCGGATTGGTTTGGGACAGGCTGGAAGCGATAGATCAGTCTATGAGCAAAGAAACAATTATCGCCGAAATTAAAAATATACTGGATTTACGGGAGTAAGTAATGGGAGCATTTAGCGGACTTAGCGAAAGATTAAATCATATATTCAGCAAGATGCGCAGCCGCGGTAAATTGACCGAGCTCGAAATCAAACAGGCTATGCGCGAAATTCGTGTTGCCTTGCTTGAGGCTGACGTCAACTTTACGGTTGTAAAGGACTTTATCGCAAAGGTTACCGAGAAGGCTGTGGGCGAGCAGATCATCAACAGTCTTACGCCCGGTCAGCAGGTGGTAAAAATCGTTAATGACGAGCTCACAGCGCTTATGGGCAGCACCAACTCTAAGCTCGAAGTCGCAAGCAAACCGCCTACGGTTTACATGATGTGCGGACTTCAAGGCGCAGGTAAGACAACTATGTGCGGCAAGCTCGCGCTTATGCTCAAAAAGCAGGGCAAAAAGCCTTTGCTCGTTGCGTGCGATATTTATAGACCTGCGGCAATAAACCAGCTTCAGGTCGTTGGTAAGTCTGTGGGTGTTGAAGTCTTTGAGCAAGGCACTAACAAGCCTCATAAGACTGCGGTTGCGGCTATCAAAGAGGCTGAGCACAAGGGCTTTGATACTGTCATAATCGATACTGCAGGACGACTTCATATCGACAAAGAGCTTATGGAAGAGCTTATCGACGTCAAAAAGGCAGTTAAGCCGGACGAAATCTTGCTTGTAGTCGATTCTATGACAGGTCAGGACGCTGTTACGGTTGCCACGACGTTTAACGAAAAGTTGGATATATCGGGCGTTATCCTTACCAAGCTCGACGGCGATACAAGAGGCGGTGCTGCGCTTTCCATTAAAGCGGTGACCGGCAAGCCTATAAAACTGTGCGGTATCGGCGAAAAGATGGGCGACCTTGAGCCGTTCTTCCCTGACAGAATGGCGTCCAGAATCCTGGGCATGGGCGACGTGCTTACACTTATTGATAAGGCTCAAAGCGCAGTCACCGAGCAGGAAATGAAGAAGATGGAAGAGAAGTTACGCGCTAATCGCTTTACTCTCGACGACTTCCTTTCTCAAATGGACGCTATAAACAAAATGGGCAATATATCCGACCTGATCTCTATGATTCCGGGCATGAATAAGCTCAAAGTTGGCGACGTCGACGAAAACAAGATGAAGCGCTACAAAGCCATAATTCAATCTATGACTATGTACGAGCGCGAACATCCCGATATTATTAAGGCGTCAAGACGTAAGCGTATTGCTTTGGGTAGCGGCACTTCGATTACCGAAGTAAATCAACTTCTTAATCAGTTTGCGCAGTCCAAAGATATGATAAAGCAAATCGGAAAAAAAGGTAAAAAATTTCCGTTTTAGTAACTAAGTTTATAATTTTTATTTAACATATAAGGAGAAATATTATGGCAGTTAAAATCAGATTAACTCGTATGGGCGACAAAAAATCCCCGTTCTATCGCGTAATCGTTGCGGATTCGCGTTCGCCGCGTGACGGCAAATTCATCGACATCGTCGGTACTTACAATCCGCTCACAGAACCCGCTGAAGTTAAACTCGACAGCGAAAAGGTTACTAAGTGGATAGCTAACGGCGCTCAGCCCACCGATACTGTTAAAGCTTTATTGGTTCAGGCAGGAATTATTCCCGAGGGCAAAAAAGCTCCCGCTAAGACCGGTGCACTTAAAAAGAAAAAGGACTAAGCTATGACTGAATTAGTTGAATTTTTGGTTAAAGAGCTTGTCGAAGATAAAGAAAAAGTCAATGTCACTTTAGACGGCGATACTATCAATATCTCGGTGTCCAAAGACGATATGGGCAAGGTTATCGGCAAGCAGGGACGTATAGCTAAGGCTATTCGCACCATTGTAAAAGCAGCGTCCTCTAAGGAAAATAAAAAGTATACTGTGGAAATTCTTGAAGGATAAAATCACAATTAAAGGGATTGTTTTTGCAGTCCCCTTATTTGTATAAAGGAACAATTTATGTTTATTACCATAGGCGAAATTATCAAAGCTCAGGGCATTAAAGGCGAGGTTAAGGTTAAGGCTTTGACCGATGACATTATGAGGTTTAAAAAGCTCAAGCAAGTTTTTGTTGGCGGGCTTTGTTATGATATATTAGGTTTACGTATAAACGGTGACTTTGTTTTTCTTAACCTAAGCGGCGTTGCCGATCGTACAAAGGCAGAAAGCCTTGTTGGTAAGGATGTGCAAATAGACCGTATTCACGCGGTGGATTTGCCCGAAAATACTTATTTTATTGCCGATATTATCGGTTGCGACGTGTTTATGTCTGACAAAACCTATGTGGGTAAGGTCGATTATATCTATCAGAACGGTGCTGCCGACGTCTATGAAGTTAAAGGAGAGAAGAATGTTATGTTTCCTTTCCTTAACAGCTTGATTGTTTCTATCGATGTTGATAGCAAAAAAATCGTTGTGGATAAAGACGAATTTAAAAAGGTAGCCGTCTATGAAGATTAGTATTCTGACTTTATTTCCCGAAATGTTTGAGCCGCTTAAACACAGCATTATTAAGCGCGCCACGGACAGAGGAGTGTTTGAACTTAATATCGTCGATATACGCGAGTTTTCAGAAGACAAGCACGGCAAGTGCGATGACGAGCCGTTCGGTGGAGGCGTTGGAATGGTTATGACGCCACAGCCCATTTATGACGCTATCAGTAGTGTTGACCCAGACCATTCGGCATGGCGAGTTTTTATGTCGCCTAAAGGAGCTACCTTTAACGTCGGCATTGCCAAGCGTCTCGCATTGGGGCGCGACCTTGTCATTTTGTGCGGCCATTACGAAGGTGTGGATCAGCGCGTTATTGACCTTTGTATTGACGAGGAGATTTCTATCGGCGACTATATTCTTACGGGTGGTGAACTTCCCGCAATGGTGGTTGTTGACTGCGTTTCGAGGTTTATTCCGGGGACTATAAAGGAAGAATCTGCTCAAGGCGATTCGTTCAGCGAAGGACTTTTGGAATATCCGCAATATACCAGACCGAGAGTTTTTAAAGGACTCGAAGTCCCCGATGTCTTGCTAAGCGGTCATCACGAAAAAATCGATAAGTGGCGCAGACAAAAGTCGTTGGAGTTTACGGCAAAGCTCAGAGCTGATTTGTTGGAGGACAAATAATGGATATTCATTGGTTTCCGGGGCATATGACAAAATCTCTGCGCATGATGCAAGAGAACGTAAAACTTGTAGATATAATCTTTTACGTTGTAGATGCACGCGCGCCTAAAAGCTGTATTAACCCCGCATTTACGCCAATTATAGCCAATAAAAAGATTGTATATGTGCTAAATAAGGCGGACATGGTGGCTGAATCCGACTTAAATTTCTGGCTCACACGCCTTAAATCCATGGGTGACGATGCTTTGGCTCTAAACAGCACGGCGGCAAAAAGCTCGCTTAACTTAATCAATATTGCCAAAAGACTTTGTAAAGATAAGATCGAGCGTTATCAGCAGCGTGGAATAAAAACATCCATACGAGCTATGGTAATAGGAGTTCCCAATTCTGGCAAAAGCACTCTTATAAACAATTTGTGCGGCAAGTCAAGCACTATTACGGGCAATAAAGCAGGGGTCACAAGAGGCAAACAGTGGGTGAGAATAAGCGATTATTTTGAAGTGCTTGACACTCCGGGAACCTTGTATCCCAAGCTCAATGACCAGGTTGCCGCCGCAAGACTTGCCTTTATCGGTAGTATCAAAGACGAAGTAGTGGACAAAAACGAACTCGCATATTTGCTAATAGCGCAGTTAATATCTATTAATCCAAAAATCATCACAGACAAATATAATATAACAATAAATGATGATAATAGCCTGATTATGTCAGACATAGCCAGAAGTAGAGGCTACTTAATGAAGGGAAATCAGCCAGATATTGATCGTACTACGATAGCTATAATAGACGACTTTCGCAAAGGTCGTATGGGCAAAATTTGCTTGGATCGGGAGTAATTATGACAAAAGATTTGTTTGAGTTCGATCTTAAATATGGGACGGCTGTCGGCGGTTGTGACGAGGCAGGACGAGGCCCGTTAGCCGGTCCGGTAGTTGTTGCCGCCTGTAAAATGCCCACGGGCTTTATAATAGAAGGCATCAACGACAGCAAAAAGGTTTCGCCAATTAAGCGCGAAGAGCTTTACGAAAGAATAATCAAATGTGCAGAATATTCGATTTCCGTCATTGACGAAAAGACAATAGACGAAATTAATATTTTGCAAGCTACTAAGCGCGGAATGTCCGAATGTATATGTGCGCTCAAAAATGCAAATATTGTTTTGGTCGATGCCGTTAAACTGGACTTACAGGTCAAAACAGTTCCTATAATAAAAGGTGATTCTTTGAGCTACAATATTGCCGCAGCTTCCATATTAGCAAAGGTTTATAGAGATAGACTTATGCTCAAAATGGACGAGCTATATCCGCAGTACGGTTTTGCAGCACATAAGGGATATGCCACAAAATTTCATATAGAAGCATTGAAGAAATTCGGACCTTGTGCAATTCATCGCGCGTCCTTTATAAAGAATTTTGTCGGAGAATTGCATGAAGAAGGATAATAAAGCAATCGGTAAATTCGGCGAAGATTTTGCAGCTAAATTTTTAAAGAGTAAAGGCTACGAAATCATAAAGCGCAACTACACAAATCCATATGGCGAGATTGATATTATTGCGGCCTTTGACGGATATTTGATTTTTGTTGAAGTCAAAACTCGAAGCAGCACGGAATTCGGGAGACCGGCCGAAGCCGTCAACGCTCATAAAATTCGCAAAATAAGTCAAGTAGCAAGCTATTACATCCAGACCAAGCGACTATACAATTATCCTGTTCGGTTTGATGTCATTGAAGTTTGCGAAGGCGAAATTAATCATATCGAAAACGCTTTTGACAGTTACATAAGTTATTAGTAACGCTTTTAAGGTTAGGCTCATATAAATGGGGTATCGGAGGACTTACTTTGCTTACCCTTACCATCAATGTCAATAACCTTATACATAACATTAAGTTTTTACGCCAAAAAACATCTGCCGAGTTTTGCGCTGTTGTAAAAGCAAACGCATATGGTCACGGACTTGTTGTCGCAAAGTATATAAACGATTATGTGGACAGCTTTGCGGTTGCCCAAGGCGAAGAGGCAGTACAGCTTCGCAAATTTACGGCAAAACCAATTTATGTACTTAGTCCATCTGTCGATGTAGGCGACAACAACATTATATATTCGGCAATGAGCAAAAATGATTTGCGTCACAAGCGTGTTTGTGTTAAAATTAATACAGGAATGAATAGGCTTGGCATTTTGCCCGAGGAAGCAAATTCATTCCTAAAATTATGTTCTGAGTTGAAAACCCAAGTAGATAGCATTTATACTCATTTTTCCGATGTGGAATATGCACCGGTTCAGCTCGAACGATTTATGTCCGTTAAAGGCGACTATAAGCGCCATGCCGCAGCAAGTAATTTTATCAAACTCGATAAAAGTTATCACTTAGATATGGTTAGGTGTGGGCTGGCATTGTATGGCTATGGAGACCCCGAACTTAAACCCGCAATGTCGGCATATACCGAAGTTTATAATGTTTTATCTGTAAAAGCAGGTGACAAAATAGGCTATTCTAATTCGGCACCACGAGATATGACGGTGGCAGTACTTGGTGCAGGCTATGCAGACTGCATAAGACGCAAACAGCAATCGTTTTATATAGGTGGCAAAATTTGTGCTACTGTCGGCAATATTTGCATGGATATGTGCCTTGTAGATGTTTCGGGTTTAAAAGTTAAAGCGGGCGATAGAGCCGAATATTTGTGCGAAAATATTGGCGGGGAAACAATAGCTCAAAAAAATAATACTATTGTATACGAAATTTTGACCTCATTCGGAAGTCGATGTAGGAGAATTTATGAACAAACAGGAATTAAGAAAGCAATTTACTTTGGTTAGAAAATCAATAGCAAATAGAACGGAGAAAGATACTGCAATTGCAGAAAAGTTGCAAACTATTATAGGCGGTCACGACTCGGTATTTTGTTATGTTTCGTTTGGCAGCGAAGTAAGCACACACAAATTCATCCAAAAAAATGCGGACAAGATTTACGTCCCTTATACAAACGGCGGGATTATGAAATGTCTTAAGTATTTAGGCGGCGAGTTAAACGCGGACAAGCTGGGCAATATCGACCAAAGCTGTTACGGCAACGAGGGCAATCCTACGCTTACAATTGTGCCGATGCTTGCTTTTGATAAGTTTTGTTATAGGCTCGGATATGGTGGCGGTTACTACGATAAATTTCTTAGCTCTGCTTTTACCGTCAAGGTAGGAGTCGCTTATGACGAGCAATTTACAGATGAAGTTTTTGCAGAGATTTTTGATGTTCCGCTTGATATGATTATTACACCGACTAAAATTTATAAAAGGTAAATTATGAGAGTTATTTCGGGTAAGTATAGAGGTAAAAAATTGTTTGCTCCCGAGGGCAATGATGTAAGACCGACCACCGATCGCATTAAGGAAACGGTTTTTAATATTCTCAATTCAAAAAGTGACTTTTATGGCGCGAAAGTTTTGGATCTTTTTTCGGGTAGCGGAGCATTAGGCATTGAGGCGTTAAGCCGTGGCGCGGCGTCGGCAGTTTTTGTGGATAAAAGCAGAGACAGCATAGAGCTGACTAAAAAAAATCTTAAGCATGTTGGCGCAGATGCCGAGGTTTATAACACCGATTTTCAAGTGGCATTAAAAAAACTTTACGGCAGGCAATTCGATTTTATCTTTCTTGATCCGCCATATTTCGGGAAAAACGAGCAAGAAATCTTTGATCTTATACAAAAATACGATTTATTGACACAAAAAGGCATAATTTTTTTGGAACACTCTACTAAAATACCCTTGCCTGATACCGGCGAAAGGTATATAATAGACAATAGAGTGTGCGGCAGTACGTCAATCGCATTTTTACAAAGGAGCTATTAATGAAGCGTGCAGTTTTTGCAGGATCATTTGATCCGTTTACTTTAGGTCATAAAGACATAGTGTTGCGAGCGTCGAAACTATTTGACGAAGTGATTGTGGCATTAGCTGTAAGTACCGGCAAAAATTCACGTCCTATAACTCAAAGGGAGGAAATTATAGCTGCCTCGCTCGAAAATGTAAATAATGTACACACAATGTGTTTTGACGGACTTTTGACTGATTTTATGAAGAAAG
>JAFLVB010000037.1 GCA_022508465.1 Clostridiales bacterium
TGTCCTCAGCCGAGCGAAGCGAACGCCACGAAGTACGAGCGTAGCGTAGTGACTGATGGGGGTCAATGTTAAAACTATATTTCGTCTTTTAAACCAAGCAAATAATCTGCACTAATGTCAAATGCTTTACAAATTAGATAAATGCTTTCTGCGGTAGGTTGAATATTGCCGTTTGTCCAATCAGATATGCTTGCAGCAGAAACGCCAACTTTTTCTGCGAACTTAGCCTTGCTTATTTCTAATTCTTTTATAAATTCATTTAATCTAATCGCTAGTAAATTTTCCATACTAATATTGTAAGACATATCGAATAAAAATGATTGACATTCGATATGTCTAATGGTATAATTTATATATTCGACATATCTAAGAGGTAACAAATATGGAAGAAGAACAAAAGAAAGAATGTAAGCACTGCTATAACTTTAAACGTTACTATATAAAGCGGGCGTATAAGTTTACGGCAACAGAGATAGGGCAATGCTATTATAAAAACGAAATAGTAAATAAAGATGATAGTTGCGATTGCTGGGAAAAAAGAATAAATTACAGAGATATTTCTAACAAGAGAGTTTGCAGAACTGTACTTGCGAGCTTACTTACAGAGATAGCAGCAATAAGGGAAACGTTAGAGAATGAGAATTAAAAAGGAATGTAGAAGCTGCAAAAGCTGTAATGTGTTTTATAATATAGCGGCTGGGACATACAAAGAAACAGACCGTGGAGAATGTACGGCGCGCATAAAAATAGTGGCATTAGGGGATAAATGCCACTTATGGCGCGAGCGACCGACGGAGATAACCGCCGAGGCGCTTGACCAAGTAATAGAAAATATAAATGCGATTATGCAAATTTATGAGGGGAATTAATCTTTTTTCCTATTCTTAAAATATTTTACAGTATAAACAATTATAAATACAATAAATATCGGGATTGCCGAAAAGCAGAAGCCCTCAAAGTCGAGGATTACATCGGCGAAGGACGGACCGCGGTTAGGAGTGATCTTTTGCAACAGCTCGGTAAGACCTGCGAGCGAAAATCCCGATATAAGCGTCAGTAATGCGGCGACGAACTTGTTCTTTATAAAAAACATAAATGTCAGCACGGCAAATATTCCTGTAACCATAAATGCGCCAAAGTGTCCTATGCCTTTGCGCACGGTACGTCCCCAATTATCCGTAAGGTCGCTGAGCGTTTGCTCGACAATACTGATGTCCACGGTGTAGATAATGGGGATAGTGGTTTCGTCTCCGTCCCAATAGGTGATGGTAAGTGTTACATCACCTTTTTCCAAAGCGGTAACGGTGTGTCCTGTCACTACAAGAATTTCGGAGTCGGAGGACTCGATATCGATTATTCTGTAAGTAACTTTTTGACCGAAAATCACACTAAAACGTGCGCTTGTATTTTGTTTAAGCGTGGCATATGCTATGCCGTCGTTAAAGTTAGAAAATCTCTCAAAGCCCAAAGCTTTAATTTTTGATATCTTCAGTACGTTTTTAGCGGTAAGTACGGTGGAGGTAGTAGCGTCACCACTCGAAGCCGTAACAGTCACGCTGCCCGCTCTATCAAATCTTATTTTGCCGTCCTCCGATATAGTGGCAATGGTATCGTCGCTTACGCTCCAAGTCACTCTGTTAAACGCGGCAGCTTGGGGCAGAATTTCATATCTAAGAGTATATGTCCTATCCACCTTTAAATTTTGAGGCGCAATAATAGACAAGCTGTCTATAACTATGCCTATAACGGTCACGGTAACCTCTGTGGAAATTTCCGTGCCTATTACGGATATTTGCAGCTTAGCAATGCCCACCTTTAAGGCTTTTACTAAGCCTAAGTCGTTAACCGAAATAATATCTTCGCCTTCGGTTACGGTGTATAAATATTTATAATAACCTGCGTTGCCATTAGAAGTAATAGGTGAGATATCCACCGAGCCGCCATGTCCAAGCTCTAAAGTTTTGTCACTTGCCTGTAAGCCTATAATTTCGTCAACGCCAATGTCCGCAGGCGAAACATTTACAATAAGGGTGGCTTCCAACTCGTTACCAAGCTTTGCCGTTATCGACGCCGTGCCTACCTCCGTTGCAGTTATTTTAAACTCGGTTAGAGAAAAGAAGAAAACCTCAATGCCATCCGTCCCATTCCATATGATGTCTTGATATGTCGTGTCCTCGGGGAATATAGCAAGCGAAAGCTCGGCGCTTTCTGATTGAACAAGGTCAATTTCCATTACCGCACTACCGCCTAAATAAAATCCAAGCGACTCCGCCTCTATAACACTAATTTCGACTTCAACGCTGTCAGATATTTTCGGATCAGCCATAGATGTTACCGTAATGGTAGCCGTGCCTGCCTTAACTGAGGTAAGCAAATTGCCATCTGTTATTACGCAGTCGGAGTCGGTAGTAAAAGTATAGTCTTTGTTAGTTGCATTTTCGGGCATCACCGTCGCAGATAAAAACACCGTCTGTCCCACGACAAGGCTTGGTATATCATCAAGCTGTATGCCTTCCACCGTCACCTCTGACACGAAAAAGGTCATAGATGAGGTGACGCTTTTATTATAGTCGCTTTTTACCGTTACTGTCACTTCGCCGGGCGCAATAAATGTAACTATATCACCTTGAAGCTCTGCAACTTCGTCGTCGGAAACGCTCCACTCGGTCTGCTTATATGTCGCGTTTAACGGAGTAAAAACGGGAATAAGCGTAACGCTTTGTCCTACAAACACGTCTTGACCTTCGCCCTCGGCAGTATAAAGCTCGACGTCAGTCGGCTCGATGATTTTATTGACTGGCAGGTCGATTAGATCGCCGAACGACGACGAGTGTTGACTGGACACAGAGCCGGGCATGAGTGACTCGATACACAGCACTAAAGCGCACAAAATAAATGCGGCTAAAACGCCGTATTTAAATATAAAGCAAAGTTTTCCTTTTGTAGTGAGTGAGCTGAATTTGTCTTTTAATTTCATTATAGCGCGCGAATAAATCCCCTTTATAGTTTATGCCAAAGGCGCGTTATTATTTCTGGACTGCAAACGATATTGCAGCGGCGTAATGTTTTCACACTTCTTAAAAACTCTGCAAAAGTATGCCGTATCTGCATAGCCGCATTTGAGCGAGATTTCGCTGATAGACATATTTGTAACTATTAGCAAATGTTTGGCCTTTTCCATGCGTTTATTTAGTAGATACTTAATGGGCGGCATGCCGAGCTGCTCTTTAAAGATATGGGTAAGATAAAACTTGTTGATACCAAGCATTTTGCAGGCATCTTCGATATTGGTGATAGAGAGGTAGTTTTTGTCAAAGTAGTCCTTTGCCTCAAAGAACGCCTTGTTCTGCGAGAACATCAGCCCCATATCGTAGACAGCAAGGCGCAAAACAGAAAGAAGAAGAACTCGCATAAGATCTTCCTCTATGACTTTGCTGCTTATTTGCGGTGACTGCACTTCGGCGATAAGCGCGACAAAGTACGCCTTTATTATATCGAACTGCGAGGCGGTGTGTATAATGCAAAACGGCTCGTTGATAATATCGTCCTCTTGCATGCCGTTAAGGATAGTACCCGTAAAGCCGAGATGATAAATCTCACTATCCGGCGTGTCGAAGAGATATTCCGAGTGGCTTACGTTTTTGCCGCAAATGATTAAATCACCCGCCTTAATAGGGTACTGGTTGTCGTTTACTTCAAATCTTCCGCTCCCGCCCACAACAAAAATGAACTCGGGATGGCCGTGAGTGTGCTGTTCTTTGTTCGCGCCGTCCGTCTTAATATATTTGAGGGTGGGGCGTTGCTTGACTATATTCTTTTTGGCAAAAAAATCAGACATTAGACTTGTTGTCCCTGCGTCTTAATGAGCTTAAGTTGGTGATCTTTTTATAGTCGGTGTCGTTGTTCCTGTCGAGGAACTCCTCGGCAAACGCCTTGTACGCGATAGAGCCCGTACAACGCGGCTCGAACTGCATAATGGGCATGCCGTAGCTGGGCGCTTCGCCGAGCTTGACGTTGCGTGGAATGCGGTGTGTGTACACGCTCTTACCAAAGTATTTGATTATTTCGGCTGTGACGCTGGACACAAGATTGCTGCGTCCGTCGTACATGGTAAGTAGTACGCCTTCCACTTCGAGAGTGGGGTTGAGGTGCTTTTTGGCAAGCCTTATTGTGTTCATCAACTGGCTTAAGCCTTCGAGCGCAAAGAACTCGCCTTGTATGGGGATAAGTATGCTGTCCGCAGCAGTCAACGCATTGACAGTAAGTAGTGCGAGCGATGGCGGGCAGTCTATAAATATGTAATCGTATTTGTTTTTAAGCGGCTGCAAAGTTTTACGCAGCACCTTTTCGCGCGAGGGAACTTTGATAAGTTCGATTTCGGCGCCGGCAAGGTCGATATTGGATGGCATGATGTCCATTCCTTTGACACAAGTGGGTACAATAGCGTCGCGGGCGGAGCAATCGCCTACGAGCACATTGTAAACAGATTGTTTAAGATCACGTTTATTAAGGCCTATACCACTTGTGCAATTGCCCTGAGGGTCGATATCAACCATCAAGGTTCTTTTACCCATGGCGGCAACAAAGCTGCTAAGATTAATACATGTTGTCGTTTTACCGACGCCGCCTTTTTGATTGGCAACAGCAATGATCTTTGACATAATAAACCTCGTTTTTTGCAGATTTTATTAAAATCATTGTAGCATACAAAACAAAAAAATGCAACAGTTAATGTGCTGAAATTTAATTTTTTTAATGAAATCGTTTTGAACCTTAAAAAATGTTGAGTTTTTACAATGGATATGATAATATATAAGGCAGCAAACTTGGAGGTTTGCAAAGCAAGATATTTCGATTTTAAAGTGTAATAATATGAGTTTCATTGAGCTAAACAATGTCAGTTTTACCTACTCGCCGGGCACGCCAAACGAGATAAAGGCGGTCAAAAACCTCTCGCTATCAATCGAAGAGGGCGATTTTGTCGCGCTTGTCGGACATAACGGCAGCGGCAAGAGTACGGTGGCTAAGCTGATCAATGGGCTGCTCATTCCACAAAAAGGCAAGATAACGGTGGACGGAATGGATACGACTGACAAGGACAGTCTGTTCGATATCCGCAAAAACGTGGGAGTGGTGTTCCAAAATCCGGACAATCAGATGGTGGCTACCATTATCGAGGACGACGTGGCGTTCGGGCCCGAAAACCTCGGCTTGGAGCCGAGTGAGATTCGTAGCCGTGTCGATTGGGCGCTCAAAAGCGTGGATATGTACGAATATCGCGAGGGCGCTCCGTTTAGGCTTAGCGGCGGACAAAAGCAGCGTATTGCCATAGCCGGAGTGCTTGCCATAAAACCTCGGGCTATGATACTCGACGAATCGACGTCCATGCTCGACCCCATAGGCAAAAAAGAGATAATGGACATTGTGCTTAAGCTCAATCGCGAAGAAAAGATGACGGTCATTATGATAACGCATTTTATGGACGAGGCGGCGCTCGCCGACAAGATCTTTGTTATGGACGACGGAGAGCTGATTAGAAGCGGCGGCAAAGAGGTGCTAAATGATCCATTGCTCGAGAGCCGCGGACTTGCCGCGCCTCCCGCGTGCAGCATTGCCAAAAAGCTCAGGAGTAGTGGTATGCCGATAGGTGAGGTGTATACGCCCGACGAGCTTGTGGAGGAAATATGCCGATTGTTGTAAAAGACCTTAATTATATATATTCGCCGGGGACGCCGTTCGAAAAGACGGCACTCAAGGATATAACGTTCACCGTTAATGACGGCGACTATTTTGGCATAATCGGACACACGGGTAGTGGAAAAAGCACTCTTATAAGCCATTTTAACGGACTTATAAAAGTGATGTCGGGAAGCCTGACCGTCAACGGCTTTGACCTTACAAAAAAGTACGACTACAAAAAGCTGCGTAGCGAAGTGGGTATGGTTTTTCAGTACCCCGAGTATCAGCTTTTTGACGAAACAGTAGAGCGTGACGTAAGTTTTGGCCCAAAAAATCTCGGGCTTAGCGACGCCGAAGTCAAGGATCGTGCCGCCGACGCAATCAGGCTTGTGGGACTTGACTACGACAAAATCAAAGACAGATCGCCATTTGAGCTCAGCGGCGGACAGATGAGGCGTGTTGCGCTTGCGGGCGTACTTGCAATGCACCCAAAAATTCTCGTCTTGGACGAGCCCACCGCAGGACTTGACCCGCGCGGCAAAAAGGAAATTCTCGACCTTACTCTCAAGATAAAAGAGGAATGCCCGACCATAATAATGATTTCGCACAATATGGACGAGATTGCTCAGTATTGCAATCGTGTAGCCGTGCTTGGCAAGGGCAAGCTCGAGGGCGTGTTTACGCCGCAGGAGCTGTTCGGTCAAGAGGACATCATACAAAAGTTAGGCCTAAGACTGCCCACGCCGGCGTATGTGGCTCATCGTCTGCGTGAAAGGGGATATAATATAAATGCGAGTGACGAGGACGGCTTGGTCGAAGCTATCCTTAAGCTAAGGGGAGGCGGAAATGCGTGACGTCTCTATGGGGCAGTATTATCCCACCAAATCCGTGATTCACAGAATGGACGCAAGAGCCAAGCTTGTGTTCGTTATCGCATATATCGTACTGTTGTTTTTTATACCCACGGTGGACAATTTCCTAAATAAAGGCGGACGCTTGGGCGAATATCTCGTAAGGGCGAGTTGCGCGTACGCCGTTGTGATTGTCTTCCTTATCGTGGCGATTCTTTTTAGCCGCGTGCCTATACTTAAAGTGCTCAAAAGCGTGAGGGCGGTAATCTTTCTTGTAATATTCACCGCCGTGATTATGTTGCTGTTTTATAGCGGCAAGGCGACGCATGTCTACTGGCAGTACGGAATACTCAAAATTTCACTTGAGGGCATTATCAGCGCGGCTACAATGGCGCTGAGGCTGTTTTTGCTTGTAATGGGTCCGTCAATACTGACGCATACGACCACCCCGGTAGAGCTCACCGACGGGCTGGAAAGGCTATTAAAACCGCTCAGCTACATCAAAGTGCCTGTGCACGACATCGCTATAATTATGAGCATTGCGCTCAGGCTTATACCCACATTAATAGAGGAAACGGACAAGATCAAAAACGCGCAAAAGGCTCGTTGCGCCGACTTTGATAGCGGCAACATTTTTAAGCGTGCAAAGGCGATGATCCCCATTCTTGTGCCGCTCTTAATCTCGTCGTTCAGGCGTGCCGACGACCTTGCGTATGCTATGGATTCGCGTTGCTATCGCGGCGCTAAGGGCAGAACGCGTATGAAGATTATGAAGTTCGGCTTGCGCGACCTGTTTGGACTTTTGCTCATCGTAGCGGTGTTCTTTGCCGTGCTGATGTTTGCATATAATTACTTTGGAGTTGCCACCGTCATTACGGAGTGGGCGTATACGCTGTTATGAGAGTTAAGCTGACTATCGAATACGACGGAACTAACTTTAACGGCTGGCAGTTTCAGCCTGGCTTACGCACCGTGCAGTCCGAACTCGAGAGCGCTATCTGCAAGCTGACAGGCGTAGAGAGCCGCGTAACGGCGAGCGGCAGGACTGATGCAGGAGTTCACGCAATAGGGCAAGTGGCGCACTTTGACACCCAAAAGGATTTGGGGAGTAAGTATGTCGGTGCGCTAAATTACTACCTGCCCCCCGATATTAGGGTGGTGGACGCCGAAAATGTGAGCGAGGAGTTCCATGCAAGGTTTTCGGCTAAGAACAAGACGTATGTCTATGTAATGTACGAGGCAAAGGTGGACAGCGCGATTTTGCGTAACCGTGCCGCAAGGGTGCAGGAGCTTGACGTGTCGGCGATGAACGCCGCCGCCTCCGTATTTGTGGGCAAAAACGACTTTGCGGCTTTTATGAGCACGGGGTCGGAGACATTGACCACCGTCCGCACCGTGACCGCCGCAAGCGTTAAGCGCGATAACGGGCTTATTATTTTTACCGTGTCGGCAGACGGCTTTTTGTATAATATGGTGCGCAAAATGGCAGCCGCACTTATCGAGGTAGGCAAGGGGAAAATGGACACTACTATTCTAAAAACGCTCCTAACCCCGGGTGCAACCTTTACTCCCGTCGCCCCCCCTCAAGGCTTGTATCTGTATAAAGTAGAATACAAATAAAAGGACTTAAGTAAATTTACAACTTCTAAAAGAATTCAACTATTTGAAAACAATCCCTCGGATAAATGATGCGAGGGATTTTGTTTGCATAATCAAATTAGCTGATGTGGACGACAATAACTTTTAATCTTCTAAACCCATCAGATAGTCAATAGTAACATTAAAATATTTAGCAAGTATAACAAGTTGAGAACCTTTTACATCTGCTTGGCTGTTTTCCCAACGACAGAGAGAGGATGAGCTGATTTTAACCTCTTTGGATAGTCCTTGAATTGACAATCCTTTTTCTTGTCTTAATTCCTTTAATCTTTCCGCAAATTTATCCATAACTACCTCTTGATATAAAAAATTATATCCCAAAAGTGGGATAAATTCTTGACAATCCCTAATTAGGGATGATACAATTATCCCAAAAGAGGTACGAATTATGAAAAATGAATTTAAGACTGAAATAATAGAAAGCTATTTGAAAGAAAACAATCTATCTAAATCAAAGTTTTGCAAATTGTGTGGCATAAGTACTTGTACGCTAAACAGAGTAATGAATAATAAAAATTGTAGGATAAGTGCTTTTTTTAAAATTGCAAAAGCTGTTAAAGTTCAAGTTTATCAACTATTTAGCGAAAATTAAGCAACGTCATAGCCTGTTGGCAGCAAAAAGCAAGTGGCATAAAAAAGTTATGAGGTCTAATTTCTCACTCCACACTTTTTGTAAAAGTGCAACTGGGGTAGTTGGAGCAGCCGTAAAATGCCCCGTTTTTGCCGTTGCGCAGTACGAGTTTTGCGCCGCAACGGGGACATCTTCCGCGGCTGAGTTTTTTTTGCCGCCCCTCGATATTTCCTATATGTTCCTCTTTGCTGACAGCGCGCTTTGTTTGAAGCTTTATTAGCTTTTTATAGTAGCGCTTGCGTTTAGCGCGGGATAGGCGCACACCTGTTTTTTGATTGATAACGTACTTTAGGTCATAGACCGAATAAACTCCGCTTGCCGTAACGTTGCTTAGGTCGGCTTTTTGTAAAAACACCACCACATTCCTAAAAGCCTTTTTTGCCTTAACAAACTCGGCTAAGCGGTATATGTGTGTCGCGTTTTGCTTAATGGGACTATAAAATTTGCGCTTTTGGTTGCCGCACACCTGAGTCCATTCGTGAGCATTTTCGTCGCCGAAAATCATTCCCGAATAGTTCTTTGTTTCGATAACCCATATGCCGTACTTATTTATAAACACGTGGTCAATTTGGCAAGAAGCCCCCTTTTTGTCGTAAAAGGATAGGTCGTTGATTACATATTGCTCGCCCGGGATCGTTTCGCCTAAGATTTTGGATACGACGCGTTCGCCGATAGCACCTTTTTTATCGTTGCGCTCTTGCGCACGTTTATTCTGCTTAAATTTATGTAGTAAAATAGCAATTACGACAATTGCAACAATCACTAAAAATCCTATTACAAATGGCGGCATATCTCCCTCCTTAACTAATTGTATCAAAAATAAAAGTTTTTTTCAACTGAATAATAGTGCAAAAGTGTTTAAGAATTACAATGTACAAATGCACTACCGAAAAAATGGTATAGCAAATTTAGCTATGCCAATAAGAGGCAAAGCTAAAAAGGCTAGTATGTACTTAACTAACGATGGCTAACTACTTACTTTGCGGCAGTAATATTCAAACCATTTGATAATTTCACTGCGCCAATGGTCGAGTGTGTTGTTACCGATATTCATCTCAATAGAGATTTTCCAGTTGCATTCGGTGGAGCGTTCGATATAGAAGACTTGTAGCACAGGGGAGTAGTGCGTATTTTCGACGGCATCGTAATCAGCGAAATGGTCTTTCGTCAGTTCGAATGCGCGCATAGCAACAGGGTCATGCTCATTGAGCATAGTGAGTAAATGTTTTTCTTTAGACTTTGGCAGAAAAAAAGACACCAATATGGTGTCTTTTTAACGTAACAGGTACAAAATAACGTGCAGTAAACTGCGCCTGCCTTATTTAATGTAATACTTTAGATAAAAAGCTTTTCAACCTTTCGTCCTTAGGTTGAGTGAAAATCTCATTTGGGGTATCATCGGCAACGATTTTTCCATCATCCATAAACAGCACTCTTGTAGAAACTTCTTTTGCAAATCCCATCTCGTGGGTAACCACTATCATAGTCATGCCATCGTCTGCAAGTTCCGTAATGAGCGAGAGAACTTCCTGCACCATTTCAATATCCAACGCACTGGTAGGTTCGTCAAATAACAGCACTTCCGGATCCATTGCAAGAGCTCGGATTATTGCAACACGTTGTTTCTGACCGCCTGAAATGGTGGAGGGGTATACATTTGCCTTGCTTGAAAGGCCTATTCTTTCCAATAAAGCCATGGCCTTTTCGGTAGCATCAAGTTTAATTTTGCTGTCTGATAAAATGGGCATCATTTCGTATGTCGATAAATCTGTCCCATATAAATGTTTTGCTTTTTCGTTTAGTTTATTCTTTTGGGATTCTGTTTTTGCAGCATCAAACTTACGTTTAAGAGCATTTAATTTTTTCGTTTGTTTTCTCTGAATTTTTGCCATCGCAATGGGGGCAAGAGTTATGTTGTTGAGAATTGTCAGGTTATTGAATAAATTAAAATGCTGAAATACCATGCCCAATTTCTTGCGGGCAATGTCGATATTGAGTTTATATTGATTGTTAAACTTCTTAATCGCTTTTTTGTTTGTAAGTTCCGCATGCAATGATGCGTCCACATCGGTTAGCAATTTGCCGTCAAACCATACTTCGCCGCCGGTAGGGGTTTCCAGCATGTTTAAGCATCTCAAAAATGTGGATTTTCCCGAACCGGATGGACCGATTACTGCCACTTTTTCGCCTTTTTGTATTTCACAGGTAATGCCTTTAAGCACTTCCAGATTGCCGAAATTCTTTTTAAGGTTTTTAACGCTTATCACTTTGCCTCATTCTCCTTTCTAGATATTTGACGACATACACCATGATGTAGACGATTACCAAATAGCAACAACCTACCAAAATACCGCTTGCAATGTAATTAGGAATAGAGTGGTATATCGTGTTTGCTGCGGCATTTAGATCAAAAGTAAGAGTACCGGGCGTTGCACCAACCCAACTGATGATGGATGTTTCTTTAAGAAGAGCAATCATCTCGTTGCCTATTGCGGGAATGATGTTTTTGATTGCTTGGGGAAGAATAATCTTGATCATCGTTTGAAACCAAGTTAATCCTAATGCTCTTCCGGCTTCAAGCTGCCCTTTATCAACAGACATGATTCCGGCACGAATGTTTTCGGAAACGTATGCGCCGGAATTTATTCCGAAAGTAATAATTGCGGCGTATGGCTTGAATCCCGGTATAGCAAAAACCGCAAACACGAGTATGAAAAGTTGCAATGCAACAGGTGTGCCTCGTATTACGGTGGTATAGATGTTACAGATGAATGCCGGTATCTTCATATATTTGTTGTTTTCGGCGGCAATTTTTACAATCGCGACGATAAATCCGAGAACCAAACCCATGAGGGCGGAACAGGCGGTGACGATAAGCGTCCCGACTGTCCCCTTTAATATGTAGCCGACAAGTTCGCCGTTTGATAATATTTTAATAATGTCTTGTATCATAGAGTTAATACCATATTGTTTGTACGACAATTGTCGCTATTTTAAATCTAATTAACCTTCGATTCCGAGATGTTTTTTTACAAGCAAATCAATTCCGTTTTTGCCAAGTTCTGCAAGAACTTCGTTGATAGCAACGAGCAGCTCGGTTTGACCTTTTGTTACGCAAATTGCATAAGTATCAATCGCAGCTTCGTCGTTTTCTCCTTCAGCTCCTTGATAGTAAAGGGGAGAGCATTTGAGCGACGGGTCGTTTTTGATGAGTTCTTGTGCGGGAAGTTGGTCAATGATTAATACATCTGCATCGCCAGAGCCAATGTTTGCAACTGCTGTTGAGAGAGCCGAACATTGTACAACCGATGCACCGGTTCCGTTAAGTATTCCGCCTTCGTCAAGCTCGTCACCAAGGAACAAGTCTGCTGTTGTGCCGGTTTGTACAGCAATCTTTTTGCCGGCAAGGCTATCCCAGTAAATTCCTACGGTATTATCTGTGGTCTCGGATTCGTATGATGATGCCAAGTCAACCTTGTAAATTACATATAATGCAGCACTGTAATATTCGTTGGAAAATTCAACGTATTGCGCTCTTTCTTCTGTGATAGAAATACCAGCTGCGCCAACATTGCAAAGTTTGCCGGCAGATACGGCATCAATAATTATGTCAAAGTTTACGTTTTCAAATACTACTTTCTTGCCAAGTTTCTCTCCGACAAGATTCATGATGTCTACGTCAACTCCGACAATTTGTCCACCCGATATATATTCAAACGGGGCGAATCCTGCTTCGGTGTAAACGACGATTGTATCGTCGTTGTTGCATGCGGTAAGTCCAAATACGGACATTACTCCTATTACGATAGTGAGTAAGATAAGTGTAAGTTTTTTCATTGTGAGTTCTCCTTAATTATTTATATTTGTATTTGTTAAGCCTTCAGCGAGGGCTTATTTTTTTTATTAGAAGTTAACTTCGGATTGAAGAAGCGCATTCAATAATGTAGCGAATTGGGAAAGATGCTCTTGAATACGTCCGGGGAAGTATTTCTCTATATATTCGAGATAGTCGTTTTTGGTGTTCATAAGCATTCCCACCAAAACGGTTTCGCCATAACCGTCGTACTCATTGTAAGGGCCGGGGATTTCCCAGTTAGTCGCTTCCATATAAAGATATTTTATGCCTCTATTCTTAAATCCTTTATGGTCGCTCCAGTCGCCTGTAGAGGGGGACGCATATTTGGGCATGCCCGTATCATTGCTGGGGTCGGGTTCGACGTTATCCCAAGTCCAAGGATTGCTATGAATGTCAAGTCCGAGTGAATTTGCAATGCTCATTGCATTGTCATATGCTTCGGTTTGGGTTACGATCTTTTTATCTTTATCCTGAACGCCGCCATAAATATAGCAGAAGTCGCCGCAAACAAGTGAGTCAAGATTGATCATGTAAAGAGTGTTAGCAACTTCTTCATCCGTCATAGCGTTTGCGTAAGCGGTAGAGCCGTAGCAGCCGTACTCTTCTGCGGTGAAGAACACGAATTTAATGGTGTAAGGAGTTTCGATATTTACAAATTTTTCAGCGGTTGTGATTGCAAGTGCGATACCCGAACCATTGTCACCTGTACCGTCACCGTCGTAGTGAGCACCTACAATAATTTGTTTATCGCTTATTCCTTCTTTAGTGATTACGATGTTTTGAGAGGTGTAAGTAGTTCCGCGGCGTGTGAAAGTAAACTCTTGCATCTGAATAGCGCTTTCGGCATAACCTGCAGCAAGTGCAGTTTCTTTAATCCATTCTTGCGTGTCCTGGAAATTTTCACCTTTGATACAGTCACGATCGTGAAGATTTTTGTCTATGTACTGAACTTTGGTATAGCTGTCGTAAGCAAGCTTTTTGCCGCCTTGCAAATTGTTGATCTGCGATGTGAGTTGTGTTATTTGATCTTTGAGTGCGTTTGCATCGTCACCACTCTTTTCGAGTGCTTCTTGCAATTGCTCGATGATGGATTGCATTGCATCTACATCACTATCGTTATTTGCAAGTTCTTGCTGTAATTGATTGATGATGGATTGCATTGCATTCACATCACTACCACTCTTAGCGAGTTCTTTTTGTAATTGCTCGATGGTGGACTGCATTGCATCCATTTTGGAATTGATATTACCATTGTCGCACGCGGTAAGTCCGAATACAGACATCACTACGATTGCGATTGCAAGCAACATAATGGTAAATTTTTTCATTGTGATTTTCTCCTTTATTTTTTATTTGTATATGTAAAGCCTTTCGGCAAGAGAAGAATTAAACGGTAATTGCCCGAGCCCGAAAAAAAAGCATCGGGCAATTTCCCGATGCAGTTATTCCGAACTAAGCGCAACAAAAGACTATCAAGAAAATTGCTCCTTGAATTGAATGTTTCTTCTGATACGGCGTCTGAATAAAAATTTCATATATACCTCTTTTTTTATATTTGTTAATTTAAATCATTAGGCGAGAAAGAATGGGTTGTAGTTATCCTCAAAAAATAAAAAAAGCATCGGGCAATTTCCCGATGCAGTTATTCCGAACTAAGCGTAACAAAAGACTATCAAGAAAATTGCTCCTTGAATTGAATGTTTCTTCTGATACGTCTGAAAATAAAATTCATAAATACCTCTGTCCCTATTGTATGCGCTACTTATAACATGATTCAATCCCATCTGTCAAGTATTTTATGGGGTAATTTTAATTTTTTTAAAATTTTTTAGTTTTTACATTAGACGATAGTTGAACATTCTTTTTATAAGAGTGCTAATATAAAATGGAGTAGGACATATGTGTGAAAGAGGCGGTCTTTTCTTGATTCCATTTCGCACCACCAAAAAAGGACACTCCGATGGGTGTCCTTTATTTGGCGGAGAAAGAGTCCTGGCGGTCGCTATGCTCCCTTTGTCGCCAATAGCTTTTATCTGTTTAAAAAATGTTTTCGTCGGCGACAGTGAACCCGATGACTAAAGTCATGGGTTCATCCCCGCACCACCAAAAAAAGGCACCACAAGGGTGCCTATTTTATGGCGGAGAAAGAGGGATTTGAACCCTCGCACCAGTTTTATCCAGTCTACTCCCTTAGCAGGGGAGCCCCTTGAGCCACTTGGGTATTTCTCCTAGCCTTGATATATTAGCATAAGAAACTAATCTTGTCAAGAGATTTTACCCAAAAGGGCAAAATTTAAAATGATATTTTTAAAGGGAACTTGTCACTCCCTTTAATTCGCGAAATTTTACGCTTAATAAATTTATTGCCCGTTTTCCGAATGGGGCTCGGAGGAGACTGCAACCTGAGGTGACTCGCCGTAAAGGTCAGTTCGGTTTACGAGTCGTTTGATCTTAAGCGGATAGAGAAGCAAGTTAGCAACGACTATCGAAGAGGCCGCTTGTATTATGTTGCGCACCATACTTACGAGGGCGGTTGCGGGGGTGCCGTAGATAAATGCTTTGGCAAGATAATATCCCACTACCATTATTACACCGCCAATAAGCATATAGACGCTATCAAGGAAGTATTGTAGTTTGCTTTCTTTGCGCGGGATAAGCCTTATAAGTAATCCGACTACAAGTCCCTCTATGCCATGGATAGCAAGCGAAAAGAACATTGTATGAGATGAGCCAAGGATGAGATCGGCAAGGAAGGTGCCGAATCCACCTGCAATCAAAGCGGCGATCGGGTCCATCATAACTGCCGTCATAAAGATGATTGCATCGGACAGATTGGTATAGCCGCTATCCGTAGATGGGATCGCCACAACCATTGCCGCTACTGCGGTAATCGCAGTCATAAGTGCCGTGTAGACGAGCCACTTTGTTTTGTTCTTGATTTTAATAACTCCTTTCATTTTTACACTCCTTTTTTGGACGAAAAAAAACCTTTTCGTGCGAAAAGGAAACCAAACAGGCAAGGCAAAAAACGCCCTGCGTATAAAGTTTTCTTTCCCATTCAGACTTTACTGGCGGTTGCGGAATCTCACCGCATCGGCTGTTGGGGCTGTTGGACTCGTCTTAAATATAAGCATTACCACCGGTATGGAATTTCACCATGCCCAAAGAAAATTATTTATTTGTACGAGTATGATACCACACGAATTTAGCTATGTCAATCAAAACGCGGTTATGATTTTGTAAAAAAGATGTCACTTATCTATTACTTAAAACCCCGTCGAATGGAGTTGGATATATTAAAGATTATGCTTTTTACAAAAAATTGTATTTTACTGTTTGAAATTTGTTTTGTTATATGGTAAAATACTGCTTATGGTTGATGTACTGATCGACGCGATGCTTGACTCGCTTAAGGTTTTGCCGTTTTTGATTTTGGTGTATATACTAATCGAAGTTTTGGAGCACACGACATCGTCGAAAATTTCTTCTAAGCTGCTAAAGGGCAAGCTCAGTCCGCTAATCGGAGCAGGGGTGGGCGTTATTCCGCAATGCGGTTTTAGCGTGGTGGCGACTAAGCTTTACACCAATCGTGCAATAGCCATGGGCACGCTGCTTGCCGTGTATATCTCCACGTCGGATGAGGCGTTTGCCGTGCTTATAAGCGACTTTTCGGTGGTAGACAAGCTGTGGCCTCTGCTCATAATTAAGGTCACGTATGCCGTAATTGTGGGATATGTGGTCAACTTTTTTGTGCGAAAACGCGAACTTAAAGCGTACGACGAGCATATAACCGCAGTAGGCTGCCACAATCACGTTGTGGGGCAGGACGACGAGTGCGGTCATTGTCATCACGAAGACGGCGAGAGCGAGGAAGAAATAAAGGCTTACAGACGTAACGCTGTCAAGCGATTTGTCATTCATCCGCTATTGCACGCACTTACGACTTTTATATATATCTTTGCCGTCAACTTGATTCTCGGCGTAATTATCTATTATGTGGGCGAAGAGGCGCTTAGCAGCTTTATGGGCAAGATAGGGTATCTGCAACCGCTGCTTGCCGCGATTGTAGGGCTTATACCCAACTGTGCCGCCAGCGTCGTTATAACCGAGATGTATGCGCTCGGCACGTTGAGTTTGGGTGGGGCTCTTAGCGGATTATGTGTTTCGGCAGGCATAGGCGTTGCCGTGCTTGTCAAGGAAAATAAGAGCGTCAAAGACACGCTGGTTGTAGTGGGACTATTGTTTGGACTGAGCGTTTTGCTCGGGCTTACGGTAACTGCAATAACCGCGCTAATTTAGGTTGACATTTGGCGGCGTTTAGTATAAA
>JAFLVB010000038.1 GCA_022508465.1 Clostridiales bacterium
AAAGGATTATAGCTATGCCGCATAATACAATGAAAACCCTTATGAGTGAAAGAAACAGCGGTGTTAATCTAAAAACAGTAATGCAAATCATTCGTGGCCTTGAAATGACCACTGCACAATTCTTTGATGATCCGTTATTTGAAAATCCGGATTTGGAAATAGATTAAGATAGTATGGAATAGATATATCTCCAAAGGTTGTATTGATGAAATTAGAGGAAGCTATAACAAAGCGAATATATGCGTTATGCGACGCAAGAGGGATTGCACCTAATAAATTAGCGAGCATGGCGGGTTTACCGTCAGCAACTATTAGGTGTATATTTTACGGGCGCAGCAAAAATCCCGGGACTCGGACATTATTGGATATATGTCAAGCGTTAGAGATTACTTTATTTGATTTCTTTAATGACCCTATTTTTAAGACATTTGATTTGGAAGGTAGCTATTAGTAAACAAAAAATTTGCCGAGAGATTATAATTAATCTCTCGACTTTTTAAGTAATTGTTACAAAAAAATAAGCTACTTAGGAAAACCCATATAAATACGCGACCAAGAAATGGCGTTTAATCGACGACCTTGTGTAACACAACAACTTGTTGTTGTGTTGCGGTAGCGGCGTTGCGGGGGTATACTTCGCTTCGCTCCGTGGCGTTCGCTTCACTCGGCTGAGGGGGACACAGTCGCCTAAGTGTCCCCAGCTCTTTTTGGTACTTTTTATAGCATAAAAAGTACAATTATTCCTACGCTTTTAAAAGCGTACTATGCCTACACTCTATGGATTATAGGTGCTGATATCTTTTAACTTTAATAATTCACCCTCACCCGTCTGCTCGTAAACTCGCATCCACCCTCCCCCTCGAGGTGGAGGGCCATATAGGTTTGTCTATACTCCGCTAAGTCTCTCAAAATAGAAACCTTTCATAAGGTTTACCAACTATTGCTCTTAGGTGCAACCTAATAAAAAAAATCCCCTTTAAGGGGAAGGGTAAAATTATTTAATTATATATCCTCCTGAGCAATTGATAACTTCACCGGTAATAAAGCTCGATTGCTTTGAGGCAAGAAAGCACACCGCATTAGCTACATCTTGCGGCTCGCCGCACCGCCCTATCGGCGTATCTTCAGCTAAACCTTTTATTGTTTCTAAGGAGATATTTTTAATCATATCTGTTTTGATAACGCCAGGCGCAACGGCATTGACCGTTATATTTGACGGCCCCAGCTCTTTGGCAAGCGAAGTTGTAAGCCCCAATACCGCCGCCTTAGATGCCGAATACAGACACTCGCAAGATGCGCCTACAAGCCCCCACATTGACGAAATATTGATTATTCGCCCGAACTTGTTTTCTATCATATCGGGTACAAACACACGGCATACGTTAAATACGCCTCTAAGATTGGTGTTCATAACGCTGTCGTAGCTCTCTGCGTCCTCGTCTGTAAACAGCGCATATCTGCTTATGCCCGCGTTATTTACCACCGTATCTACAAAGCCGAAGGTCTTACGCGCAAACTCATACAAAGCGCGCACCGCCTGAGCGTCACCGACGTCCGCCATAAAGTAATCTGCCCTGCCGCCAGTCTCGCAAATAATATCTGCCGTCTCTTTGGCAAGCGATTCATTATTTATACAGTTTATAATTACGTTATAGCCTTGTGCACTTAGCGCTATCGCAGTAGCCCTGCCTATTCCTCTTGACGATCCCGTAACAAGTGCCACTCTTTTGTCCATAGCCACCTCTAATAATTGTCGGGCAGATCGTTTTCAAACAATACTGCCATAGGAGGCTCAATCTCTTTTAAGCACTCCATTGCCTCGTTAAGGCTGCCCACAATAAACACTTTTTCGTAATCACCCATACCGCTTTTAATTGTCTCGGCGTTAGGTCCCAATAAGAATGCATAATCGCAAACAGAAGTTATCTTTTGCCCGAGCTCCTTTAAGCACTTTTCTGCATCTGCGCCAAGCTCGACAAAGCCCGGCGTTATAACTATCTTTTTGCCTTCATAAGTGTCCAAAATGCGCAGCGCATTGTCCGCCCCTGTTGGATTGCTATTGTACGAGTCGTCCAGTATGATTATATCGCCGCTGTTTAAGACTTCCAGTCTATGCTCGACAAAGGGCAGCTTTTCGGCTGTTTCCTTTATGTCGTCAAGGTCAACGCCAAGCTTATATGCCATAAGTGCGCACATTGCTATGGTTACGGGCACATGGTCGCCGACAAGGCGAGTATGAATATCCACCTTGTTTTCGCCAATCGTAAGCACAAAATCAGTACCAAGCAACGAGGTTTTGACGTCCGAATACGTCGCATCCCCCACTTTACCGCAAAGCACAGCTCTGCCATTTACATTGTCAACCACATCGGCGCAGTCGCCGTTAGCAACAGCAAACTTAACGCCATCCAAAATGGCTGTTTTTTCCTTGATAATATTCTCTTTGGTCTTAAAGGTTTCGAGGTGCTGATTGCCTATCGCAGTTAAAACTGCATACTGCGGCTTAAACACCTTTTTAAGATACGTTATGTCTCCGGGGTATCGCGCACCCATTTCGGCAATAAAAACTTGCTCGCCCTTGTACTCCTCGTTTATGCACTTGCTTAGCCCCATGGGAGTATTGTAGCTGCCCGGCGAGGCGAACACCTTGTACTTGGTCATCAAAAACCTGCTAAGCACGTTTTTGGCAGTGGTTTTGCCGTAGCTGCCCGTTATTCCAATAACTATGGGCGACGATTTATTCAGCTTCTTTGACGCCTTTACCACAAACGATCTACCTATAAGTTTCTCTATCGGTAACAATATATAATGCGCAAGCAACAACGTGATAAGACACAAGAGCGGCGAAATGCCGAGCAAAGAATATATAAGGGTGGTATCCTTTAGCAGCCAAATCAAAACAAACGCCATGCCTGAGTTTAAGATAAAGTCAACTACTAACAGCCTGACTATGCGCTTGGTGAATTTGAGCGGTGTCTTTTTGGCTTCATTTCTTACAGAAGAAATAAAGTACAGGCACAAAATGACAAAAAAGAGATAGCCGATAAGCGAATACCACTCTAATTTACCAAAGCACATTACATATACAAACATCGAGGTAAAGCAGAAAAACGCCAAGGCGAAATACCTTACGGCGTAATCAAATTTTGTGCGCTTTAGCCAAGCAAAAATTCCGCCCGCCCTATACGAGGATAGCTGCAACATTTGCATAAGTTTGAGGCTTATGCCCGTAAGTAGCAGTCCGCTTACCACGCACATTACTATTGCCTGCCAAATAAGCATTCCTTACCCCCTTTGGTGAACTCTGCCAAAATAAGATTGAACTTAACTTGACTTTCCGCATATGCGAAGTGCCCGCCATCCAAAAACACCAACGTGCTGTCCGCTATTTTGCGCCTCAATCTCCACGCCATATACGGCGGAGTTTCTCTGTCGCGCTTGCCCCAAATTATTAGCACGGGACAAGTTATGTTTTTAAGTCTGTCGTCGAGGTGCGTGTTTACCACTCGCACAAACACCGACTGCATATTCTCGGGCAAAGCGAGGTAGTCCGCCGAGCCATAGCCCGATAAATCCTTGCCTGCCTTTTTTGCACGCTTATAACGCCTAACCTTAATCGTCTTTTTTAAACTGAAGTGCGGTTTGAGTCCCGCGCTGTCCACCAGCACGATGCTCTCCACCCATTCCTTGTCACTTAAACAAATCGCCACCCGTCCGCCAAAGCTGTGCCCGACAAGCACCGCCTTATTTAACTTAATGGCGCTAATCAGCTCCTCTATGCACGCCGCATAGTCATCTATGCCCCACTCGGAACCAGGCATATCGCTCGCACCGAAGCCGGGGAAGTCTACGGCAATTACGTCCCTATTAAGCCCGCAAAGATATTCGTATGCACCCGAAAAGGAGACATTGCTGCCGCCCCAGCCATGCATCAAAATAATCGGAGTACCTAACCCCATATTTCTTTTGTAAAAAACACTCACTCCGTTATAAGAGAAAAACATTTTCTACTCTCCGCTAAATAGACTTAATAAGTACCAACGCACTCTGATCGCCGTAATATTTTTTCCTTTCGTAAGAAAATTTAAAACCGAACTTTGCGTAAAGCTCTCGTGCCGCAAAGTTGTCCTGAGCTACTTCGAGATACAGCTTTACTACCTTTTCCTTTTTACACCTTTGTATAACCTCGGTTATAAGCGCGGCGGCATAGCCTTTGCGGCGATACTCCTCTTTTATAACCACGTTGTTGATGTTAAACTCGTCAATGACAAACTGGCCGCTTATATATCCTGCCACCACGCCATCCTCCACTACTTTGAGCGCAAGACAGTTGGGGTTTTTAAGCATTTCGCTCAGCACCGCCTCCGAGTATGGATGAAAAATGTACTTTGCTTCCATTTCGGCAATTTCCGCTATGTCGGTTAAATAAACTTGATCTATAATCATATGTCATTGTCCTTGCGCTCGGGCTGCGGCTTGCGAATATACAGCGGCTCCGTCCCGAGCTTGTTTTTTATAGCGTATTCTGCCGCCTTTTTAAGTGCCTCACCGTTTGGTGTATACAAAGCTACTCCCATATCGTAATCCGCAATAGCGGCAAAATTGTGCTTGAGTCTAAACGCCTCTGCATCCTTTTTGTAAATGCACGTCGGCTCTTCCACCGTCTCATCGCCGTTGTACACCGCAACATAGCACACGCCGTTGCCACCGTCCACAAACGTAGTAACCCCACCGATAGTATTGTATGCCATAACGCGATTGTACGTTACGCCATATGCGTTTTTTTTGAGTGCGTACTCAAACGCTCTTACGGTGTTTACGCCTATCCTTATCCCCGTAAACGAGCCCGGTCCAACGACGCAAACAAAGTCGTCAAAGTTTTTAACTTCCAGTCTCATGTCTTCTAAAATTCTGTCTATTGCCGGCAAAAGCTGCTCTGCCGCCATGACCTTTTCGAGACTGACAAAATGCTGCTTGTCGTCATGTACGACCAGCAGCTCTATAACGGGAGCGGCGGTATTTATGGCAATGTATCTCATAACTCTATGTGTTTTACAGTCTTGTCGTCGCTGCGGCGATAAAGTATGATTTTATTGCCTATTGCCGCAACCGGCTCGGCTTTAAGCTCGCTCGCAAGCACCGAAATAAGCTCGTCGGCGGTGTAATCGCACCCTTTAAGCACCGAGATCTTTATAAGCTCGCGCTTATTTAATACGGCTGCGAGCTCGTCTATCTGAGTGTCGCTCAAATTGCCCTTACCTATCTGAAAAACAGGATCAATGCTATTAGCCAAACTTCTGAGTTTAGCCCTCTCCTTACTTGTTAACAAACGGAGACCTCCCTCGTGTTTTCGTCCTTGTATTTTATGGTTATGCTTATCGCGCCGTCCGGAATTGCCCCCGCGATCTTGTCCGGCCATTCTATAACGCACACTCCGTCCTTTGCTCCAAAGAACTCGGTCAAGCCTCTCTCCTCTGCCTCCTCGGCGCCACTCAGCCTGTATGCGTCATAGTGATACATCTTTAGTCTGCCCTCGTAGCAGTTCATAAGCGTAAATGTGGGACTTACTACGCCCTCTTGTATACCGAGCGCCTGAGCAATGCCACGGGCAAAAACAGTCTTGCCTGCGCCGAGATCGCCGCTTAGCAAAATAACCTCGCCACCGACTAATTTGCTGCCAAGTTTTACGCCAAGATTATATGTATCTTGTTCGGATTTTGTAACCATATGTTTAAGTATACACTTTTTGCCGCCAATAATCAAGTATTTTTGTTGCGGCTCGAACATTAAGTCAAATAATCTTTCCAGCCTCTTATATACAAGGAAGGTTATAATGCAACACGCTAAGCCTCTTAGAAGGTTAAACGGCACTACCGAAAGCGGCAAATAGTACGACATAAAATTGTCACCGTTAATCTCAGGGAACAAATTTGAAAGCATTTTTGCAACAGCTTCAAGTCCTCCGGGCATAGCCGCCGCATAGTACGGAATAACTATAAAGGCATTTACAAGTACCGACATTGCGACAAATACGACCGTGCTTATTGCAAGGCTTACAAGAGCACCCTTTTTGCTTCTGTGTCTTCTGTAAATCAACGAAGCCACAATAACAAAAGCACAGCCTAATAGTAAGTCGCTCAGCTCTCCCGAGCCGGCGGAGCCCGTACCCTTGACCAACAGCTTCAATAAAATCTTCATCAAAATTACGATACAACCTGCCACAGGCCCCATCATATATCCGGCAAGCAACGCGGGCATTTCGGAAACTTGAAATGTAAAAAACGGCGGAAAGCCTGGCACCTTAAACCCGAGAAATGTATAAAGCACAAACGAAAGTGCGCTAAATAGTGCAATACGGGTGATGTTCTTGGTAGTAAACACTTTGGACATAAAAAAAACTCCTTTTAGGAGCGCGAAAAAAATTTTTATCGTCGCTTATATCATCCAGACTATACTGTCGGTTTGGGAATTTCACCCAATCGGGCCTCATCGGCTTCACGGACTTTACCGTCGGTGAGGAATTGCACCTCGCCCCTAAGCGACTATATTGTACCACCGCTTATCTCCTATGTCAAGAGTTTTTTATATAAATTGTATAATGTTTATTGTTATTTTTTTATCCTTTGTATAAGACCTACTTCATCTACTTATTTTTTACAGTCAATATCAAGACGTTGATGTCGGCAGGGTTGACGCCGCTGATGCGTGACGCTTGTCCGATAGTGAGCGGTCGTATCTTATTAAGCTTTTCGGCAGCCTCGGTGCGCAAGCCTTTTACCTTATAATAGTCCTCTACTTCGAGCGGCATATTTTCAAGCCGAGCTTGCTCTTTGCGAGCCTTTTCCTGCCTTACAAGGTAGCCTTCGTACCTGCAGCGTATAAAGATGTCGCGCACGGCAGGATGGCAAAGTCCGTCAAAGACATCAGAGTACTGCGCAAATTCGGTGGGAGTCAGAGCTGTGCGCTTAATAAGCTGCTCGGCAGAAAGTGCGCCCGTCCCATCCCCTAAAATAGCTTCGGTTACTTCCTTTTCTATCCTCGTAGATAGGCGCTTTTCCGCCTCTTCTATATCTTTAATCTTTTGCTCGTACTTAGCACGCCTTGCTTCTTCGCATAGACCTATCTTTATGGCTATGGGTGTAAGTCGCAAATCGGCGTTATCCTGTCTTAGGCACAGGCGGTACTCGCTACGACTTGTCATCATCCTGTACGGCTCGTCCGTGCCTTTTGTGACAAGGTCGTCAATCATAACGCCTATATACGAATTTTCGCGTCCGAATATTACAGGCTCGTTACCGCTTAGCTTCATAGCCGCATTTATGCCCGCAACCATGCCCTGAGCCGCTGCCTCCTCGTAGCCGCTCGTGCCATTAATCTGCCCCGCAAAAAACAACCCGTCTACTCGCTTACTCATAAGCGTCGGGAATAACTCTGTGGGGTCAATACAGTCGTACTCTATGGCGTAGGCGTCACGCATAATTTGCACATTCTCAAAGCCTTGTATGCTGCGATACATCTCAAGCTGAACACCCGCCGGAAGTGACGTCGAAATGCCTTGAACATACATTTCCTGCGTGTTTTCACCCTCAGGCTCTAAAAAGAACTGATGTCGCTCCTTGTCGGCAAATCTGACAATTTTGTCTTCTATGGACGGGCAATATCTCGCGCCCGCGCCCGTAACAAGCCCGAGCGAACGTGCCGTCTTGTCGAGGTTGCCCCTTATAATGTCGTGCGTCTGAGTGTTAGTGTAACCGAGATAGCAGCTTATTTTGTTCTCCGTGCCGTTAGTCAGCGTGCAAAAGCTGTATACGTCGTTATCGCCTTCCTGCACCTCGAGCTTAGAAAAATCCACGCTGTCGCGCTTGATTCGCGCCGGCGTACCCGTTTTAAACCTTCGTAAATTAAACCCAAGCTCTAATAAACTATCGGACAAATACTGCGAGCGCATAAACGACGACGGGCCCTTAGCCTCTTTGACCGTGCCCGTAATGACTTCTGACTTTAAGTACACGCCCGCACAAACAACAACGACGGGCGCAAAAAATGTCTGCTGCATTGTTTCTACGCCCACAATTTTGCCTTCTTCGGCAAGTATTTTCTTTACCTCTGCCTGTCTAAGATAGATGTTAGGCGTGTTTTCGAGCACGCTCTTCATATAATTATGATAGCCATACTTGTCCACTTGAGCACGCAAAGATTGCACGGCAGGACCTTTTGAACGGTTGAGCATACGAAGCTGCAACACGTTGTTATCTGCAGCTCTGCCTATCTCGCCGCCGAGAGCGTCCACCTCGCACACCAAATGCCCCTTTGCCGTACCGCCTATGCTCGGATTGCAAGCAAGATAACCGATATTGTCAAGGCTTATGGACAGCATGAGCGTCTTGTGTCCTAAACGAGCAAGAGCAAGGCCCGCCTCGATTCCGGCGTGCCCTGCCCCTATAATTATTGCGTCATAATGATTTAGCATTAAAAACTAACCTTATTTTATTTATATCTAACGTCGTTCCAAAGGTTGGAAACTTTGGCATCTGCCTCATCACCGTAATAGCGCATTGTTGCGCAACGAGCAAGAGTTTCGTTTGAGGGGAAAAGCATATCCATATACATAGCCACCCATTCCTCATCAGCGTCGGCATCCAATTCAAACGCATAGGTATAATCATCCAAAAGTTGTTGATAAGCAGCCTTTACAGGGCTTACTGCACCTGCATAGATGCTGTTACGCATAGCGATTTCCTTTTGGCAGATAAACTCAAGGAAGTATTGAGCAGCTTCAACGTTTTTAGCATATTTGGTAATGCAGAAAGTATCAAGATAGATATTACCGCCCTCTTTGGGAATTACATACCACAAGTCACGATTACCCTTTATAATATTTCCGTCCTCATCTTCAAAATCATTCATTACATAGCCCGCGTCACACGACCAAGTAAGTGCAACCTCGATAGAGGTATTGTTAGTAGCCATATGCACTTTAAGTTCTTCGCCTCCCCACTTCAACTGATAATTCTTCATTTCTTCCAAAGTGGTTTTAACTTTTGCGAGCGCATTATCCGAAACATCATCAAAGACATCTTGGAGTTTTTGAGTATATTCAAGCGACCAGGAATCGGTTTTTTCATAAATTTCATTGAGTTCATTTCTATTAGCCCATATAGCAGCCGAAGTAATTGCCTCACGGAGCGAATCCTTGTTTGCAACGACCTTCTTTCCGTCTTTGACAAATTCGTCGGTATAGATTGCCGACCAACTGTCTATATGCTTACCGGTCTTTTTATAATCGTACATTATTCCGTAAGTACCGTACATATAAGGTACGCTATATTCGAGAGTGGGGTCTGAAATGCGAGCACGCTCTACATATTCCGGACGGATAACGCTCTCAACATCAACACGCGCCTTGTCCACTTTGACCAATAGATTCTTTTTGACAAACTGCTCCACTGCAAAGTCGGACGGGCAAATAACATCGTAGTCGGCATGATCATTTACTACTGCGGTAATTATATCCTCCGACACATACGAGAGGGCCGGGGTCATAACTTTGATTTTATTTCCGGTTTGCTCAAAGTACCACTCTTCAAACTCAGGGAAGATTGTCTCGTCAATGTACTCGCCGGGGATAAGCATTTTGAGCTGTTCACTGCGAGGCGTGCAACCTGTAAAAGCAAAGCAGCTGAAAAACGAAGCCACGGCAATTAAAATAGCTAACAGTTTTTTCATTTCTTTTCTCCTTTTATTTCGATTTATATAAGCCGTCGGCTATTTAGAGCCTGAAGCGGACTTTTCTTTATTGCGCTTGATTATATTAAATACAATCAAAACTACAAGTACGACCACAAATAATATGGTACTAAGTGCCCTTATTGCAGGGTCTAAATTGCGTCTGAGATTGGCATAGACGAATGTCGATATAGTGTTGACGTTTGTACCCTTGTTGAGGTTGGTAACAACGAAGTCGTCAAGACTAAGCGTAAAAGCAAGCGCAAATCCCGACACCATTCCACCAATAAGCTGCGGCATGATTACGGTAAACAAGCTATGCATCGGTCCCGCTCCGAGGTCAAGCCCCGCCTCGTACAAGTTGGGATTAAGCTGATTAAGTCTCGGACCGACTGTAAGAATAACATACGGGGTCGTAATAACGGTATGGGCAATTATCAGCCACGCCATTCCCTTTTCTACCGGAAGTTTGACAATGTCGCGCAGGAATATGGAAAGAAGGAAGAACCCTACCGCAGTTACTATTTCGGCATTTACGACAGTGATTTGGGAAAGGAAGTTGACTGTCTTTTTGCCTTTGCGCATGTAGTACAGCCCTACCGCCGTAAACGTGCCTATAAACGTAGCAAGAAGTGCCGAAACAACTCCGATTATAAGCGTATTTCTTGTTGCTTCCATAAGCGAGCTGTTAGAAAACAACCTTGAGTACAACGAGAATGTAAATGAGCCGAATCCGTTTTGTCCGCCTATATTCCTTTCAGAAGAAAACGAGTATACGATTATAAGCATTATAGGCAGGTAAATACAAGCCAAAACTATTGCAAGGAAGAGCCACTTAAATACAAGAACTATTTTCTTACTCATTTTGCACCTCCTTGAGCAGCCGCTTTAGCACCCGCTGTTCTTTTTGAAAACAAATTGCCGAGCAACATTGTTGCAAACACAAGTATAAGCAATACAAACGACAGCGCCGAGCCTTTGCCCCAAGTGCTTGGAGTTACAAACAATCCATCAATCTTTCCGCCAAACACATTTGTATTGGTATCGCCGAGCATTCCCGTTATGGCGTAAGCGCTAAACACCGGCATAAATACCATTGTTATTCCGCTTACAATGCCTTTTAAGGAAAGCGGCAATGTCACCTTAAAGAATGTCGTCATGTTGTTTGCTCCGAGGTCGGTAGACGCCTCTTTGTAGCTCTTATCCATATCCATAAGCACGGTGTAAATTGGGAGTAGCATAAACGGCAAAAAGTCGTACACCATACCTATCATAGTTGCCGTAAAGCCGTCCTCTATACCTATCATATACAGAAGCGACTTTAACGCAATTACACGCAAGACGAAGTTCATCCACATTGGGATTATGAACAGCAAAGCGAGTATTAGATATTTATTAAACGGCTTGGACGCGAGTATCAGCGCCGTGGGATATGATATCAATAGGCATATGACGGTTGTAAGCAAAGCAATGCCTATTGTTTTTAATAGCAATATAAGATTTTCGGACGTAAATACGGTTACAAAGTTGTCAAAAGTAAAGCTATTAAAAAAGAGCTCAAATGAAAACTTACCGTTCGCATCGAAAAAGCCATTTACTCCGCTTGGTCCCAAAAATGCATAAAAAAGCACAAGCATAAGCGGGAAAACAACGAATATTATGCAAATTGCAAGGTATGGAAAAGCGAAAAAGGTGGGACGAAAATCATTGTTTTTCTTGATGCCTTTAAGCTTCATCGCTCTCGTCCTCCGCAATAACTTCCAGCCTTATCTTATCCTTATTGAGCTTGATGCCCACGCGGTCATCATTGTCCCACTCGTCGGTGGTGTCGATATAAAAGTCCTCGTCGGTATCTGTGTAGATTTGCACCTGATAGTAATTGCCCTTATACAAGGAGCGAGTTACGTTACCGCCAATCTCACCGTCGTCCTCGTCGTCAGTAAGCTCTACGGCGTCAAACGGAACATAGACCTTGACAGAGGTGCCTTTTTCGAGCGCTACTCCGTCAACGAAGGTGTTAATTTCAAACGAGCCGCCGCAGAAGTCAACCCAGTTTTCGCCGGTAACTTCGCCGATAAATTCGTTGACGGTACGCAGCTTCTTCATTATATGGATACCGTTGGGCTCGATAGCAAGCCTTACCTTTTGCCCTACCTTCGCTTCGGTCGTCGACTGAACGGTAAATTCGTAACCGTTAGCCTCTATTTCCATTTCGTACCAAGTGCCCTTGAATACCGTGCTGAGCACCTGTCCCGCAAGCTGACCCTTATCCGAATTTTCGGGATACAGCTTTATATCCTCAGGTCTGACTACAAGGTCTACCTGCTCGTTTTTGGCAAAACCCTTGTCCTCGCAAACGAACTCGGTGTCGAGGAACTTGACGCAGAAGTCCTTTATCATCGTACCGGAGATTACGTTGCTTTCGCCTATAAAGTCGGCTACAAACGCGTTGGCAGGCTCGTCATACACCTGCTTGGGCGTGCCTATCTGCTGAATAAGTCCGTCGTTGAGCACGACCACAACGTCGCTCATTGTGAGCGCCTCCTCCTGATCGTGTGTAACATATATAAATGTAATGCCGAGCTCGCGGTGCATCTTCATAAGCTCGATCTGCATTTCCTTGCGCATTTTAAGGTCGAGTGCGCCGAGAGGCTCGTCGAGCAGCAACACCTTAGGCTCGCAAACAAGTGCACGGGCAATAGCAACTCTTTGCTGCTGTCCGCCCGAAAGCGAATTGACGTCGCGATGTCCGTAGTCATCAAGTCCAACAAGCTTGAGAGCGCGATTTACCTTTTCGGCGATTTCCGCCTTTGTGAACTTACGCGTTACATCTACCGTCACGCCATTTTTGGTCCTCTTTTCGCCGCTCGGAATTTTCTTGAGTTTAAGACCGTACGCCACGTTGTTGAACACATTAAGGTGCGGGAAAAGCGCATACTTTTGGAACACCGTGTTAACGGGACGCTTGTACGGCGGCATGGCGGTCACGTCCTGCCCCTCGATATAGATATTGCCCGATGTGGGCGCCATAAAGCCGGCTATCATACGCAATAAAGTCGTTTTGCCGCAGCCGCTCGGACCGAGCAAGGTTACAAACTGCCCACGTCTGATGGACAGGTTAAGATCGTCGATAACAGTCGTATCGTCGAAAATCTTTGTAACATTCTTAACTTCGATAATCTTGTCAAAAACTCTTTGTTCTTTCATTTGTCTGTCGTCCCCCATTAAAAGTTAGGAGGGCAAGATAGCCATATGATTACGGCTGTTTCGTCGCCCGTGTTTTTAATATAATGTGTTCGGTCTGCCCTAAAGTAAAAGCTTTCACCTTGCCTTGCTTCTTCTTGGCGTTTACCGATAAACAAAGTAACTTTGCCGCTTAGCACATAGCCGAACTCCTCGCCGTCATGCGGAATGTCCTGTTCTGTCTCCGAGCCGGGGCTGAGTTCAAGCCTTATCGGCTCCATCATATTCTTTTGCGCCGTGGGCACAAGCCATATGATCTTATCGTCGCCGCTCACCTTTTCAAAATGGTCATCTGCCTTAAACACGATTTGCTCGTCGCCATCGTCAGAGAAAAATTCGGTGAGGTTTGTGCCGAGCGACGTCAAAATGTCGTTTAGTGTCGCTATCGACGGGCTGGTGAGGTCGTTTTCGAGCTGGCTTATATACCCTTTTGTAAGCTCGCACCTCGACGCCAATTCTTCCTGCGTGAGCCCTTTTTTAAGTCTTAACGCTTTAATTTTAATGCCCAGTTCCATTGCCTATTCGCCTCATAAAATACTAAACAAAAAGTTTAAAGAGTTTGGTTAAAATAAACTAAAAGTTTATTATTATTAAACCTCGCACAATATATCATTTATGTAGCCAAATGTCAAATATTTTTATGTACTATTAAATAAAATTCTTGACAATTTTTTTGTGATATGATATGATAGTTTTTAGGGAGGTATTTCAAATGGATTCAAGGGTAAAAGTCATTAAAATTTTGACCGTTTCGGCTGTTATTCTTATATTTTTGCTTGCGATTTCGCTTATAATCAACTTGATAAAACTCGCAAATACCTCGACAACAGAGGCAAAGCTAAAAGCACAGCTATTAGAGCTGGACAAAAGGATCGAGCAAAACGACGAAACTATCGCCGAGCTCGAAAGCACCGAGTGGCTCGACAAATATGCTCGCGAACACCTTAATATGAAGGGTCGCAACGAAGAGGCGTTTACCGCAAAAGAAAAGTAAATTAAAGCCCGAAAATAACGGGCTTTTTTGTTAGGAGAAATATGAACATTATTGATATAGGCAGTAATTCGGTAAGGCTGTTTGACGGTAAAAAAAAGACAGTCATCACCACCCGCCTTGCCGAAAATATGATAAGTGGTGTTTTAGACACCCGTTCCATAGAGCGCACGGTAGATGCAATAAAATCGCTAAGCGAAAATGCAGACGGGCATTGTCTCGCCTTTGCTACCGAGGCGGTGCGTAAAGCAACCAACAAAGCCGACTTTATCGAGGCTGTAAAGGCACAAACGGGCATAACGATAGATGTGCTAAGCGGCGAACAAGAGGCGGAAATCAGCTATATGGGTGCGACTTTTGGGTTTACCGGCAGCGCGGCAGTAATTGATCTCGGCGGAGCAAGCTGCGAAATAATCTTCGGCAATAGCGGTAAAATTACATATAAAGCGTCATTCCCTTTCGGCTGCGTTACTATGAAGGACAAGTTTAATAGCGACTTGAGTAGCATAACCGATTACGTCAATTCGCTTTTAGCCGACATACCCTCTTATTCTGCCGGGAGTTACATAGCAGTCGGAGGAACGGCGACCGCACTTGCCGCTATGGCGCAAGACTTATTAGTCTACGACCCCAACAAGGTAGACGGATATAAGCTCGAAGCAAATATAATATCGCGGCTTATAGACCAAACTATGAGTGGCAAAGCCTTCCCCACTTTGCAGGAAAACAGGCGCAAAACGATTGTTCAGGGCGCAACCGCACTTAAAACCGTTATCTCTCGCCTTGGACAAAATGTCGTAACTGTAAGCGAAAAAGACAACCTCGAGGGATATGCCCTTAAACATAACCTTATGTAGTTATTTGCAGTTTTTGACAGTATATTTTACCCAAAAAAACTTATACTAACTAAGCAAAGCAAATTGCAAATCTACATAAGGAGGGGAAATCAAAATGGCAAACACCAAGACAACTTCCAAGAAGACTACAAGCAAAAAGTCTACTTCGGCAAAAAGCACAGAAAAGTCTTGCTCGGCTAAGGCTAAGGCAACTAAAAGCGCAAGCAGCAAGAACAATAACACCACTAAGGACTGCAAATAATAGTTAAGTGTAGTGGAAAAAGCGACGAGTACAAGCCTCGTCGCTTTTTTAATTGCCTGTAATAAACAATTACCACGCTTTGATTTAGTCGACATATCTACCTTTTTAAAAATCGCCCTCTCTAAAGTGGGCGTTTTTTTGTAAAATTCTCAACCAAGGAGCTCCGGCGAAAAACGTCACAAGCGAAGCGAGCTTTAAGGCTCCCATTAGTAAGGGGAGCTGGCTGCGAGCCTGCGAGCAGACTGAGGGGATTGTGTATAACCCTCCACCCCGTAAGGCTACCCTTAGTAAGGGGAGCTGGCTGCGAGCTCACGAGCAGACTGAGGGGATTGTGTATAACCCTCCACCCCGTAAGGCTCCCATTAGTAAGGGGAGCTGGCTGCGAGCCCGCGAGCAGACTGAGGGGATTGTATTCCTGAGCATAGCTACCGACACGAAGCGTAGCGAAGTAAGTTTTTTATTCCTCGCTTAAATTTTAGTTGACATATCAGGTTGTTTTGAAGTTGCTCTCCTTATACGAGGGCTTTTTTTATGTTATCCCCGTCCCCCCTTGCGTAAAATCGCACTTTTGCGAAGAATTGCTTTGAATGAGGCCGTAATAAAGGCCTCCACCATGCAAGGCGCCCCTTAGTAAGGGGAGCTGGCTGCGAGCTTGCAAGCAGCCTGAGGGGATTGTATTCCCGAGCATAGCGAGCCTTTATATGGCGCCCTTTGTAAGGGGAGCTGTCACGAAGTGCATACTCGCCGTTGGCTCGTGGCGTTCGGCAC
>JAFLVB010000039.1 GCA_022508465.1 Clostridiales bacterium
TTTGTAGTCTTATCGAATCTTTCTTCAAAATTAGCTTTATACCAATCTAAGAATTTCTCACTATTGATGAGATCAAACAAATCCTCGTATGTAAATTCGCTTTCTTCATCGTTGCCGAAAAGTGCAAAGATATTGTTCTTTGTTTCTTTGCTGAATTCAGTCGACTGAGTTAATTTAAGGAGAACTTCGGAAACTTCATCGGGAACAATCACATCAACGTTAAGATCGTTACCTACAAAAGATACATTAAAATGCTCGTCTACAAACTTAGCAGCTTTTTTAATCGCCTCTGCATCACCAAAGAAACCGAATGTTACTTTAACATCGATATCTGCATATGTAGTCTTAACTTTGATATCAGCCTGAACTAAATTTCTGATTTCCGCTGCGCTCATCTGAGCGATTTGGCTGGGGCTGGGGATAATATAGCTAAGCGAACGCAATACGCTGAAGCTGAGACCGTACGTTTGGGAGTAAACTTCCTTACCGTTAATATATAAGCTATTAAGTGCGGCAATAATGTCTTTAGCTCCAAGCGGAGGAACTTTACCATCGTTATCCTTAACGTTTTGTACTGCCTCGCTTAACCAAGCATCGCTGTCTGTCATAACGTCGTCAATGTAGCCGGCCTTTTCATCCTCTGTCATAAGGCCTGCCTTAATCATTTCATCGGCAACATTGCCTGCAGCTTGCTTTACAACGTCTGCAATAGCGTCCTTGATATCGTCGTAAAGCTTATTAATATCTTCCTCGGACAAGCCTTCTTCGGTCTTACTTTCGATATATGTACCGATAGCATACTCAAGCAAAGTATTGTAATTGCCGCTACGATAGCTGTCGAGCTCTTCGGGCTTGCTGAGACGCTCGAGAACATAATCTCTAAACTCGCTAAGATTGCCGCTCCATTCAAAATTCTTCTCGTCGGCATACGGCATTATGGAAAGAGTATTGGGCTCTATACCATTAAAGATATTTTCCCTAACAATTTTCCTAACAGCTGTCATCAATTCGTCTTGAAGCTTGGTTACTTCGCTTTGATCAGCATCAAGGTACTCTCTGTAATTGTCGCTCAAGCGGAACTCTAAGCTGTTTGCCGAATAATTCAGCTCATACCAATCAGTAGTCTTAGAGCTGCCTTCTGCAATATTGTTCGTGGCCCCTAGCGAAGTGAATCCGCAAAGCAAAGCCATGACAACCAGCATAGCGACAAAAATAATTTTCGACTTTTTAGTTTTCATGCTAAAATCTCCTTGCTTAATTTAATGAGTTGCACAAAGAAGGCCTCCTCCCAGATGCAAACATTATGATACATATTAAATTTTACTATACTTTTTTTCTTTTGTCAATAGTTTTACGACAAAAAATTTATAAATAATGCTTTTTTTTATGTATATTTGCAGGAAATTCCAATTTAAAGTCGAATACGCGCACCCTACTTCTTCTTTTTAACCTTTACAACGCGCTTACTGTATGAATTGGATGTATTATTACCAGTAGTCTTCTCGGCAGAATTACTATTATTTTCCTTTTTCTCGATATTACTATCGGCTTTTTCAACATGCTCGTCTGCAGGACTGTTTTGAGCGACACTATCCGTTCCTGTTTTTTGGGCAGCGTCAGTAACCTCGTCTGCCACTACCGACTTGCCCGTTTGCTTATTAGTTTGCTTTTTCTTATTATTGCCACCACGCTTTTCGTCGTTTTTATTCTCTTTATCTTGTGCCGTATCCTTTTTTTCTGCCTCCGACGCAACAGGCTGCGCACTTTCGTCTATATTATTTGATTGGTCTGTCTCCGAATTATTGTCCACAGAGTGAGACTTTGTTTTTAATTTAATAGCTATACCTCCTACTGCCTGTTTTGTTTTTATTGCTATCCAAATTGCCGATCTCTTAACCTTTATTGCTATCCAGACTGCTAATCTCTTAATCTTTAATGCTATCCAAATTGCCAACTTCTTTATTTTGATAGCTATGTAGCATATTGCCTTCTTTATTTTTATAATAGTGCTGCTTGCAATATTCTTTATTTTTGTGGCTATTGTATGTAGCTTACTCTCTTTATTTTCAACCTTATTGTCTTCGACATGCTCGGTTTCAACAATATCAGCACCGGCATTACCAACGCCACTACCAATTGCGCTATCGGTACTACTATCCGTAATAGCTGCAGAAACGACATTTTCCGAATTATCCGCATTAGCGGCAACGCTACTTGCAACATTATCTTCGCCACCCGTTTGAGCAACCAAGGCTGCTTCCGTTTGAATAGCCACAGCAGCTTTAAGTCGCTTTCTCTCTTGTTCCTCAAGCACTACTACCAAAAGCGCAAAGCGAACTAAAAAGATTATGGCTATAATAATAGGCACACCTATGCGCAAAAATCTTATTAATTTAGAAAGCTTGGATATCGGTGTCTTGATAACAGTCAACGGCTCTTTTGTGAACATGGCATTAAACTCCATATCACCGGTCACATAACCAACTTCCTTTCCCCAGCCTGCAAATGTATATTGATACTCATTATCGGATGCCTTGACGGGATCGGCAGGCGGGACTATCTTCTCGCCATATTTGAGTTTTTTTGACACCAGTATCTTGCCGTCGGCTTTAAATATAATAGTATATTCTTTATAATCACAAACAACGCCAACCATTACGCCAATACGCGGCATTATAAAGGTCATATCGTCATTAAGCTTTACGTCATTGCCGTCTGCATCCACAACATAGACAGAACGCACATACATACCAACCGCGGGGCTGCCTAATTTAATCTTAATAATATCCCCATATTCGGCACGGTCGAGGTTTACAGAAATATCGATATTCTCTGACGGCATTATGCCTACCGTGAACCTCGGGCGTAAGTCGTACACATATCCCGCTCGCATTGCAAACGAGAGGATGGTATCTGTAATAATAAACCTGACATCGGTCTCGTTACCTTCTCTGTCCTCGGCGGTAAGATACGAATTTTTGCTGTCAAAGGTACCCATAGTAGTGATTGTAAAGCCGCAATTATCCGGCATCAGTTCATTGCCGGCGTCGTCCTTAAATTGAACATAATAGCGATACGTGTGCTCTGCAACATATAATTCCTCTATCGCCAACCTATCCACGCCGCTTTGCACCGCCTCATAAACAGATAGCGACGACATGCTCAGCGACCCGCGGGAAAGGATTATTCTTACCGCGCAATTATCCTCTGCCGCAACAGCCAACAACCCGCCCAAATCAAACGCTCTTTTGCTTGTATTTTCGCAATAAGCAACATACGTGTCGTCCGTTCTCTGCACAGAGCCGAAGGAAGAGACCGAGCCGTTTGCATTATTAATTGTTATTAGATACTCGGTTTTAAATTGTGCCACATAGGTTTCGTCCTTTGCGGCAGGCACAATTTCTTTATCCCAGCCGGTAAAAATAAATCGTGAGAACTCGCTTATAGGTCTATGCGGAATGCCGTCAAATATCGGCATTTCCCCACCCCATATAGGCAAATAGACAATATCGGTGTCCGAAACAACCCAGGTAATCAAAAAGCTAATATCAAAGACCGCCTCGTATTTAACAGCTACTGTTGTCATTACAGGCAACTGCCCATTAAAAATCGTCCCGTCGCTTAGACGCTTCCAGCCCAAGAAACGATAAAATCTCACCCCATCTCCCACTTGATCAAGCGGCATAAAGGAGTCTTCGTCATATGTGGGATAATTGTCATAAGCGCAAGTGTCAGAGTACTCCTTGCCGTCGACAATCCAAGTCACATCATAAAGGTTGGGGGTTTCTTCAAAATGCGGATACAAATTAAGCACCGACTTTTCCGTTTGCAAATTGTTGAGGCTTATATAGCTTCCGTCCTCATCTACCCAATAAGCAAAGGTACAGGTATATCCTTCGCGGCTTTTTGTAGGAGCACTATATGGATATTCAATAGTAGAGCCTATCTCTGTCTCGTCTATCGTATATGACGGATTTGTCGCGCTTTCGCTTGAGTAAAAGTTGACTGTAATCTTTCGCACATTGCGGAAATATTTTTCGGTTTCGCTCGTAAACGTGATAGTGTAATCATTTGTCAGCGGACTGCGCTCGACCAATTTACCGCTGTTGTATGCATCGACAAGCGTCGTTTCTTCCTCCGTAGGTACATACTTTTGCGGCGTCTTGGGCATAGTCGGCTTTGTGGGCCGCACAACCTCCGTAGGCGCATTGCCGGGATTATCCACTCTGTCCGGCTCGACGGGCAGCTTGGGGCGCTGCGGCATAGCACCGGGATTCGTTACCTCCTCCGGCATAACAGGCATCTCCGGAATAGCCGGATAACCGGATTCAAGCGGGAGTGCGTCGTTATTATCCTCAAGCACTCCATCCGGACCTACAACAGCTGCGGGAGTTCGCTTTGACGCACCTATACGATAAGAGCTGTCAAAGTAAGCCGCACCCGTCTTATCAAATTTATATTCCTGTATGTAGTTGCCTATCTTGTTGTTGTCGAGCGCATTGCATATATAATAGAGCTGAGCTATCAAAATCTCAAAAGCCTCGGTCTTGCCGCGCCTCGACAATTCACGCCTCAAGGCATTAAAGCTCAAAAAATAATCGAGCGTACGCAGTAAGGTGTTAAAATTCTCTCTTAACTGGTCGTAAGCGCTTATGTAAAACATATAGCGCTCCTCGTCGGTTTGTAGCGAGTTATATTGAGTAATCAATCTACGCAAAACAACGGTTGCCGCATTGGCACGATTGACCGCCGCGCGTTCTGCACCCGCCGCAACAAGCGCCTCTGTCTCGCCAAGCACTTGAGTGACCGAATCACCGAGTATCGCCCCGCCTATTGTACGATATTCGTCACCTACCGGCCTATACATATAGGCAAGGACGGATAACTGATACATCGCCTTTTTAACCTCGGGCGACGCCATGTCCTTATTGTATTGAGCAAGCTTTTCCTCGTAAATCTCTAACTCTGTCTTATATTGCTGATATTTACTTAATGCTTCCAGATATTGCTTGAGAAGCGCATCATAATTGTTATATTCTTCAAGCTCTTTTTGATATTCGGCATAGTCCTCAAGATAGGCGGCATATTCGTCATAAGCGCGTTTCCAGGCACCGTAGTCTTTTAAGTATTGCTCATACGCCGCATAGTCGCGTTCATATTGCCTTAAATCGTCCTCATACTTATCTAAAGCGGCAACCTCTTGCTCATAGCGAGCCTCCTCCGCCGCTATTTTATCCTTGGCGCTTATAGCCGCATTTAATGTCTTGTTTAAAAAAGCATTTATGTCGGCGGCTGCGATTTTCGTACCCCAGGTGTATTGAATTGTAACTATATCGCCGTCACCGTGGGCCACCTCGGTAGTCCACACGCTATCGTTTTTAGCAAGCTCTCTGCCACCTACAAACGCTTTTTGCGGAGTCCAAGTGACCGTAGCCCCGTTAGTTGCCGTATAGCTGTAACTCGATGCCGAAACGCTGAGAGTGCCGTCCTCGAAATTAGGAATTATATTAGACGCCGGTATATCGTCGCTGTATGTAAACTTAAAATTATCGTGATTAAACAAATATTGTTTTTCTATGTCGTCAAGGGGGAACATTTGCTCGAGTAAATCCACCGCAGTAAGAGTGATCCCCTTGCCGTTTGGGCGCGCGAACTCATAGCTTCCCGCAGCCCAATATGCGGGCGCTACTGAGGTAATACAAAGTATACTTAAAAGCGCGAATATCAATAATATTCCGCAGCTCAATCCTTTTTTATACTTACGATTTTCCCCCGTTATTTTTCCCATTTGAGCAGTATACCACATTTATTATTAAAAAGCAACTGTATTTTTATGTCTGTTATTTTAACGACATCTTACAACTAAAATTTTATCTTTTATACTATTATTCTGCATAAAAGGCATAAAAATACGCTCCGAACTATTCGGAGCGTATTTTTATAAATAGTTTTAAACGTTAAGAATACGACAAATGCTGCCTTTCAAAATCATGAAAACAAGGTCAAGAATCCACATAATCCAACCAAGGAAAATTCTGAGAATTCCTGCAACGATTTTGCCTTCGGTGATTCTTGTAACAATACCGAGAATCCATGATGTAAACGGAATGATAGCAAGAATGATGCTTACCAAACGGCTAAGACCAAAATAATCGTTTTTTGCTGCCATAATGAAAAACCTCCATAAATTTTTGTTGCCATTATTATATCATATATATACGTCAAAATCAAATGTTTTGCTCATAAATTTTTAATTTTTTTATTCGAGAAGTAAATTTGCCTGCTTGCAAGGGCAAATTTGGTGCAATATTCCGCCGGTAGCGGAATAGCGGTAAGGGCGGTGGTATAATATAAAATTTATTTTTTATCCCAAACTACGATAGTCCCGCTACTGCGCGTCGCCTTGAGATCTATGATTCTTTGATTGGCCGAGCCCCTAAACAGCAGCGTAATGTCCTTTAACGCCTCAATAAATCTTCCATCTACAAGCACATCGCACAAATCCAAAAGTTCCTCGGTCGCTTCGCAGTTCGGATAAGATTTTGTCAAAAGCTCCTCATATGTAAACCCCGAATATACCCATATGGTTTTATTAGGGAAGACCAAGCGCACTTTCCTCAAAAAAGGCAACAGCGCGCGTTGATTGCTTGGCTCCATCGGCTCGCCGCCAAGCACCGTAAGCCCGCTTATATACGACGGTGCGAGCATTTTTATTATCTCGTCCTCGGTGTTTTGGGTGAATGGGGTGCCATAATCAAAGTCCCAAGTCTCGGGCTGAAAGCAATTTTCGCAATGATTGGTGCATCCCGAAACGAACAACGACACCCTCACGCCCGGGCCGTCGGCAATATCACAATTTTTTATAACTCCGTAATGCATTTTATAACATTCAATGGCAACTAAATAAAATTTTAGTTATGCGACTAAAATCGCCTCGGCTTTGTTTGCGCCCCCACCTTATGTTGTTCGGCGCTCTCAAACCCTCGCAAACGAGTTTGCCTCGTTTGTATTATAAGTGTAGCACGCGATCTTTTATTTCCTGCGTTCTGCCCTGGTTCCAATACTGAGTGCCTATGTATCCGCACGTACGGCGTGCAACATTCATCTTATCCTGATCCCTGTTGCCGCACTTGGGACACGTCCACACGAGTTTGCCGTCGTCGTCTTGAAGCTCGATCTCGCCGTCAAAACCGCAAACCTGACAATAGTCGCTCTTGGTGTTGAGCTCGGCGTACATAATGTGGTCGTAAATGAACTTCATTACGCTCAAAACCGCATCAAGATTGTTTTGCATATCGGGAACCTCGACATAGCTTATTGCTCCACCCGGGCTGAGCGCCTGGAACTTGGACTCAAAGCGCAGCTTTTCAAATGCGTCGATAGGCTCGGTAACGTGAACATGGTAGCTGTTTGTTATATAGCTCTTGTCGGTTACACCAGGCACTATGCCAAAACGCTGTTGCAAGCACTTAGCGAACTTGTATGTCGTAGACTCAAGCGGAGTTCCGTACAGCGAGTAGTCTATGTTCTCTTCCTTTTTCCACTTAGCCGTATACTCGTTGAGTTTGCGCATAATAGCAAGGCCAAGCTCCTCGCCCTCCGGCTCTGTCAGCTTTTTGCCTATAAGCGCATAAACGCACTCCCAAAGTCCCGCAAAGCCGAGCGACAATGTCGAATATCCGCCATGTAAATATTTGTCAATAGTCTCACCCTTTTTGAGGCGAAGCAGCGCGCCGTATTGCCACAATATGGGTGCGGCGTCGGACAGAGTTCCACTAAGACGCTCGTGTCTGCATTGGAGAGCGCGGTGGCAAAGCTCCATTCTCTCGTCAAATATCTGCCAGAACTTGTTCATATCCTTATTTGCCGATAGGCCTATGTCTACAAGGTTTACGGTGACAACGCCCTGATTAAACCTGCCGTAATACTTGGGTTTGCCGTTTTCATCTACATATGGGGTCAAGAAACTGCGGCAGCCCATGCAAGTATAACATTGCCCGTCGCCGTTTTTGTCTATCTTGTTTTGGAGCATAACCTTTTCGGAAATATAGTCCGGCACCATGCGCTTAGCTGTGCATTTTGCCGCCAGCTTAGTGAGATACCAGTATTTGCTATCCTCGTGAATATTGTCCTCCTCTAAAACATAAATGAGCTTGGGGAATGCAGGTGTAACGTATACACCCTTCTCGTTTTTGACACCCAGTATTCTCTGTTCGAGGACTTCCTCTATAATAAGAGCAAGGTCTGCGCGCTCACTCTCGTTCTTCGCCTCACCGAGATACATAAACACGGTGACGAACGGCGCTTGTCCGTTGGTTGTAAGCAGCGTAACCACCTGATATTGTATGGTCTGAACGCCGCGTTTGATTTCCGCCCTAAGACGCTTTTCAACAAGCCTGCTCTTGTCCTCTTCAGATATTTCGAGCCCGAGCGAGGCAAATTCCGCCTCTACGTCCTTTTGGATCTTTTCGCGGCTGACTTGCACAAAAGGTGCAAGATGGGTAAGCGAAATCGACTGTCCGCCGTACTGATTGGACGCAACCTGGGCTATGATCTGCGTTGCTATATTGCACGCTGTCGAAAAGCTGTGCGGACGCTCGATAAGCGTGCCGGTTATAACTGTGCCGTTTTGGAGCATGTCCTCAAGGTTTACGAGGTCGCAGTTGTGCATGTGTTGCGCAAAATAGTCTGCGTCGTGGAAGTGAATTATGCCCTCGTTATTGGCGTCCACGATTTCCTTAGGCAACAAAATACGGCTCGTAATGTCCTTGCTCACCTCGCCCGCCATATAGTCGCGCTGAGTGGAATTAATGACAGGGTTCTTATTGGAGTTCTCCTGTTTTGCCTCCTCGTTGTTGCATTCTATAAGGCTGAGGATCTTGTCGTCAGTCGTGTTGGACTGGCGCACAAGCGTACGCGTGTATCTGTATGTAATATAAGCCTTTGCAACTTCAAAAGCTCCGTGAGCCATAATTTGATGCTCTACCATATCTTGTACTTCTTCTACAGAAGGCGAACGGCCGAGCTGTTCACAACTGAGCACAACACTCTCGGCGATGCGCTTTACTTGTCTTGGGGTCATGCGATAGCTTTCGTCGACAGCTTCGTTAGCCTTGGAAATAGCAATTACAATCTTTTTGATGTCAAAATCGGCTTCCGCTCCATTTCTTTTTATGATTTTCATGTCGTACTCCTTAAATTAGTTATGTAATTATTAACAATATCTTGTACCTGAACAAAAATTATAATACCATATATAGTTAATATATGTCAATCAAAGCACTCAACAATTTGTGTGAAATTTTTTACGATTCGATTTTAGTAAACTTTTGAGAACGATAGAAATATTTTCTTTTATGAAAATTAACCCACATACGATTTCAGTTACTAATTATTTCTATAAAATATTTTTACATTTTCAGCAAAAATCGCTTGACACTTTCACTATTATATGCTATTATATTTACGTAAAAATCAAGTTTATCACTAACTTAGATCGTAAGACATCCGCAAAAGCCTTCCTAAACCTCGGATGTATAAAAAGTCTGTATGAACTCCATACAGACTTTTTTGGCCAATTGTACAATAAAGTTATTCGACATTAAAGGACAAATAAATATTACAAAATTGCGAAGATATTCTATCAAACTGCTTGACAACGTACTATTTATGTGTTATACTAAGCTTCCAATTGACGCGGGGTGGAGCAGTAGGTAGCTCGTCGGGCTCATAACCCGAAGGTCGCAGGTTCGAGTCCTGCCCCCGCAACCATAAACAAAAGGCACCCTTGTGGTGCCTTTTGTTTAACCAATCTACCCTATACCAAATACGCCTGTTCAAGTGCAAGTAAATACCTTTTTACATCTAAACCAAGTCCAAAGCCGCCCAAACCGATACTTGCAACTACTCTATGGCACGGCACAATTATAGGGATAGGATTTTTGCCGGCGCAGCTTCCGGCGCTACGATATGCCTTTGGACTGCCCGCCATAGATGCAAGGTCTCCATATGTAACCGTTTTGCCGTAAGGGATAGTCCTCATACTCTCCCATACTTTTAGACAAAAGCCTTGCCCATTTAGCTTTATAGGCAAGTCAAAAACCTTGAGTTTACCATCAAAATAGGCGCTTAGCTGCCTTTTTACTTCAATTCCTACATCATCATTTAGCTCCTCTCTCGCCCTATCTACCAAATTGATTTTAGTCAAAAAGCCGCTATCCGTTATAATCTCCCACACGCCTATCCGCGAATCCAAATAAACCTTGCCCATATCTACTCCCAAAACAGCGTATAGTCTTTTTGTTCCAAATACTCATCCCATTGATCGTCCGACGGATGGTCATATGCCACTCCGTCCTCGCGGTTTATTTCAATTATTCTTTCTACATCCTTTTTTAGTAAAACTATATCTTTTAAACTCGGATATTTTTCTATAAGAGCATCGGTGATTTCAAAATTCTCGCTATAATCGTCGTTGCTTATTGTCGTCTGTAACGTCTCAATATAGAATACATCCAGTGCATTACCAATTTTTACGGAAATAATAAGACTAACAAATGTTTTTCGCGTCTGTATATTAAATTCGTTAGTATTCTTAACTTCTATATTGCCTGACATAATATCACTAAATGGCACTATTTTGCTTAGTAATTGATTGCTTGCAAAACGCTTGCTGCCAAAATCTATACATATTAATTCAGGATCATCCGAAATAATTTCTCCATATTGCTTTTGGATACAAAAATTATGCTTTTCCAAAAACTTGAAAAATTTTTTCTTACTTAGTTTTTCAAACAAAAATGCGCTAACTAACATAATAGCTGCGAATGTAGGAATTATAAGATAAACCCACCACGGAATAAAATAATCCATTATGATACACATTACTGCAAAACCTATATCTATAAATAAACTCATTATTACAACAACTAATATTGCAATTTTCGAATTTTTTGTCATTTATTTCGCCTCCGTATATAATAATTGTATCATCAATAAGTAAAAAAGTCAATGGTTACAAATCAAATATCTTATGTCTAAGATAAATTTAAGAAATAGTATTGACAAATATATGTGCTTATGGTAAAATATTAATATGTCAAAAATCAATAAACTTTTTTCTGTACGCAAACTGTACAACACACAAATGACAGATGAGCTGTTTGTAAAGGCAATGGCGGAAAACTGCCGTTACCATTATAGGCATTGCAAAGAATATCGGGACATACTCGATAGTTTTGACTTTACGCCCGATCAAATCAAAACCATGGACGACCTCGCTAAACTGCCGTTTATCCCCACTCTCTATTTTAAAAAACACCGCCTTTTATCCATGCCCGAAAAGCGCATGATAGTCAAAGTGTCGTCAAGCGGAACGGGCGGCGTAAAGTCGTTTGTCGGATTTAATGTGGGCACGCTATGGCGCGCGTTTAAAATGGTAAAACGGGTGGCTAAATATCACAAGCTATGGTCGGCAAGGCTCACACGCTATGTCATTTTCGGCTACCGTCCGCGCCGCGAAAATAGTCTCGGGGCCGCAAAAACGGCATACGGGTTCACATTTTTTGCGCCTGCAGCGTCGCGCATATACGCACTTGAATGGAAAAACGGCGAATACTCCCTCGACCTTGACAACATAAAAAGCAAGCTGATAAAATACTCCAAAGGCAAAATGCCGGTAAGGACTATGGGGTTCCCTGCCTATACATATTTTTTGCTAAGGCAAATGAAGGAAGAAGGGCTATCCGTAAAACTACCCAAAGGTTCGCTTATATGCCTCGGCGGCGGCTGGAAACAGTTTTATGCCGAGAAGGTGGAAAAAGAGGATTTTTATAAACTTGCCTACGAAGTACTCGGCGTTGACGACAAGCATATCATAGAGTTCTTTGGCGCAGTTGAACACCCCATACTATATACAGACTGTCGCAGTCATCACTTTCACGTACCAGCGTACGGCAGAGTTATCATTCGCGACGTAGACACACTTGAGCCCGTGCCTAACGGCACGCCCGGACTCGTCAACCTACTCACCCCCATTTTCGGCAGCATGCCAATGCTGAGCATACTTACCGACGACATAGGCATACTTCACGACGAGCCGTGCGAATGTGGCGAAACTTCACCCCATCTTGAGATTTTGGGCAGAATGGGCATAAAAGACATCATCACTTGCGCGCAGGGAGCCGAAGAGCTACTCAATCAATTTACGGGAGGGAATACATGATACTGTATAAAGGTAAAATTTACCCCGACACAAAGCAAAACGAGCTTATAGCCACTCTTAAAGCCGACATTACGGAAACCCTTGCAAGCCCTAAAAAACTCACACCAATGAGCGTGATTGAGGCGAGCGAAAAGATGTACAAAAAAGCAATGAGCGGCTATTACGACAGTATTGCGCTGCCGCTACTAAACGCCTTTGGAATATCATATGACCGCTATCAAGCTATGGCAAAGGCGTTTTCTAAAGAGGTACTTAGATACAAGTGCGACATCGAGCTGGGCGAACATTGGGACAATTTGCCACCCCTTACAAGCGGCACGGTGCGCAAACTCGCTCCGCTCGGCGTGCTGTTTCATGTAGCGGCGGGCAACGTTGACGGACTTCCTGCATTCAGCGTTGCCGAAGGTTTACTAAGCGGCAATATCAATATATTAAAGCTCCCATCCGGCGACTCGGGGCTGTCTATCAAATTATTGTCCGACCTTATAACCGAAGCACCGGAACTGACCGACTACATCTATGTGTTCGACGTCCCCTCCACCGAGTTTGAGACGCTCAAACAGCTAAGTAAACTCGCCGACGGAGTTGTCGTATGGGGCGGTGATTTAGCACAGCGCACGGCGCGAAGTATGTGCGACGTAACGACAAAAATCATACCTTGGGGTCATAAATTGTCGTTTGCGTACGTCACCGACAGCGTGACCGATACCCAACTCGCCATACTTGCAAAGCATATCTGCGACACCGAGCAAGTGCTATGTTCCTCGTGTCAAGGCATATACTTGGACACAGCTGATAAAAATAAACTATCTGATTTTGCAAGACGCTTTTTTGAAATTTTTAAGACTGAAAACATCAAGGCAGGCAAAACGGATATGGCAATGCGCGGCAAAAACACAGTAAGTCTCTACTGCGATAGGCTGGAAAACAAGTACCCGTTAGTGCTTAACGGTAGTGGCGTTTCGGTGGTAGTAAAGGACGACAGCGAATTGGAATTATCTTACACCTTCCGTAACGTTTGGATCAAGGCGTTGCCACATAGCGATTTAGTTAAGACGCTCAAAAAGCAAAAAGGTTACTTACAAACATGCGGCTTGCTTTGCAGCAACTCTGAAAAGCAAGAGCTTGCCGAGCTACTTATAAGCGCAGGCGTTGTGCGCATAACGGGCGGAGATATGTCTCGAACTTTCTTCGGCGAGGCCCACGACGGAACATATCCGCTTAGAGAGTACACCAAAATCGTAGAAATCGATTAATATTAAAACACAAAAAAAAGGGGACGTTATGTCCCCTTTTTGCTAATGCTTTTCGCCTAAGATAATATTTATTATACCGCATATTAGTCCCGCTACGGGAAAAACTATCCACCCCGGATGCCATAAATTCCAAATAAATCCGATAACAAGATAAATTGCAGTAGCCGACAGCATTATAATACCGCTTATTCTGCCGCCCAATGTTTCGTGTTTGCGCTCTTCGACAGTCAGGGCCGCAAGCGCGTCCTCGGCTTGAGTGTTCCTTTTAGTTTCTAAAGACGCTTTAACGCGCTTAGAGTAGCCACCCCAACAAATACCACCGTACACCAACAAAACAACGCCACCGAACAATAAAACAAATCCGCCAGCCATACCCAAAATAAAAATTACGGACTTTTCTTTAAACACGCCAAATGCCACAAAGCAGACAACCGCAAGCATTATGCCTGTAAATCCCGAAGTTATAAATGCCGTAAACTGATTGACTTTTTTGCGCCAAAGCGGGTCGGCAACAGGCAAAAACGCATTATCATTTAGTATTCCCGCTATAATACAAAGATCGACGCCCGCAGTAATAAAAATGAGCATAATGGCGATTGACAGCAGTATTATATTATCGTTTTCGGTCGTGAGCCCCACAACTATTACCGTCAGCACGCCGCATAATATCAGCCCCACTCCCATACAAATAAGCAACGCAAAGCGTTTATGCCAACTTTCGGGCGCATATTTTTGCACAATGCGGTCTCGCTCTTCCTTCGGGGAAAAATGCTGCCGGTCGGAATGTTCACTAAATGCCTGCCCACGCAAAAGCTCGTCTACCGAAACTCCGAATACATCCGCAATAGGAACAAGCAGCGCCGTATCGGGCAAAGCCTCACCCGTCTCCCATTTGGAAATTGCCTTGTTTGTTACACCCAGCCTGTCGGCGAGTTCTTGTTGCGTCATTCCTTTACTCTTACGCAATGATGATAAAAAGTTTCCGAATTCATTCATGATTATATTTTAGTGAAAATCGGTAACCATTGTCAATTTTTTTGGTCGAATTTTTGTCGAACAAAAGTAGAATTGCTCGAATGGTGTGAGATAAATCGAGTATACGGGGTAAGTGTTAGCGAGACTACGTCGGAGTCCATAAAAATAACTGTCTGTTATTTAAAGTTGATAACCGAATGTCCTCAGCCGAGCACTCGCAGCGTGCGATCGTCACAAAGTACGGAGCATAGCGGAGTATAACAGCAAAAAAAGCTGCCACTATTATGTAGAGCTACTTCAATCTAACTTATTGCTTGCTAATATCAATAAGTTCCATATCATCCTCATGTACTTCTATATCGGCATCCTTCCAAGGCTTCAAAGAGACTAAGACATTCCATTCGCCATTTATGGCATAAGTGCTTGCAATACAACCGGTCATGCCTTTTTTGACTCCGTGTTTCTCGTACTCGGGCTTATTGTTTATTATTTTGACAAAATCATATTCCTTGAATTTAGGAAGTTTCAGCTCTGTATGAGTATAAAAATCGGGCATGTTTATTTGCTCATGGAATTTGGATAGCTTTGGCTGTGGATAGGAATGCAAAAAATTCAAATCTTTTGTTTTAACTTTCGCTACTGCATAAGCACCCCAGTTGTTGTCGTCCAAAAACTTGACTATCCATTCATCGGTAGTGTCGATATAAGATACCAAAAATCCACTAATGCCCTTAAAGATGTTTTTATTCCTTAATTCTTCATTATCATTTATTAATTCTACAAAATCGCTTATTTGCATATTATTTATCTCCAAATGGCATGTTTAATAATTTATTTTACTTGCTTGTTTATATTATATCACACCTGTCAATGGGTTTGCTTATTTTGTTTTGCTATTTTAAAAATCACTATGAGTGACACCCATAGTGGTTTCCTTTTTATAGAGCTGTTGACGGGGGCGGCGGTACTTCGTGGCGGTCGCTACGCTCGGCTGAGCGCTCACGCGCCCTTGGTTGCGAGTGTAGCGTTATGCGTTTGTTCGTTTTATTATACGGAGCATAGTGGAGTATAACAGCATATTATGTCCATATTAAGTAAAAATGTGGAGCTGTTAGCCGACTGCGTCGGAGTAACAGCCCCAAAAAAAGGAAACCACTTAAATAGTGGTTTCCTTTTTTTTGGAGCTGTTACCGGGACTTGAACCCGGGACCTCGTCCTTACCAAGGAC